>JAJYJC010000013.1 GCA_021796415.1 bacterium
GCATCAGGCTTTCGCCCATTGTGCAATATTCCTAACTGCTGCCTCCCGTAGGAGTCTGGGCCGTGTCTCAGTCCCAGTGTGGCTGGTCAACCTCTCGATCCAGCTACCCGTCGTCGCCTTGGTAGGCTTCTACCCCACCAACAAGCTGATAGGACATAGGTTCCTCCTTCTCCGCCGGAGCTTTACCGCGCTCTGCGCGGAAGCACTAAATCTTAAACCCTAAGCGCTAAACAATATCTAATTTTTAAATTCAAATGTTCAAAACTTTTTCTTGTTTGAGATTTTTGAATTTAGAATTTGTTTAGAAATTAGAAATTCGGATTTAGAAATTCCGTGCAAAGCACGGACTATCAGGTATTATCCCACCTTTCGATGGGTTATCCCTGAGAGAAGGGCAGATACCAATGTATTACTCACCCGTTCGCCATGGTCGTCCATTGGACGACACGAAAAACCGAGAAACAGAATAACAGAATAACAGAAGGACAATTTGTCTTTTTGTTATTATGTTTTTCTGTTCTTTAGTTCATCGGTGTCGCCTAAAGGGCGACCATTCGACTTGCATGTTTTAGGCACGCCGCCAGCGTTCATCCTGAGCCAGGATCAAACTCTCCAAAAAGTATAGAAACTTCATTAAAAATGAAATTCCTAAAAGCGAGTTTAAAAAACTCTAAGATTTACATTGACGTGATTTAAATTTTCTCTACTTTTCAACTTTCAAGGTTCTGAATTGATTAATAACTCAATTCTCTTTTTGTCATTTCGACCGCTACCACAATAGTGGAAAGCGGAGAAATCCCTTCCTGTATTTCTTATCGTGGAGATCCCTCGGCTGCGCTCGGGATGACAAGTGGAGAATCCAGTTTCAAGGTTCGTTTCTTTTGAAAGCATTTTAACGCACAAAAACAGGACCGTCTGTTTCCAGACTTGTTACCCCTCCTTGATTTGTGCTGAAAATACTGTAAGATATCTTAATTCAAAATGGCAAAGAAGTCAACTATTTCCTTTTTAGCCATTTCTCTTTCCGCTTTTTGTTTGCGAGTTTAAAGACATCCTTCTTCGTCCATTTGAAATAATAGATTGCCAGCCAGATGTTTGAGATTATAAAAAGCTTAATGATCGCAAGGGTAAATATTCTGGCTCCAAACACAGGCAATCCTTGCGACCGGGCGAAGACCGACGCAAGCCCAAGCGCTCCCCAGAACAAATAAATCCAGAAAGCCTGCTTCACAAAATTCTCCTTGGCTTTGTAGTCTTCCTTCCCGCTTTGGATTATGCGAAAAACAACTCCAAAAATAGTGATAGCCAAAAACAATACCAGGTACAGATACCAATACGAAAACTTGCCCGTAGTGGAAAAGAGGTAATCTGCACCCAGATAATACCTAAGATTCATTTTCCGCTCCGGAGACTGCGTCTTCTTCGCCAAAAAAATCTATATCGTCCGAGCAGCTTGAGCAAACCAAGTCATCGCCTTCTCGAATCATTAAGTTGCCGCACTTAGGACAAAGGTCCCGGCCCTCATCCTGTTCCTCGGAGTCTTCTTTTTTTATGTTTTCTTGTGCCATGAAAAAATTATAATTTAAAACTCTTCAAATCTCAATTGAAAAGGGAGACAGTCCGTCTTCTTTTTTGAACCAACTCTGTTTTTTGTCATTCTGGCTTGTCCAGAATCTTCTGGATTCCGGATCAACTGATTATATTTTTTCAAGGTATAGTCCGGAATGACAGAGTGATAAGTAGCCTCAAAGAAGAAGACCCGATCTCTCGGGCCTTCTTTCGTAATCAGTGTTTACTTTTTCTTTCGCGTCTTGCTCTTCGCCGCCCCGTTTGCGGCCTGCGGATTTTGTACATAGAAGAGGTATCCGCCTACTCCGGCCAAAACCAGCAGAAAGATTATGCCCCACAAAGGTATGCTTTTTTTGTCTTTCGTTTCGGTCTTTTGGTTATTGTCGGCCGGCTTCTGGTCGTCCGGTTTTATCGTGGCTGCCTTTACCTCGCCTTGGCTTGAACCGGCATCACCGCCGTATGTTTCATTTGTGACCGGCGTCATTGCTACCGCTTGTGTCACGCTCGGCGCTGCAACGACAGGCGACAGAACGGTGACTTTCTGAGAGATGCCAGCACTTTCATTGCCGCTCGTATCTACAGTTTTAATGGTGTAGGTGTACGTTGTACCACTCTTTACGTCCGTGTCCACAAAGTTCGTATCTTCCGATTTTGTTTTTGTGGCGATTAATGCTTCCGCGCCGCCATCCGTGCTTCTGTAAATGTTTACTTTCGCGAAATCATCATTTCCGGCCTTCGTCATATCCGGGTTTGTCCAGGTCAATGTCACGTTGCTGCTAGTCGTAGTAGCTGTGAAGTTTGTAACCTCCATGAGATTTGAGGTATCAATATTGATAACACCCGTTGCTGTTCCAATGTTTCCAGCCATGTCGGTCGCAGTAACTGTGATAGGGTGATCCAATTCAGTTAGCGGAGCAGGTACAACAAAAGTCCACTTTCCGGTACTTGCATCCAATATTGCAGGGTAATTGTTTCCATCAAGCGTTACCACAACCGATGCCACTCCGCTTGCATCACTGGCAGTTCCTGTAATAGTTGGTGTTGTGTTGTTTGTTCTGACGGAAGGATTATCAAGCGCAACAGTTGGTTTAACAGTGTCAATTGTCAAATTCCCTGAGCTCATACCGGTATTGTAGTTTGCGTCGACTGCCGCCGCTTCCACGGTGTATTTGCTGTCTGCCAAAGAGTCTGTTACGGCAGCTGTCCAATTTGTACCGACAACAACCGCATTGTAAGTCTTCCCGTTTACTTGGATTGTCACAGATTTGACCGTCCCATTATCTGTGACTGTTCCTGTAACAACCGGTGTATTCACATTGGTTACCGATGAATTCACTGTCACTGTTGGTGCAATAATGTCCTCTATCGGACTTGCAGAGTTTTGAGGATAAGGAATAGCCCTTGCCACAAAGTCATTCGCATTATTGTCAGTGTCATACGCGTTCCCTTTCATCTCATCTGTACCGCCTACCGCCATGGTTGCAGATGTAGAGGCAGCGTTTGCCTTTCTCTCAATGCTTTGGTCTGCCGGAATAGTAGGAGCGTAAGCTGTGCCTTCATATCCCCCTGCAGGCTGAGTACCCCAACCAACCATATCATTTCCATCCGTATAGCTGACTGAAACCGAACCGTTAGCCACTAGCATATTGCCGGAGTCTGCATAAGTCGCATCAGCCCCTATTGCTGTCGCGTAAGAATTGTTTGGAGCGATGAGAAAAAATCCATTTGATTTAATGATAGAGCTTGCGAAGGTCAAAGGTTTATTGCTATCAGAACCGGTACTATTTTTAATATGCAGCGCCAGGTTTTCAGCCTGCAGATTAATATCCGTTGCTGTCGGATTATAGAGTTCAACAAATTCATTATCAGCCATGCCTGTCTGACCGACTTGCACCTCGCTAATTACCACATGGTTTGCGGGCGATAGCACCGGGACGTCTTTTGCAGGTGTCGCCGCGTATGTTTTTCCGGGAGCGATACCGGCCATCATCATGCTTTGCAAAGCGAGCATCACCATTGCAAAAACCGCGATCTTTTTTGTCGAATTTTTAAATGCTTTTTTTAGTTTACTCATTTTCTCCTCTTTAGATTTCCCTCCGAATTTTTACAAATTATTTAAATTAATAGAACGATATTTGGAAGTCTGTTTTAGGCAAAACTAAAACCGATCACCCTCCCTCCAGAATAAAGATGTCAATCTAGAAAATAAATTCTAAGACAAATTAAACTCGAGGAAACGTGATCGGTTTCACCACTCGCTTGCAGGAATACACTTATGCACTTGTCATTCCCGTGAAGACGGGAATCAATACAATATTCCGTGCGGCTCCATAGACACCTTGTGACCAAATGCATGCATTATCAGTATCGGCGCCCCCATAGAGCATAGCCTCACTTCCCAAATAATTTCTGATGTAGTTTTTGTTTTTGTCCGCGATGGCGGATGTTCTTTTTGTTTTCCATCTCCCTTGAGCCAACCCAAAGAAGTATTTCGATAATAAAAACATATGCAGAAAAAGTCAAGAAAAATTTTATTTCTTCTTTTTTCCTTCTTCTGTTTCTTCCATTTCAAGTGGCATTTCCTGTTGTTTGTTTTCATCTTCATCCTCAACAATGCAGGCAACCGAAGCCACTTTATCACTATCGTCTAAACGCATAATTCTGACTCCTTGAGTTGCCCGACCGATTTTTGAGATGTTGGCAAGTGGCGTTCGGATGATGACACCTTGCGCCGAAACGATAACCAGGTCACCCTCGTCGTCAACGATAACCCTGACGTCAACTGTCTTGCCTGTCTTCTTCGTGACAACGCCTGCTTTGATGCCGACGCCGCCGCGCCTGTGAGAGGTAAACTGCTCTAGTTTGGTTCTTTTGCCGTACCCATTTTCCATGACAACAAGGAGCTCGCCGCCCGGAACTATCGGATCCATGCCGACCACTTCGTCATCGCTTTTCAATCTGATCCCCCTGACTCCTCGCGCCGCCCGGCCCATTGGCCTGACATCTTTCTCGTTGAATCTGATTGCAAGTGAATTTTTCGTCGCGAGAATTATATCGCTTTTTCCATCGGTCATCTTGACCCATTTGAGTTCGTCTTTTTTGTCGATTCCAATGGCGATGATGCCGGTCTTTCGAATGTTTAGAAATGCCTCAAGCGGAGTCTTTTTGACCGTTCCCTTCTTGGTTGCCATCATCAAGTATTTGCCTTCTTTCTCCTCCGGAACATTAATGATTGCTGTGACGGTTTCCTCCGGCGCCAACTGCAAAACATTGACTATCGGCTGGCCCTTGGCTATTCGGGACGCCGTCGGCAACTCGTAGGCCGGCGTCTGAAAAACCCTTCCTTTGTTTGTGAAAAAGAGAATATTGTCATGGCTTTTGGCAAACATCATATGCGTTACTAGATCCTCCTCTTTGGTCTTCATGCCAACCACACCTTTGCCGCCGCGGTGCTGGGCACGGTAAGTGGTCACGGGAATTTTCTTGATATAGTTGCCCTTGGTCATG
Source organism: bacterium (assembly GCA_021796415.1). Classification (GTDB taxonomy): domain Bacteria; phylum Patescibacteriota; class CPR2; order UBA1875; family JAJYID01; genus JAJYQQ01. Next base: position 5,077 of record JAJYJC010000013.1, read on the forward strand.
GTGACTATCACCTCTTCATTTGGAATCAAGTCTTTATCGGAGAAGCTGTCGATGCCGGTTGCAACTACCTTTGTTCTTCTCTCGTCACCGTATTTGTCCTTTACCTCTGCCAGCTCGTCTTTGATAATGCCGTATATCTTCTTCGGGTGAGCGAGAATATCTTCCAGTTTTGCGATTAATTTTTGAAGTTCGTTGTATTCGTCCTGAATTTTTTGGCGCTCAAGGCCTGCCAAGGTTTGAAGTCTCATGTCCAAAATGGCCTGGGCTTGAATCTCCGACAGCTTGAACTTCTTAATCAAATTGACTTTCGCGACCTCCTTGTCCTTTGATTTTTTGATCGTTTCGATAACTTCGTTTATGTTTTTGAGCGCGATTAATAACCCTTCCAAAATGTGCGCCCTGGCTTTGGCTTTATCCAGTTCAAATTGCGTCCGGCGAGTTACGACTTCAAATCTGTGCTTTATAAACTCCTCAAGGACATTTTTAAGGCTCAAAATTTTCGGTTGCAAACCGCCGTCAACCAGCGCGATCATGTTGACATGAAAAGCGCTTTGAAGCTGGGTCATCTTGTAAAGCTGGTTTAAAATTTTATTAGCGTGCGCGTCTTTCTTAATATCAACCACGACCCGGACGCCTTTTCTGTCAGACTCGTCGCGAAGGTCGGAAACGCCTACAATTTTCTTTTCTTTGACCAGTTCTGCTATCTTTTCAATAAGCGTTGCTTTGTTTACCTGGTAAGGCAGTTCGGAAATTATGATTTTAAAGTTATCTCTCTTGCCTTCTTCTATAACCGCCACGCCTCGCATCACTATCTTGCCGCGGCCGGTAGAGTAAGCCGCCTTTATCTCATCAATGTTGTAAATGATACCGCCGGTCGGGAAGTCCGGACCTTTGACATGCTCCATTAAATCCTCAACAGTAGCGTCGCTTGAGTCAATCAATTCTGTGGTGGCATCGACCAGCTCTCCTAAATTATGCGGCGGGATAGCCGTTGCCATACCGACAGCGATACCGATTTGCCCATTCAAGAGAAGGTTCGGCACTTTCGCCGGCAAAACTTGCGGCTCCTTCTGGGATCCGTCATAGTTTGGCACGAAATCAACGGTGTCTTTATCTATATCGGCAAGCATTTCCTCGGAAATTTTTGCCATTTTCGCCTCGGTGTAACGCATGGCCGCCGCCGAGTCGCCGTCCATCGATCCGAAGTTGCCCTGTCCGTCAACAAGCGTATACCGCATCGACCAGCTTTGCGCCATTCTAACCATACTTTCATAAACTGCGGCATCACCGTGCGGGTGATACTTACCCAAAACCTCACCGACAACCGTTGCTGATTTCCTGTATCTGGAACCGCTTCGAAGCCCAAGCTTGTCCATGGCATATAGAATTCTTCGGTGGACCGGCTTCAACCCGTCGCGAACATCAGGAAGAGCGCGGGCCACTATTACGCTCATGGCATAGTCAAGATAGCTCTCCTGCATCTCGGCGTTGATGTCGCGAGGCTTTATGTATCCTATCTCATTTTTCTTTTCTTCTTCCGCCATTTTAACTCCTCAGCTTTATTTCCAGTTTCGCGCCGCTGCCGGCAAGCTCCAACTCTCCGATTTCCTTGGTGTTTTTTACGTGCAGCCCGCCGCAGGGAATTGGCTCCAAAGTCCCGACTTGGCACCATCTGAAACCTTCGCGTTTTTCATCCCAGTATGTTCTGATGTCTTTATTTGCATTAATGAAATCATTGACCGACTCCTCTAAGGTCATATAAATCATGTCGGGAATGGGCTTCTTGAAGGTTAACACCGCCTTATCTTTATAAACATTTCCGGCAACCGCCCTGATGCCATGGTCTCTTTCAATAATTCCTGCAACCGCATGCAGAGCAGAGTGAAGCCTCATACCGTCTAGTCTGCGATTCCAATCAATTTTTTGCTTTGCGCTTTGATCTTTTTGCAGTTTAGGCTCACTGCTCAAGTGAATCATCACCTTGCCATCTTCTTTTTTGACATCCTTTACTGCCATACCGCCGACAGAACCCATATCGCTTAACTCTCCTTTTGTGCTTGGGAAAAAAATATTTTGAGCAAAGCAAACCTTATTGCCAACACATTCAAGAATAGGCGAATCCAGCTCGTCTAAATATTGATCTTTATAATAAATTAATTCTTGTTCCATTTTATTTCTTAACTTGTCATTCCCGTGAAGACGGGAATCCAGTCGGGTTTAAGGGATTCCTCCGCTCGTCATTCCATGATGTCGGTCGGAATGACAAATCTTTCCTTATATTTTGCATTTTTAATTTTGAATTTCCCTTCTTCTTATTCTATATTCTCTATTCCCATTCTATTTTTCAATTATTCGACTATTCTAAATTCTTTCTGGATTCCGGATCAACTGATTATATTTTCAAGGAATAGTCCGGAATGACAGAACGGTTACACGTCCAGATTTTTAACATTTTTCGCGTGGGTCTGGATGAATCTCTTGCGAGGTTCAACCTCGTTGCCCATGAGCATTGAGAATACTTCATTGGCAGCCTCAGCGTCCTCGGCCGTAACTTGCAGGAATACTCTATTTTCCGGATCCATTGTGGTTTCCCAAAGCTGCTCCGGATTCATTTCACCCAAACCTTTGTATCGCTGCAGGCTAACGCCGGCAATTTTTTTCTCGCCCGTTTCTTCTGTTTCCTCTTCTGGCGTTTCCTCGATCATTTCATCATCGCCGCCAACCTCGGTTACCACAAATCCCGCATCGATCTCTGACTCCCCGATTTGATTTTTACCTTTTACTTTTTCCTTTTTACTTGATTTAGCCAGTTCGCTCATAATTTCTTCTTTATCGGCGTCATTGTATGCGTAAAACTTCTTCGCTCCTTTTTGAATTTTGTAAAGAGGCGGCTGGGCTATGTATAAGTAGCCGTTATCGATAATTTCCGGGAAATATCTGTAGTAAAAAGTGAGAAGCAACGTTCTGATGTGGGCGCCATCTACATCAGCATCCGTCATGATAACTATGCGGTGATATCTCATCTTTGAGAGGTCTTTTGTCTCACCGATGCCTGCACCCATTGCGATAATAAGCGCTTTAATTTCCTCAAACGCCAGCATCCTGTCAAGGCGTGCTCTTTCAACATTTAGTATCTTTCCTTTCAGGGGCAAAATGGCTTGAAATGTTCGGTCGCGGCCTTGTTTCGCAGAACCGCCGGCAGAATCTCCTTCTACAATGTAGAGTTCACTTTGCGATGCATCTTTGGATGAGCAGTCTGCCAGTTTCCCCGGCAGAGTCATGCCCTCAAGCGCCCCTTTTCTGATAACTGTGTCGCGCGCCGCCCTAGCCGCCATCCTTGCACGGGCTGATAAAAGACATTTTGTAATTATCTTTTTGGCATCGTTTGGATTTTCGTCGAGGTAATATGAGAAATATTCCGCCATCACAGAGCCCACCTGATTTTGAACCTCAGGATTGCCAAGCTTTGCCTTGGTTTGGCCCTCAAACTGCGGATCCGGAAGCTTCACCGACACAACGGCCGCCAAGCCTTCCCTGACATCATCGCCGGAAAGATTATCCTTTGCTTCTTTTATAATGCCGCTTTTCTTGGCGTAGTCGTTTATCGATCTGGTGATAGCGCCGCGAAATCCCGTCAAGTGCGTGCCGCCGTCTGCGGTGTGAATATTGTTGGCAAACGTCTGGACATTTTCAGTGTAATCCGAGGTATACTGAATAGCCACTTCAACGCTTGTATTGCCAACTGTTTTTTCCACATAGAAAACATTCGGGTTAATGAGTTCCTTATTGCGATTTAGGTGGGAGACATAGGATTTTATACCGCCTTCGAAATAGAAACTGTAGTTCTTGCCTGCCTGGCCGGTAGGCAGGCCGGTCCGTTCGTCAGTAAGGCGAATCTTAACCCCCTTTGTCAGATATGCCTGCTGTCGAACCCTGTCGAGTATTTTTTTATAGTTATATTCGATCGTTTCAAAAACTTCCGGGTCGGGCGTAAAGGTAATTTTTGTTCCCGTATAATCCGCCGGTCCGACTTTTTTGAGCGCGCCTACCGGTTTGCCGCCGTCTTTAAATTCTTGAGCATAAAGCTTCCCGTCTCTGGCAACTTCCGCCCGCAAATGAGTAGAAAGCGCATTCACCACAGAGACACCGACGCCATGAAGTCCGCCGGATACCTTATAACCGCCGCCGCCAAACTTACCGCCCGCATGCAAAACGGTCAAAACGGTTTCCAGTGCGCTCTTGCCGGTTTGCTTTTGCTTGTCGACAGGGATGCCGCGTCCGTTATCATCGACGCTTAGAGAATTATCAGGATGAATAACTATTTCTATATTGGTACAAAAACCGGCCATCGCCTCGTCGATAGCATTGTCAAGGACTTCCCAAACCAAATGATGCAAACCCTCGACACCGGTACCGCCAATGTACATTCCGGGCCTTTTCCGAACGGCTTGCAAACCCTCTAAAACCTGGATTGCAGACGCGTCATATGATTGTTTTTTTGTTTTTTCAGCCATTTCTTCCTGTCATTCCGGACTTGATCCGGAATCTATTTAAATCGATCTGGATCCTGAATCAAGTTCAGGATGACAAAGCGACACATTCTAAACTAAAATCCCAAAGCTTGGGACTCCCTGATTTTCCTTATTTGAAGGTATTTATCAGACATCTGAAATCCGATTTCCGACATCCGAACCATGGGAGATTTTTTGAAAATTCGCCGCAAATATCACTGCTTTGCAACTACATATATTTTAGCACAACCTAGAGCCAAAAACAAAAGAAAAAAGTGGAAAACAATTCACTAAAATAATGCATATATTTTCACTACACTAATATAGTTTAGTGTAGTGGTCACGTTTGAGATTTTACTAAAAAGAGAGAGAGCCGGCACGCAGATATTTTTACTATCATTGCGCCGGCTCCGAGAGAACCTCTGTTCCCATGGTTTCTGTCATTTCATCAAAGCGAGAAACTGCCTCCTTCAACATTTGGATTTTTTCAAGAACTGCCGGAGTCATGTAGCTTCTGGGCAGCAGACGATCCTCCATGAGGATTTGAAGTCTCTGGAAAAATCCAATCGCATCTCTCGTGCGATCATGCACTTCTCTTTCCAGATAAACCCTTCGCTGCTCATGAATCCAGGTCTCACCACCCCAGTTTTCTACCATTGAGGCTTGGCCACCCTCTTCGTTCCAAAGTACATCATGAACCCTTTGCCTCACTTCCTTGCCCGTCAGGTTAAAAAGATAGGCGTCAAGAGCCAAGTCTTGCTGGCGCTTCGAAGATTTTATGCGTGCAATCTCGGCTGCTGCGACAGTGAAACCAATCATGCCCTTTAGGACCATGTCAACTACAAATGGGTCGAGATTGGTTGCAAAAGACACCGCAGTTATAACCTGATACCTGCTCTTCCCTGTTTCCCGGCAATACTGAGCAACTGTGAGATCGGGAACAAGCTCCCTTTTACTGAAAAAGTGGTCAGCAACCGAGATTGCTTCTTCTTCAGCCAACACAGGGTCGTTCAAGTTCTCGTCCTGTTGGATGCCTACCAGCTTTAAGGGCTCAAGATTCTTGAAGACCTTGCACCTCAGCCTGGTACTAGCCAATCTCGCTGCTCTCCAACGCCGGCCGCCGGCAAAGACAACTAGTTCACTCTGACAAAAGTTGACAAGGACTTCATTGACCTGGCCGGTCGTTGCCAAACTGCGAGCTAACCGCATAATCTTTTGCCAGTCGAATGTTCTGCGCATCTGGGGCTTTGCAATAAGCTGCTGGGGCCATAGGGTAAGAATCCAAAAATCCTCGCTATGCTGTTTGCCAGTCGGCGGACCATCTAAAGTAGCCTGCTGCTTCCTTGTAAGGTTCATGCTTCACCTCCTTTAGGCGAATAGAGTTGCAAGCGTAGTCACGAATTTGTCCTGCATAAGTAAAACCATTATAGACAAACAATCTATAAGTTGCAAATTCGCAGTAGTACTTAATTTTTAGCCAATTTTCCCATCCAGCATGTCTCGGACTCCATCGATCTGCTTCTGGTTGTCGCGCTCCATGATGGCAAGGCTTAGCTCCTCCTCGAGCAATTCAAGCTTTTCTATCTCCTGGTCAAAAAGCCTTTTATTTTCCTCGATTAAGGCAAGCTCTTTCTCTCCCAATTCGACTTCTCTGCGCAAAATATCTTTTCTTATATCAAGTTGCTTTTCCTCTTCCTGCTTGATTTCATCCTCGACATCCGCCAGTTTTTTATCCAGTTTGGAGACATACCTATCAATATCAGCGTTGAAATCAGACAAGAGTTTAATTAATTTCTCAGAATTTAAATCCGAGGGATTGTCTTTAACATGCTTTTCATCCTCATAGCTTTCGTTTATGAAGTCGAGAATTTTTGCCTTTTCATCATCTTTCAGTGAAGGATAATCATTTTTTGCTTTCTCCAAAATTTCTTGGCCGAGCTTTTTACCCTCAAGGAAGAAAGCAATGTCATCCTTGATGCCCCCTGCTGTTTTCTTGAGGTTTTTCAGAACTTCAAAGTTTAAAACCACTTTTTGTTTATTTGAAACTGCTTTTGTATCATCAAGGCTAAGATCATCGATAACCTCTAGTGTCTTGGTAATCTCATCTGCAATAACTTTGATTTCTCTTTTTATCTTGTTTTCTATCATACTCACCAGCCTAATTTTATATTAGGGATCTTATCCCTCAGCTTTTGTAATCTTTTTCTATGGTCAGCCTTTGTCGTATTTTGTCTCATTTGCTCACCTAACCTTTGTAAATTGTTAGACTCCTCTTCTATTCTTTTCATGCATTCATTTATTTTAGTAAAATTTGCTTTTTCGGGTGACTTTTTTCTTTCATCCTCGATCATTTTTGTAAGTCGTCTTATCCGAACCCTAGTTTCTATTACTTTCCTTTTATATGTCTCAACCGCCTTTTTTACCTCATCAAGATAACTTTTATCGGTCGTGCCTTTCCCTTCATAAACAAGTTGGGTCTCGCCATTTGAGAATATGAATTTCACTTCATTCTCACCCGGTTTTAGATTTTTCTTAAGAGAACTTTCTATAGCCTTAATTCTTTGCTGAAAATTCGGACTTCGCAGAAAACTTTCCTCTTGTTCTTTGGCGAATATTTGCTCATCCGCATCAAGAGAAACTGAATATACATCTTTCAAGGATAGTTCTTCGATAGCATCTAAATACTTATAATCCATGCCCATATCTCGTAGCCTCTGATTCTCTGGACTCAAAACCTCAACCCCTAAATTCTCCATATCTATAAGAGTCTTTTGCTTTTTACCTCTATAGCTTTCTTCAAGAAAAGCAATCTCCTTTTTTATTCTTTCAAATTTTGCTTTATTTCTATCATTTGTAACTGATCCCTCGGCCATTTCGGATAGCCCCCTTACGTTATCCTGTGATAAAAAGTCTAGCTGTTGGGATAGCTTGCCTTTCTTGTCAATATAATTAGCTTCTTCTAAAAGCAGATTTGCCTTTAGATTTTCTAGATCATTGATACTGCGTCTACTTCTCTCAATGTTCCCCTTAGAAAATCTAAGTGCTACCTTTCTAAACAAACTATTATTCCCCGATTCTTTTACATCATCATATTCTTTAACTTGGTTAGAGTATTCCTGGAGCAACTTATTTATTTCTTGAAGAATTGGTTCAAGTGATTGTTCGGCTTTGTATTCAGGGCTGTTTCTGTATTCCTTTAGCGCTTCATTATCTTTAATTGCTTGGTCTTCCATCTCTTCAGGTGTTTTAAATTTCTTTTCAAAGGGCATTCCTTCCCCACCCTCAACTACTGCACCCTGATCGCTCCGATTGTGTATTTCTGTTCTTTCTTGGAGTTTGGCAGCAGTTTCTTTCTCGATTTCCTCCCACTCCTGTTTTTCAAATTCCTGATTTTTTTGTGCTCGTTCTGCCCTTTCCTCTTTCCTTACCCTTTCCGCATCCTCTTCCTTCTTCTCTAAATAATCCTCGCGGTCATTTTCGATATCTTTCAGATACTCCTCAACGGTTTTGTATTTTTGCCTTATCTTGCTCTTTTCCCCCTTTTTGGCATCTCTTCGCATCACTTCAAGCCGGTCGTTAATTTCCCTCATCTCTCTTTCTTCTTGGCTCTTTGGCTGCGCTTTCCATTTTCTAAGATCTTCAAGGTCTTGGTCAAGCTTTTCTGCGTGTTCGTCTACTTCCGGTTCTTCCTCATCTTCAAGAAGCCCCCTCTTATTCAGTTCTTTCTCAAGATTTATGAGTTCAGCCGTAACTTGATGTATTTGTTTAATATTGTCTTTAGTTCTTGGCCTTTTATATAGGGTCTCTAGATTATCAAGATTTTCTTCATGAGTTTGCTTTAGCACGTCACTGTCAATAAACTGATAGACCTCTGCTCTCAGCTTCGTTGCATCTCCTCTATATCCGCCTCTGTTTGGATTATTTGGTGGCATTTTTACCTTTTTGAATTCAATGAAGTCTTATTATATGTCTTACACTATTTTAAATATTTCTTATGCCTAAAGTCAAATTGGAATTTAGAATAATGGAATAGTTGAATAATCGAATGTGAATTAAGAATTATTTATGTATTTATGCAACTTTTTTGCGATAGCAACGTTTTTGCACAAAGATTTTGGCTGTATTTTGATTCTGGACAAGCCTGCCTGCCGGCAGGCAGGACAGAATGACAAAAACACAATTTGCCATTTTTTAGGTTCTGGATTCGGTAAAGATTGATCTGCTTTCCTTGTGGTCTAGGTAGTGGACTGATGTAATAGGTGTCATTCTGGCTTGTCCAGAATCTATAGCAATAGAATCTAGATTCCGGATCAACTGATTATATTTTAAAGGACTAGTCCGGAATGACATGTGATTAAATCCCTGTATCTCTCGGCATTGTCTCGCCAACGGTTGTCATCGAACCCGTTGCCATTCGCCCCAGCACCTCCTTTTCCACGATTTCCCTTGGACGCGCATATTTGAGCCGCGCCAATTCTCGAATGGCTTTGCCGACATCGGGATTTGCCACGCCCATCGGCGGAAACCCTTGGATATTAAACGGACGAGACGGAATACCTTTTATTATCAGCCGTATTGCAGCATTGTAGTTTTCGATGTTAATTAGGTCTTGCTGGGTGAAGACCGGCTCGAACTGCTTCGCCATAAATTCAGCGTCATCCGGTCCGACCCGGAAACACATGATAGTGCCTACATTGCCAAAAACGGCATTTTTTATCTCATCAGTTAACTGCCCGATAAACTGGTTGGCGACAATGAGAGATAATCGGTACTTGCGAGCCTCAGATAGTATCTGGGCAAAGGATTCTGTCAGGAAGTTTTGGAACTCATCGACATATAGATAGAAGTCCTTCCTTTCTTCCTCGGGCATGTCGGTTCTTGACATCGCCGCCATTTGGAGCTTGACTACAAATACCATACCCAAAAGCTTCATATTCAACTCGCCGATTTTGCCCTTTGAAAGGTTGATTAGCAAAATCTTGCCGGAATCCATTATTTCACGCAAATTGAGAGACGACTTTGGCTGGCCGATAATGTTTCTGAGCGTAGTATTTGTCATGAATGCGCCAAACTTGCCGATAAAATACCCCATCATTTCCGACTTGTGGTAATCGCTTGTTTTGCCGATCTCGTCAACCCAGAAACTCCGAACCACCGGATCGTCAACAAATTTTAGCTTGTGGGCGAGAAATTTATCATCCGAGAACACTTTCGGAACCTCAATGAATGTCCCGCCCTCCGGATCCGCCATAAGTGTCAAGGCGGCATTTCGAAGCCAGTGGTCAAAACGAGGGCCGAAGATTTGGCCCGTGTGCTGCGGGTCATAAAGTCTGTAAAGAATTTGCAGCGCTTCCTGAATGACCAAGTCCTTCTGCTCCGTCGTTTTTGCCTCGAAAATGTTTAGCCCCATCGGCCGTTCAATGTCGCCTGCATCAAAAATTACCACATCCTCCGCCCGTTCTTTGGGGATTTTGGATAAAATGTCTTCCAAATCCTGGCCATGCGGGTCAATGTAGGCGACTCCTTTGCCATGATAAATATCGTCCAAAATCATGTTTTTCATAGTGGTCGACTTACCGGTGCCGGTCTGTCCCAAAATGTAGACATGGCGGCGTTTGTCATTTTCCTCCAATCTGACAACCTGCTTTTGCCCGCGGAAGTTTGTCTCGGCAATGATCGTGCCTTCGGTGGGTAAATTAATGGGTGTTTCGACGCGCTTTGCCGGCAGCCATTTGATGCCGGGAGAAGAAATTAAATAATTTGGCAAGTGAAAAAAACTGGCGATTTCCTCTGTGTTTAAAATGTTTTTGTGGCCGATGACCCTTCCTAAAAACATCCGTTTTACCGAAAATAGTTTGTGCTCGAAGAATCGAAAAATGTAATCGGTTACAAGCTTGTTTACATTTTGCTCGCGCCGAAACCTGAATCCGTTTAGGTTTTGGTCGTTAAACTGGGCAAAGGCGCCTTGCAGCTCATTCAAAATCATTTCGCTGCGATGCGGAGCTTGGGAAGAGACAATAAATCGGATGATGGTTTCAAAAGAAGGCTTGCCCGCTTTCTCCTCGATGGCTTTATTGACCTCCTCTTCCATGGCTGTCAACTTCACGGGTTCGCGGTTTTGCGGCGCATTGTCCTTAACCATCACAGCGCTTGTGATTTCATTAAACAATCCGCCTCCGCTTGTTTGGTTTTGAGATTTTTTTACGTGCGCCCGGCCCCTTTGCATCTTTCGGGGATGCACCGGCCGGATTAAAATCTGGATGGCCGCGCCCTCCCCTGGTTCCAACTTGCCCAGAGTGTTTGTAATTGATTCGAGCGGTTCGGCTTCGATATTTTTGTATGTTTTTATCGGGTAAATGAAAGGTTTGTAGAGTTTCAGCTCTCCGCCCGCCACGCCCAACTTCTTCCAGTCCTGTGAAAAAATATTATGCTCCTCCGTCTCTTCAATGACGCAATCGGGATATTGGGACGCAAGCATTTTTTCTACCATATCAAGAAGCGTGATAGGCACGCCGATGTAGAAAAAAATTTCTTTTTCCTTGGCGACTATCTCAAGGGCGATGTGGCGCTGGCCGTAAAGGAGATTGTGGTGAATGTCTGCAAAGCCCCTTTTATAAACCACAGACAGATTGGCATAAAAGGTCTCCATAAATGATATAATTTCCCGTCCCACGTCTCTATCGTCACGATTCTGAGTTGCCTTTTCCTTGTTTCCCATTTCGCGCGGCACCCTTATCATTAATGGGACAATTTTCAAGGATCTTTCAATTTGTTTTTTGTATGCGCTGGTTTTTTTATAAAAAGATATAAAGCCTGCCGCCGCCGCCAGAATGATAAAAATCCCTCCTGTGATAAAAATTAACATTTTTTAATTTTCAGTTCACAATTTCCAATTTTCAATCAATTTTCAATGTTAAAATTTTCAATTTGAGATTTGATTGGTCATTGGATTTTGATCATTGATCATTTCCCCTCTTTATATCTTTGCCAAACCTGTCATGAAGATATTGTATCTGAACATCCTCGTGGTCTTCCTCTTCTTGATACGGATCGTGTTTGTCTTTTTGGATAACATTTTCGGCAGCCTTGATATACGGTTCGCTGCCCTTGCCGGCCGGGACTGCGGGCTGGGTGATGGCGCCGTTATTTGGCGGCTGTTGAGACTGCTGTGGTTGTGGAGCCGGCTGAGACAACGCGCTCAGATCCGCCGGCTGGCTGTTTTGCGTTTGGCCCTGAGACGCGGGGGAGGCTTTTACCGGCTCGGGCGCTTCTACTCTTTGCTTCTCGGGAGCATTATTTTGAACCTCTTCGCTCTCAGTATTTTCCATAGGATTATTATTTGTGAAGGACATTTCTTACCTCATATTTTAGTAAATTCATTTTAACAGATATATCTGGTGTTTGAAATCGCTTTGCATCAGTAATGTATTGTGATCGGCGTGCCAATCGGCGCCCAATTGTATATAAACTGCGCAACAGAGTAAGGAGCATTGATGCAGCCGTGTGAACCGTCCCAATGATAATCTTGCCCGCCGAAGTAACTTCGCCACCACGCTTCATGTATAGCATCGCCCGACCCGGTAAAGTAACTTACATAATGAATTCCGCAAAGCGGTTGCGTACTTGGCGGATTTGGCATGCATACATCATATGCTTTTCTCATGATCAGAAACTGTCCTAAAGGTGTTGGGAGACTATCCCGACCACTCGTTATAGCCCAGCTGCCAACTCTTTGCCCGCCTTTTAGATACGCTTCCATGTGCTGGGTCGACAGATTAATGTCGATGTATTTATCCCAGTTCGCCACCACCACGTAATCATAATCAGTTTTGAAGTGGTCAACCTTCATTGGTATCGCAACATTGACTTGTGGATCAGATTGCAGCTCTAAGGCAACCTGATTCTCCAATGCTGACCCATCTATAACTAAGCCATCTTTGCCTGCTTGTGTGACGATTTGTTTGGTCTCATTTTCAACTCTAATCTTTTGATCAGTGGCGTAAATATTGATACTATTGCCTATTGAATTAATGTAATCTGACATCTTCGACTGATCTATGACCATTTGCCAATTTGTTTGATTACCAGACTTGGTAAAGGTCACCCATGAAACGAGCACGCTTTTTGAAGGCGAGAAGGCTTTATCCTGATAAGTGAGTGTGACTTTCTTGGATGTTATCTGGTCTGCCTCTTCGGCCAGAACCTTTGTTTTCTCATCTGAAATGGCAGGAGAGGTAACGTTGGTTTGAAGCTGGATAGTCGTCATCTGAAAACCGGCTAGTTCTGCCAGAATTTTATTTTTTAGGTCAGCCGTCTCAAGCTTTCTGCCAAAAACCGCGGGGATAATCTGCATAGAACTGCCCTGCGTTGTCACTTGTGAATCCTGCGGGTCAACATTTATTTTAGACTCAATGCCGGAAAGAAACTGATCAAGCTTCTCATTATCAATCTTGTATGGCGTGGCTATATCATCCTCTTTCAATGCGTAAGCTTTGCCGCCTAGATTTATTTTGTATCTTGAGAAAAATGCCTCCGTGCGGTTAAGAAAATTGCCAAGAACACTGCCGTCTCGGCCGAAATCATAAGCCTGATTTATGATTTGCGTTTTGTCGTAAACTGCGCCAAGGTCTTGGCTTGAAGCAACAAATGTCTGGTTTTGTCCCTGAATAGTAAGTTTATAGCTGCCAATTTTTCTATCTAGCATCTTGGAAAGGTCTTCTTTTGTCATGCCGCCGGCGTCGATGCCAAAGACTTTTACGCCATCAAAAATTCTACCATTATTATGTACCTGATAGGCATATGAGGCTGCGCCAAAAAGAAAGAAGGGCAAAAGAGCTAAAATAACCAATACGCCGTGGAGTGAGAATAATCTCTTTTTTCTAAATTTTAGGAAATTAAACCCGCGCTTTCTTTTTTCTGCCGGCTTCACCGTTTCGGAAACAACGCTATTTTCTTTTTCTGACACAACCTCAACAGGTTTGCCTTCTTGCACCGGCAAATTTCCTTTACCCGTTATCGAGTCAAAACCGCCTTTATTCTGCTTGTTTTTCACCTCTTACTTCCCCTCCCAGAGAATTATTTATTTTATTTATAATCTTCTTCTGGTCTTCGTCAACTTCCTTATCGGTCAAAGTTCTGCCGGAGAGCTGATAATAAAACCTGACCGTGATTGCCTTTTTATTCTCCGGTATATTCCGGCCAATGTAAATATCTGCCACTTCAAAATTCGCCCGAATTTTTGATGCAACATTACTAATTTCTTTTTCCACGTTTCCCGCCTGTACGCTCTTATCTACAATAAATGTTAAGTCCCTTTCTGATCCGGGAAACTTCGGAATCGGTTTAAATACCGCTTGGCGGACAGCTTTTTCCAGCACCTGCATATCAATCTCAAAGAAAGCAATCTTTCTCTCCTTTGTCGTGTAACCGCTTTCGACAAAAGCCGCTATTCCTGCTTCTTTTCCGTTAACTATAATGCCGCCTATTTGCGAAAAAGGAAGTTTTGCGTCACGATCCTGGACCTTAATCTCCCCTACATTTAATTCATTCAGTAGTTGCCTGATTGTCCCGATGACACAACCAGCCAAATCACCCGATTTCAACGAGACGATGCCGCTTAGCTTTGCATGCTCAACAATTTTTGCCTTTTCCTTGTAATAAACAGCTGCGATTTCATAGAGCTTAACTTCCCCGTATTCTTTATTTTTCAAAGAAGCGTCAATGAGCGATCCAGCCAAGTCAGCCCGCATATACTCCTGCTCCTGGCTCAAGGGGTTTGAGACCTGCACTAGCTCCTTCTTTCTATAAAG
>JAJYJC010000014.1 GCA_021796415.1 bacterium
GATTGGGTTGTTTCAGCTGACGTCCTTGAGCATATTCCCTCTGAAGATAGGCATAAATTTCTGTCAGAAAATCTGCGCGTTGCGAAGATGGGAGTGGTTTTAGCAGCACCGTTTTTTTCACAAGAAGTGTATCGAGCAGAAGTAAACGCAAACGAAAATTATAAAGCCTTAACAGGAGAAGAACACCCCTGGCTTAAGGAACACATTAAAAATGGATTACCAAGAGAAACTGAGATAGAGAATTTTTTAGCGAAAGGAAAATATAAATATCAAAAGATTAATAACAACTCGCTTTTTCTTTGGGAATACCTTACAAATATAAGTTTTTTGGCCGCCCATTATTACACACCGGAGATAAAGGAAAAACTTGAATCTTTAAACACCTTTTACAATATGAAAATTTTTCCGTTTGATCACGGAGAGCAATCATATCGAAAGATTTATTCAATAAGTAAAAATGGGAGGCAAAAAGAAATAAAGCTTCAAGAGCCGAAAAAGCATAACATTTACTTTCACGAACTTTTAAAAAGAGGCTCCTTTATAACAGACAAAATCATGGGTGATATGAAACAAAATATCAGTGATTTGCAAGCAAGCATCCGTCAGCTAAATCGTGTTGTTGAAGAGCGTGGCAGAAAGATATCGCAAATTGTTTCTGAAAAGGAAGCCGAAGTAGATAGAATGTCACAGGAAATACTTGCCATGCAAAATTCTAAGTTCTGGAAGCTTAGAAACGCCTACATCAGGTTTGGGCCGAGAAGGGTGAGAAACGTCTGGCGACGGGGGTTTACGGCTCTTAGGCGGGACGGACTGGCATTATTTTTACGAAAAGTCTGGTACTTTATCTACTTCAAGAAGAAGATTCCGCAAGAATACCCGCAATATCAAAATTGGATCAAGAAAACCGAGAGATACGATACAACCGAGATTAAACAAGAAATAGAAAGCTTTAAGTATAAACCGAAAATTTCAATTATTATCCCCGTTTACAATGTCGATCCCAAGTGGCTCAACAAATGTATTGAATCTGTCAGGAGCCAGTACTATGAAAACTGGGAAATTTGCATTCATGACGATGCTTCAACAAAACAAGAAACTGTTGAATGCCTGAGGAAATGGCAAGAAAGCGGTGACGAAAGGATTAAGATTAGTTTTGGCAAGAAGAATCAGCATATCTCGGGCGCTTCCAATGATGCCTTGAGGCTGGCAACTGGCGAATTTATAGCACTGCTTGACAATGACGATGAGTTGGCGCCGTTTGCCCTTTATGAAAATGTGAAGCTTCTAAACCAGCACAAAGATGCGGATTTCATTTACAGTGATGAAGACAAAATCGACAGCCGTGGTAAGCGCTGGGAGCCGTTTTTCAAGCCGGATTGGTCGCCGGAACTTTTGCTTTCCCAGATGTACACTTGCCACTTGGGGCTTTATCGCAAGTCGATAATTGATATAATCAAGGGCTTTCGAAAAGGTTACGAAGGGGCCCAGGATTATGATCTGGTTTTACGATTTATTGAACACACAGATAACAAGAAAATATACCACATTCCCAAAGTTCTGTATCATTGGCGGGCCATCGAAACTTCCACGGCTAGCCTGGCTTCAAACAAAGATTATGCCGCCAAAGCTGCCCAGAAAGCTTTACGAGATTATTTAAGGAGAAATAACATTTCGGGTGAAGTCATGGATGGGCCTGTGCCGGGATTTCACAGGGTTAGATTTGACGTTCTTGGCAACCCAAAAGTATCCATTATTATTCCCTTCAGAGACAAGGTAGAGGTGTTAAAAAAATGCGTCGATAGCATATTGGCAAAAACCGACTATGATAATTATGAAATAATTTTGGTCGATAACCAAAGCAAGCAGAAAAGCACAGAAAACTATTTAAATAAAATCAAAGCGAACCCAAAAGTTAAGATGCTAGTTTATGATAAGCCATTTTCGTTTTCAGCCATCAATAATTATGCAGTCGAAAAATCAAGCGGTCAATATGTGCTCCTTTTAAACAACGACGTTGAAGTGATAACAAGCGAATGGCTGCGAGCGATGCTTGAGCAAGCGCAAAAGGAAGGCGTCGGAGCGGTTGGCGCGAAACTTCTTTTCCCGAATGAAAGAATTCAGCATGCCGGCATTATCCTTGGTACTGGTATAGCCGGACATGCTTTCAAATGGCTTTTTGACGGCGAGCCTCACTATTTCAAGCATGCCGAGATCATCAAGAATTATAGCGGAGTGACCGGGGCTTGCTTGATGGCGCCAAAAGATGTCTACAAAGAAGTCGGCGGATTAAATGAGGAAGAGTTAAAAGTTGCCTACAACGACGTAGATTTTTGCCTCAAGCTTTTAAAAGCCGGGTATAGGGTAGTTTACACGCCTTATGCCAAACTATATCACTTTGAGTCGTATAGCCGAGGCTTAGATGAAGATTTCAAAAAAACAGACCCCAAAAAGTATGAAAGAGTGCTTGCGGAAAGGCAGTATATGGCGGACAACTGGGGGGATATAATTGCAAATGATCCGTATTACAGCCCAAACTTGACCCGCCAGCACGAAAACTTCGGCATAAACACCGATATTTAATTTTTGTTATGAAAGTTAGCATTATCATACCGGCATTCAACAACGCGGCGCTAACAAAAAAATGTTTAGAAGCTATTAAAAAAAATACACCGGAAAAGCACTTGGACGATGTTATTGTGGTTGATAATGCTTCAACCGACGATACGGCTAAGTATCTCAAGTCTCTTGGCTGGATTAAGGTAATTTCCAACAAGAATAATTTGGGTTTTTCCCGCGCCAACAATCAAGGAGCAAGGGAAGCAAAGGGAGACGTTCTTATATTTTTAAATAATGACACGGAAGTGAGAAAGGGATGGCTTGAGCCTCTGCTTAGAGTATTATCAGAGAAGGAAACGGCTATTGCCGCGCCCAAACTGATTTTCCCCAATGGCCGTGTGCAGCATGCCGGCATCGTCATATCAAACGATTATATTCCGAGGCACATTTACTACAATGAAAGTCCGGACGAACCGTTTGTGAACAAAAAGAGGGAGTTTCAAGCAGTGACGGCGGCCTGTATGGCGATTAAGAAAGATGTTTTTGACAAAGCCGGCGGTTTCGGCGAAGAGTACCTAAACGGTATGGAAGATATCGACCTGTGCCTGAAGGCCGGAAAACTGGGACATAAAGTTTTCTATTGCCCGGAAAGCATAGTTGTCCATCATGAGAGCGTAAGCGCAGGAAGATTTAAAGCAGTCAATAGAAACGAAGAGATTTTTCTTCAGAAATGGAAGAGTGAGATAGCCCCGGATGAAGAAAGATATTATTATGAAGATGGGTTTGGCTGGTTTTATATCAAGAGCAAGAACCTGAAAAACAAGTACTTGATTTCAAGCGGAAGAGCGGCAGGAAAGCCATTTGGATTTAAGGTCATGAGGTTTTTTTACCTCACCCTGCACAGAATTACGCTTGGTACAAAGCTTGTTTTGACGCTGGATTTTAAGACGCTTACGACAAAGATAAGAAAGGTGCGCGATGCCAAAGGTTAGCATAATACTACCGGCTTATAACGGTGAAAAATTTATAAAGGAAACGCTGGAGTCGCTTCTAGGCCAGACTTACCATGACTTTGAAATTCTGGCGGTTGATGACGGTTCTACTGATTCAACAGCCGACATTGTGAAGTCATTTGACGACAAAAGAGTCAAATATTTTCACAAAGAAAACAGCGGCAATCAGGCGATTCCCAGGAACTTTGGCATCAAACAAGCAAAAGGAGAGTATATTGCCTTTTGCGATCAGGATGATCTTTGGTACCCGGAAAAACTTGAGCGCCAAATGGCGGTAAACGATAAAAATGCCGGCATAATTGTCGCATCAACTGATGTGGTGGACTCGCATGGGAAGAAAATAGGGGCAAGATATGTGCCTGATGGATATATGGACTCAAGCGAGAGCTTTAGAATGCTTTTGGAGGAGGATTTTATTACGGCATGCTCTGCCGTGTTTCCAAAGAAAGTATTAGACGAGGTAGGTCTTTTGCGCGAGGATTTAAGCGGCAACGACGACTACAATTTGTGGCTGAAAATTACCAGAAAATACGGCGTTTATGGCTTCAGTGAACCGTTATGCGCTTGGCGCCGAAGCAAGAAATCCTTTTCTCATGACATGAGCCGGGTATTTAAGGAAAATGAAAAGATATTTAAGTCTTTAAAGGCGGAAAATGATGAGGAAGAGAAATTGATAAAAACAGGCGCAAACCTAAATCTTGTCAGATTGTTTATTGCCGAAGTTAAAGAGAAGAAATATGATGAAGCCGGTAAAGCATTGGAAAGAGTGCAGCCGTTTGACGGTTTGTTTAAGGCAAAAGTTGCCATGAAGGTGTTTAAGATATCTCCCGGAATCGCAAGAATGGGGCTAGCGGCGGCAAGTTCAATGAAAGAGAGCAGGTAAAATGAACAAAGTGAAAATTCTAAAAACAGAAATAACCGCAATGCCCGCTTCTGCTTTGAAAAATGAAGTTGCTTCAATGCTAAAAAGCAAAAGAGCTCACAAGATAGGCAAGGTAAACACGGAGTTTTTACTGCGGTCGCTAAATACCGAGATATTTTGCGACGCGCTGAATGATTGCGACTGCAATATCGCTGACGGCAAAGGAGTGCTTTGGGCGGCCAAATATTTGGAGATGCCGCTTGTGAAAATGCCAATTTTGCGCCAGATTCAGGCAATATGGCAGATGGTGTATTCGGGTGCAAGCCTGGTTTTTTATCCGAAATACTGCCGCGGGCCGATTTGCGAAAATATCCCCGGGCTAGATGCTCTGACTATAATGCTTGAAGCTGCCCAAGATACTAGCGAAGGAGTATATTTTTTCGGGGCCGAGAAGGAAGTATTATCCCAAGCCATTCAAAAAATTCAAAAAAAGCTTCCCAAACTGAAGATTGCCGGCTGCCATGAAGGATTTAATTATAAAGATGAAGAAATGGTAGAGGATATCAACAAGTCTGGGGCCGGACTTTTGGTTGTGGCTATGGGCTCGCCAAAGCAAGAATACTGGATTCGCGACAACTTGGATAAGCTGGAAAATGTTCGTGTGGCTGTTGGCGAAGGCGGCTCGCTTGATCGGATTGCGGATCCCTCGGAAAAGGCGCCGAAATGGATGCAGGCGGCGAGCCTTGAGTGGCTGTGGAGGCTTTTCACCGGAGTAAATAGGACCGGCGACCCGGACAAACGGACAAAAAGCCGCATGGGCAGAATATGGAATGCCGTACCTGTTTTTATTTATAATGTTGTAAAGTGGAAGCTTGGAGAAGCTGGAAATGCGGGAGTTGTAGGAAACGTTGAAGATGAATAACAATTTCAACAAACGAAGCGATCCAACAACTCCAACAATTAAAACAAGCCTATGAAAAAAGTTGCAATTATTTATAGCGGCGCCAAATATCAAGGCGGGATAGAAGATTACCTCAATTCTTTATTTAGCCATTACGACAAGACGAGAGTTGAATTGTTATTAATTAGCCTGGGCGACTGGCCGCTGTGCAAATCAATCAAAAAGGCAGGAGGCAAGGTCGTCATGTTAGGCGGCGGACGCATCCGGCCGCAGACATTTTTCGATATCAAAAAAACCGTTCAGCAGGAAGGCGCTAGCTTGGTGGTTTCCCAAGGCGTGGTGGCAAACTTCTACGCTCGCATCGGGGCAAAACTTGCCGGTACTCCGCACTTGACGGTTGTGCATAGCGACATGAGCCAGGAATATCCGAATCCATTTATAAGCTCTCTTTATGGACTCAGTGATTTTCTGACCCGCCCGGCGACCAAGCAATACATTGCTGCCTCGAAGTTTCTTAAAAAAACATTGATCAGAAAAGGTATAAAAAAAGACAAAATCACTGTGATTTATGATGGAATCGAGAAAGGCCAAGAAACAGAAAAGCCAAGAAACAGAAAAGCCAAAGAGATCATAATTGGTTCATTAGGACGACTGGACAAAGTGAAAGGGTATGACAATCTCATTAAGGCCTTTGCTGAGCTGGAAAACACTGCGGCCAAGCTCTTTATATGGGGTGAAGGCAAGGAACGCAAGAACCTTGAGGGGCTGGCAAAGAAATTGGGTTTGGAGGAAAAGGTGGAGATGCCGGGTTATTTCGATCCAGGGGAAGCACTCGCGCAAATCGACATCTATGTACAGCCATCAAGAAGCGAGGGGTTGGGGCTCGCCGTAATTCAGGCAATGCTTGCTAAAAAACCCGTCGTAATTACTCCGGTCGGCGGCATGAAAGAGATTGTTATGAATGACAGAACGGGCATTATTGCAAAAAGCGCCAAACCGAAGGCGATATGTGAAGCCATAAAACGCGTTTTTGACGAGCCGGAAAAAGTCGGAGAAATGACCCGCCGGGCATATGATGAAGCCGCGGCAAAGTTTTCAGCCCAAAAATCTGCCGACGAAACAATTAAAGAATTTTTACGAACTATCTCACGAGACCGTTGAAAAAGTACCTAAATTCGTCATTCTGTCGATCCGGCATTTGCCGGAGAGACCAGAATCTAAACATTTACGCTTAATCCTTGATTCTGGACTGATTCCTGTCAAGCCGGAACAGGTCTGGCCAGAATGACACCAGAAAAATGTTTTTCAACGGACTCATCTCGTAATGGTGGTAAAATAAGCACAAGAAGAGTATAATGTGCTTGTTTATGATCAGCATATTACTCATTAGTTTCGTGGCCAGCTATATCCTATGCTTTATCACCAGAGCCCTTTTGGTGCGTTTTAATGTCTTGGCGCATCCCGGAGAAAGAAAGGTACACAAAATGGCAATTCCGCAAGGTGGCGGCATTGCCATCTTTCTGGTTGTCATGGCCACCTCTTTAGCTGCTCTCGGTTATAATTCTGATTTCTTAGGATTTTATGTCGGCGCAACCCTTATGTTTTTGATGGGGCTGGTTGATGATATCTTCGATGTCCGGGCCAGATACAAGCTCCTCGGGCAGATAATCGCGGTTGGGCTGGCGATGTATTTTGGTTTAAGAATTGAGTTTGTGACCGGCAATGATTCGGTGATTCACATCGGCATTTTATCTATTCCACTGACATTTTTCTGGCTGCTTGGTATCACAAACGCCATCAACTTGATTGACGGACTTGATGGCTTGTCTGGCGGAGTAGGGTCGATAGTCGCTGTTGTCTTGGGAATAGTTGCACTTGGCCAAGGAAGGCAAGAAGTGGCGATAGTTGCGTTTATCTTGGCGGCTGCCACAGTAGGTTTTTTGCCGCACAACTTTTCCAAGAAAAGAAAAATGTTCATTGGGGATACAGGTTCTCAGTTTTTGGGATTTTCCTTGGCGGCCTTGTCTATCTTGGGGGTTACCAAGGTGGCGGCGACATTCGTGATGCTGGCGCCGATTATGATCCTTGCCATACCGATATTTGACACCTTGTTTGCCATTATTCGAAGAGCAAAAAATGGCAAGAAGATATTTATCGCCGATCGCGGCCACCTGCACCATCGGCTACTCGACCTAGGATTTACAGAGCGAAAAGCCGTCACATTTATCTATTACGTAACTATTCTTCTTGGTTTTGTGGCGGTGCTATCAACAAAGCTGCCACCAAGGAGTTCGCTGGTGCTGTTTGCCCTGACTGTGGGCATGATAGCGGCTATTTCTCTAATGCTTTCACGCCAGCACAAGCCTAGCTAAGACTCTACTAAGAGCTAAGAGCCTTTTCTATATCCGGTGTCATTTGTTTTTTCCTTGAGACAACACCCGGCAATACCGAAAGGTTATCTTTAATCTCCGTTTTATACGCCTTTGAAATTATTTTGCTTTCTTTTTCTCCGGGCGTAAACATGACTGACTCATTTTTTAGAATGTCAACTACGGCGAAGAAAATAAAGTCCAGTTTGCATGCTTCCTTTTTCTTTTTGAGCGCGTCTAAAATTTCCTTCCGATTTTTTATGACAGGTTCCGGCATCACCGTTTCCCAAACTCCTATGCCGAACTTTTTTCCTTTGGCTTCAAAACCTTTGTAATCGCAATCCACTATTTCATTCATTTTCATGCCGGAAATGTCGGACTTTGCCTTAAACAATTTATCGGTGAAGGCAGAAATATCAATTTCAGCTATTTTATTTAAATCCTTAATGGCTTCCTTGTCATCTTCGTGAGTAGTCGGGGAGGTGAACTTTAGCGTATCCGACAAAATCCCGGCAGCCAAAATCCCGGCAATTTTCTTTGATGGTTTAATGCCTTTCTTTTGAAAGATGCCGGCGATGATTGTCGAGGTGCTGCCGACCGGCTTTACTCTCACGCTGATTGGCTGGCTCGTCTTTAAACCCCCAAGCTTGTGGTGGTCTATGATGCATTGGATCTCATCAATTTTGATATTGGGTGAGATTTGCGATGGTTCATTGTGATCAACCAAGATTACTTTCTTTTCAGAATCCGGAATTATCTCCGGCGTATCAAGCCCAAACTCTTTCAATACAAATTCAGTCTCACGATTTATGGGGCTGGCAATGGCCGGGTCATAGTCATTTCCCAGTTGTTTTTCCAGATATGATAAAGCAATGGCCGACACAACTGAGTCCGTGTCATTATTTAAATGGCCGATGACAAATGTTGGCATAGAAAATTTTCCTTTCTCTAATTTTATTTTAACATTACCGATAAAATCCTGAAAGCCTGAATGTTAGATTTGAACATTGAAATTAGTAAAATTTTTTTCGTGTCATTCTGGCTTGTCCAGAATCAAAAACTAAACAATAAATTAGATTCTGGACAAGCCAGAATGACGGCCTGGAGAATCTTTAATTTTTCTTTTATAGCACTAAAGGTTTACAAGCAGGGAAAATCGGTGCTAAAATTTATTCAAAGCTATGATGAAAAAGACAAAAGGGACAATTGATAGATTTGATGAGGGGTTTGCTGTTGTTTCGACGGAATTTGGCAGTGTAAATATGCCTAAAGATATGCTTCCGGATACAGCGAAAACAGGGGACGTGATTTATCTTGAGGTTGCAAGCGAAGAAGAAGCGTCAAGAAACCGGGAAGAATTAGCGCAGAGCCTTTTAAATGAAGTACTGAAGGAAGAGTAGTCTTCTTCTCCTGTCATTCCCGCGGAGGCGGGAAACTACATAATAATACTGGATTCCCGCCTCCGCGGGAATGACAAAACGCCGGGAGGCGATATACAAAGTGGCAAAGAAAAAGAAGCAAAACTGGCTGGAGGATAGAAGGGTGATGTATGCATACATCGCTTTCTTTATCGTTGCCTCTGTTTATGTCTTGCTTCTAACGGTGAATTCTTTTGCCTACGGAGATAGGATTTATCCTGGAATTTCAGTTGCCGGCATCTATGTCGGAGGAATGACAAAAGATAAGGCTAAAGTCAAGCTGTCAAAAGCCGTAAAAC
Organism: bacterium; assembly: GCA_021796415.1. Classification (GTDB taxonomy): domain Bacteria; phylum Patescibacteriota; class CPR2; order UBA1875; family JAJYID01; genus JAJYQQ01. Next base: position 9,419 of record JAJYJC010000014.1, read on the forward strand.
CGCCGCAGAAAATCACACTTGCCGGGGATGAGCAGTATCCAATTGGTTCTGACCTGGCCGTTAACTACGATTTGGCCAAAACCATTGATAATGCCTTTCAGATTGGCCGAGATGATAACTTAAATCCCATTAAAAATTATAAAACCGATGTGCCGCTTGCCGTAAATTTCAATCATGACGTTTTGGATAATGTATTAATAAACATTGCTGCAAAAGAAAACACGCCCGTCGAAGACGCCTCGATCTATATGCAGCAGGGGCAGATAAAGACCACAAAGGAAAACATCGGCAAAAGGATTCTGCTTGGTGAAAATGTTGAGATGATAGAAAACGGCTTAGGCAACCAAAAGACCAGTTTCAAACTCAAGGTTAAAACGCTAAACCCTTTTATTACGGAGAGTGACATATCGCTTGTGCGCTCAGAAGTGCAGGAGATTCTTTCAAGGAATTTTTCTCTCACTGACGGCAGCCAAAAATACAGTGTTTCGGCAAATGATATCGCAGGCTTCATCGACTTTGGCAACAGCGCGGCGGAGTCAGAGATAGCAAAACCCTCCATTAACAACATATTTCCCCTTTCAAGTGTTGACACGGTTATAGATACCGGGTTCAGCCAGAAGAGAATTACGGATTTTGCCCAGGGGTTTGCCGGCCGCATCAATCAAGCTGCACAAAATGCAAAGCTGGACGTTGAGAATGGCAAAGTGCAAGTTGTGGCAGAGAGCGTTGACGGCAGAGATGTCCAAGTTGATAAACTGGCGGCAGACATTAAAAATGCTTTGGAAAACGATCAAAGTGAAGTAAAAATACCTGTGACCATTACCAAACCGGAAGTATCGAGCGGCAATTTGGACAAGTTGGGGATTAAGGAACTTGTTTCAACCGGCTGGACTGACTTTTCCGGTTCGCCGGCAAACAGACTTCATAATATACAAGTTGGCGCTGCTAAGTTCAACGGTGTTTTAATCAAACCGGGTGAGGCTTTCTCCTTTGATGATACCTTGGGTAATGTCGATGCCTCAACCGGTTATCTTCCCGAACTGGTCATTCTAAAAGACAAAACCGTTCCGGAATACGGCGGCGGTCTTTGCCAGGTATCGACCACTGCTTTTCGGGCGGCTTTAAACGCAGGTCTGCCTATCCTGGAGCGAGCCGCTCACGCCTATCCGGTCGGCTATTACAAACCGTATGGGGTGGACGCTACCATTTACATTCCGTCGCCGGATCTGATATTTAGAAATGACACGCCGGGCTACATCCTGATTCAGACCAGAATTTCCGGCAACAAGCTTTACTTTGATTTTTACGGCACAAAAAAGCCGGGAAGTATAAAGTTTGCCGGAAATGCCGACGGTACAGTTGGGGTTTCAGATGTGGTGGAAGGAATTACACCGACAATTACGGAACAGGACGCGCGCGGGCCAAAGTCCTTTACAGCTACCTTTTACCGCTTGATGTATGATGCTGCGGGGAAATTAATAAAAACAAATTATTGGGTTTCAAAGTATGACTCGCCGGACAAATACCCGCACTAAATTAATTTTCAATTTGAAATTTACAATTTTTAATCAAACTCCAAACATCAAATTTCAAAGCTATTGTGGAAGTACACCAGACCAGTCTAGTGTACCGGCATTCAAAAAATCTCTTGTAAAGAGTTTATGCTTGTAGTATAATTACTTTCGTGAAAAGAGAAATGATTCAAGTAAAATACTGGTTTACCTTCAGAGCTTAGCTTTGTAGGTTTCCTATTTATTGAATCAAAATAAGTCCTACAAAGCGGGGCTATTTTTTATTCCGAAAAATGGCCTTTTCAATTGTAGGATTTTTTGTACCTTAACAAGATTTCGAGAGAAAGGAAGAAAATGACATCATTTTGCCATGGGCCATTGGCTATCGGGAACAAGGAAATTGGAAGAAAGGGGGTAATCGACTTGGAAGAAATACGAGAAGCGGTGAAGAGATATCGCGACTCAAATGGGGAAGACACTGAAGCTCTCATTCAAATAACCGAGCTTGCTGCGAAGTATTCAATCGATATAGCTAGCACTTACAAGCTGGCTGCAATGCTAAATGAAGAATCTGTCAAAGCAAACCAATAGAAGGGAGAAAGATGTTCTACATCGGGTGTGAGAACGCGCCAATACCGACCGAAGATTCTTTAACGGTTGAAGATTATGTCCGTCAATTTCTTTTGGCAAGGAAAGAAGGCAAGTTCTGGAGAATGCAAGAACCCGGCTATAGGTTAATTAAACTTCTTGCCAGACACAGAGTTGATGATATCCGGTCCCTTTTTGCCGAAATCGAACAGGAGGTTTCAAGGTGAAACACCAGGGGCCGCCCGGCATCGCCGAGCGGCCCAAAATCTTTGAATTGATTTTTTGTGCTATTTTCGCTATAATATTCCAGTATTTGCACCTCAAAAATTTAATCCCGGGTAGTCCGGCGGTTGCCGGACAACTGGCTGTAAGCAAAAGTATGCATTACGTTTATTGTATTTTTAACAAACAATCAAATAAAATTTATGTTGGTCAAACTAATAACCTTACAAGGAGATTAGAAAAACATAATTATAAAATCCAAAACAAGGGTCATTTTACGGCAAAGTTTTCCGGACAGTGGGACTTGGTCTACAAAGAAGAATTTAAAAGTAGGTCGGATGCCATTGTTCGCGAAAAGCAACTCAAATCCCATCGCGGGCGAGAATTTTTGAAAAGTATTATTAATCCCGGGTAGCTCAATGGTAGAGCAACTGGCTGTAAAAATTGCAGCCTCAGGTGGAAACGCCTGAGTGAAAACTGGGTGAATTGTCCTTTATGGAATCCGGCATTTATCGTCGGATCGGGAAGCCCTAATCCGGCAGTCGCCGGATGGGTAATCCGCAGCCAAGCTCCAAGATGGAGAAGGTTCAGAGACTAGGTGATTACACCCCCAGAGCGCCCAGCACCTAAGTCCGGCAGTCGCCGGATATGGTGATGAGATAGTCCACGCCTGATAGTAATATTAGGATAAGTGTAACCAGTAGGTTGCCGGTTCGAGTCCGGCCCCGGGAGCCAAAAAGAACTATTAGAACACCCTAAGATTGTATCAAAGGGTGTTTTATGAAGGTTAATAATTCGATTTGATATATTTTTCAAGAAATTTTCTGTCAGATTCTTGGTGTTTGCCGTTTAATTCTTGTTTGTATTCGAGCAACACTCGCGGATCCATGAGAGAAACGTGAGTGCCATCAATTTCTTTAATGACATTGGGGTATTTCTGATAAATTTCTTTATTTTTTATCCATCCAGTTCCGTCTTTTTTACTCATCAGCAAAGTATCTGTATCTGTCATATCAATATCTTGCCCCGCGTAATTCAGTGAAATTGTCGTGCAATCCCACTTATCATTTTTGTAGTGTTTTGGTCCATCGATAATATAATCCTTTACAAGTGGGACGATGGCAGAGAAATATTTCCCCGAGACAGAAATATCTATATCATTTATTAGCCTACCAGAGCCATAAATATGTGTTGCCATACCGCCGCCAATACAATATGGAATATCATTTTCATTTAGAATACCGGCAATCCATGTGAGTGCACCTAGTGCTTTTTCTTCCATAATTTGATTTTATCATCTTTTGTGGGTTTTAAGTGCGAGAAAAAGGAAACCTCCTATAGGTTTTTTTATTTGTAAATATTAGTTATAATGCTTAAAGAGGAGGGAAATGAAAAAACTTTCATTAATTATTTTCGGAATTATTCTTTGCCTGGGTGTCAATTCAATTCCGGAAGCGCGTGCGGCTTCAGTTACCATTTCCACAAATGCCGATACCAGCGCTTTTTCCAGCAATCCGGATAATAACTATGGCACGCAGACGACAACCTATGTTTTTGCTCAAGTGAATGGCAATGGTGTTTTTCATGGGACATCATTCTTTAACTTCGACCTTTCTCAGATTCCGCCCCATTCCACTATTAACTCAGCTTATCTGAAAACTTATCTAACCTTCTGCAACCTGGACAGCGGTTACAATTTCAAGGTTTCTCTTCTTGATCGAGACTGGTCGGAAGGAAGTCTCACATGGAACAACCAGCCTCAGCCGGTTAGTTCGATAGGCATGCTTAGATATCCTTGTGATGCAACTACGCAAAACACTTTCTATAGCTTTGATATATCAAACTTAATTCAGGCCACTGTGAATGGACAATATGCCTGGCATGGCTTAAGTCTCTCAAACGTCAACAGTTCCGAGACATATTTCTACTATATTGCTACTAAGGAGCAGTCACCTGTTGTCTCTGCAAAATTAGTCGTAGATTTCACGCCGCCAGCCGGCGCAACTAATTCATCCCAGTCATCTTCTGGCAATAATTCCGGTCAAACAAATGCCAATCCCGCGAAAACAAACGGCGCTGCTTCGGGGTTAAATCCAAGTACGAATTCAAATCAGAATCCTACCTCAAATACGGGCAGTCAATCTAAGCCTAACTCCCTGACAAATAATGCAACAAAGGTTTTGGGAACCGCTTGGCCTCTCTGGTTTACAATCATTGTTATAGCCGGGCCAATTTTACTGTTTATTCTTGCCGGTGTTTTGGGTTTTCTGATCTACAAACGGAAAAAGAAGAAGCTAGCCAAGCCTAAGATAATAAAAACTCATCCGACGATCAAATATAAATAAAAAATCCAAGCTCTTGTTAGCAAAACTTGATATAATTAGCTTATGGAGCTTGCGATACTTTTTTGGTTTTATAAAGAGCCTGAAATCTGCAAAAACAGATTGGAACTGCTCAAAAAACATAATCCTGATTTAAAAATATTTGGTCTTTTTGGCGGGTTACAAGAAGAGGCTGAAGAATATCAAAGAACGCTCGGCTCCTTTCTCGATGATTTTTATGTTTCTCCATTTGAAGACCCAAACTATAAGTGGATCCACGGTGATTTGGGGATTTTGGATTGGTATGACAAAAGAGGCAGGGATCTCTCCTGGGATAGCATAGTAGTCATCCAGTGGGACATGCTGGTTTTTGATTCCTTAAAGAAACAGTTTGCAGGAATGAAAAAGGGTGAAATATTTTTGTCAGGTCTAAAAAGGATGGACAAAGAAACAGAAAATAAGTGGTCTTGGACCAAACTGGACAGCCAGCACCGAGCGGATTACGAAGGTTTTATGGAATACGTGAGAGTAAATTATTCCTACGAAAAGCCGCTTCCGATCTGTCTCTTTATTCTCGAAATCTTTCCGAGGTTATTTTTTGATAAATATCTGACAGTTAAAAAGAAAGAATTGGGAATGCTGGAGTATAAGGTGCCGACGTATGCCGAAATATTTAAGATTCCTTTTTTTGAAAAAGATGTTGGTATTTGGTGGTTTCAGGATGTTCCAAAACCCTTAAATGCCAGAGGGCAGGAGATCTCTATAACTTACATAAACAGCGAGATTCGGAAGAAGGGCGGCTGGCGGATTTTCCATCCATATTTTAAGACTTGGCGCTAGCTGTTTTTCTTGAAAAAATCCTGAATCTGGCTTACCATTGATTAATGGGAATGTTGCCGCTAGTGATTGTAAACGGGCTTATCGACAGCTTTAACCCCTGCGCCATAGGGATTTTTTTGATATATCTCTCCATGCTTTTTATGATGAAGAAAGAAAGAGCAAAGATCTTTCAGATCTCATTGGCCTATATTTTATCAATTTATATTCTTTATCTTTTGATAGGGCTTGGCCTTATCCGTGTGATTTTCTTCTTTGGCATACCTCACCTCATCACTTTTATCGGAGCAATCATCATTGTTCTTGTCGGAGGGCTATCAATCAAAGATTATTTCTTTCCAAATTCGATGTTCTCGACCAAGATTCCTTACGGCGCGCGGCAATTAATTCTGAAATGGGCCTACAAGGCTTCTTGGCCGGCGGCGGCAGTGGTTGGCCTCTTGGTCGGCATATCGGGTTTTCCCTGTGCCGGCGGCATCTATGTGGCAACTTTGGGTCTTCTCTCCCAAAAGGCCACATTTATTCAAGGCTTCTTTTATTTGCTTTTATACAATCTAATGTTCGTCATGCCGCTCATCGTTATTTATACCGTTACCGCAAACCAAAAAGTGGCAATGAAAATGACAGACTGGCAAGAAAGGGAGAAAAATCACTTAAAGCTTATCATGGGTATCATCATGCTGGTTTTGGGATTTATAATTTTTAAGTTTTATCTGTAAAAAGCTTGTTATAAAATAAAGTTAATTAAAAAAAGGCTAATATGAAAAAATTTTTACCATATATCGTTGTCGGAGTTTTGGTTCTTGGCTTCATAGGGATAATCGGCTACGTAAAATTTAAGGAGAGTCCGGTTCAACCTCAAAATACGACAACCATCAGCGATAATGAGCCGTACTTTGATCAAAATGCCATTGTGATGTATTTTTATTCGCCAAATTGCTCTCATTGCCAGGACGAGAAGTCGGTATTAACTAATTTGTCAAAGCAAGGTTATCGAGTAAAACCGATGAACATCTTAGATCATCCTGACTTTGCTAAGCAATATAACGTCGAAGGCACTCCGACTTTTATTTCTCAAAAAGATGGCGCCAAACTTGTAGGATTCCAAGAAGAAGCGAAGCTTAAATCTTGGCTAGACCAGCACAAGTAAACAAAAGAACAGAAGAACTAAAAAACAAAGCAACAAATACTCGGTTGGCACGTCATTCTGGCCTGCCTGCCGGCAGACAGGCTTGTCCAGAATCTCTCTGTGCTTAGAATGATGGTTTTGGGAATTTTTCCTGCGGACTCATCGGTTAATTTGTAAAAATTAATGGTGCAATAAGACAGAATTTTCATGTATCCTAAAAGTCAAGGAGAATGAAATGGAAAAGCTAGAAGCCATAAAATTGCCGTACAAAAAACTAAAAGGAATATCCGGTGAACAAATATCGGAGCATTTTGATGTGCTCTACAAAGGCTATGTCGGCAAGGTGAATGCAATTCGCAAGGACCTGGAAGACGGTTTTGAAGGAATGCCAAACGCGACATATGACAGATACCGGGAATTAAAACTTGAGGAAAGCTTTGCTTTAAATGGGGTAAAGCTGCACGAAGCATATTTCTTAAGCCTTGGCGGTGACGGCACAGTGCCCGATGAAATGAGAAAGATACTAGCAAAAGACTTTGGCAGTTTTGAAAACTGGCAAGAACGGTTTTATGGTTTGGGAATGGCATCACGCGGCTGGGCCGTTTTGTATTATGACTTTGACGAGAAAAAACTTTATAATGATTTGTGTGATTGGCACTCACACGGAGGAGTTTGGAATGCAAAACCAATCCTGGTCTTGGATGTTTATGAACACGCATACTTTATGGATTTCGGAACGAAAAGAAAAAACTACATTGACGCATGGTTTGATAATCTACACTGGGACTACATATTAGACGAGCTGAAGAATATTAAAAAGTGGCCATAACCACGTTGTCATTCCCGCGTAGGCGGGAATCCAGACCATTGGAATTATAGATTCCCGCCTACGCGGGAATGATAGAGAGGAACATGTCTTTAGAAAAATACAAAAAGAAAAGAGACTTTGGGAAAACCCCCGAGCCGAAAGCAAAGGCTCCAGACAAGGGATTAAACCGTTTTGTGGTGCAGGAACACGATGCCTCGCACCTGCATTATGATTTCAGACTGGAAATGCCGGCAGAGCCCGGTGCCAAAGAGATCGTTTTGAAAAGCTGGGCGGTTCCAAAAGGCTTGCCGCAAGAAATCGGTGACAAGAAGCTTGCCTTGTCGGTGGAAGACCACCCGGTGGATTACATTGATTTCGAGGGAGTAATACCGGAGGGCAATTATGGAGCCGGGACGGTTAAAATTTGGGATAAAGGAACCTATAATTTACTAGTACGAACGGACAAACTGGTTGAATTTGAGCTTGCGGGCGAGAAGCTTCATGACAGGTATTCTTTAGTCAAGACGAATTATGGAAATAGAGAAAACTCCTGGCTGATAATAAAAAACGCCCCGAAGGGCGTTTAAAATAACATTCCGGTGATTATTTCTTCTCGTCGATAACCTCTCTGACTTTTTTTATCACATCCCCGACAGAAGTCTCTGACTTGGACAGGTATTCGCAGACTCCTTCGATAGAGTGCTGGCTGACGTCGTGATTATGTTTCATGTCGGCGATAATTATTAGCGGGATTCGTCCATCAATCCGGCTTTTTATTTCATCCACTAGATTTACTTCTTTTAGATCGGGCGTAGAGATATCAAGCAAAATCAATCTGGGATTATGCTTTATCATCTCAAGCGTTTCCGAAGCGCTTGAAGCTGAAATAGTTTCAAGCCCCTGAAATGCGATGGCAGCCTGATATAGTTTTATGGTTGAAGAATCGGGCCCTACGATAAGTACTTTTGACATTTTTCTCCTTTGTAGTTAATAAGACAATTCTAGCACAGAAAAATTAGAAACAAAAGCAGAGTTTGATTACACAGTTGACCATTATTTTTTTAAGAGTTTTACAAAAACGTCGCTTGGTATGGAAACTTTGCCGATTTGGGCCATTTTCTTTTTGCCTTTTTTCTGTTTTTCAAGCAGCTTTCTTTTCCTGGTGACATCGCCGCCGTATAGCTTTGCCGTGACATCTTTTCGATATGGGGAAATGTCTTCTCGGGCGATGACTTTGCCGCCAATGGCAGCTTGAAGTGTGATTTTAAAGGCTTGTTTGGGAATCAAATCCTTTAATTTTTTTACCACTTTTTGGCCTTGGGTGTGGGCCTCGTCTTTGTGGACTATTACCGATAAGGTATCCATGGCTTCCCCCGAGATTAAGATATCCATTTTCACAAGCTCTGAAGCCCTGAAGCCTATCATCTCATAGCCAAGCGAAGCATAGCCGCTCGATACGCTTTTTAGGTCGTCGTAATAGTCGGTAACAATAGAAGAGAGGGGAGCTTCAAAGGTGATAAGCGCGGTGTTTTCTTCCAGGTAACTCAGGTTTTTCATAAATCCGCGCTTACCTTGGGTCAACTCCATGATTTTACCGACATATTCTTTGGGAGTGACAACCTCGAGTTTCAGCCACGGCTCCCTGATCTCGGCAATTTCGGATCTATCCGGCATTTCTGAAGGATTTTTGATGAGCAACTTTTTGCCGCCCGTTTTTACTATTTCATAAGAAACGCTAGGAGTAGTAACGATCAAATCTAGATTAAATTCCCGTTCAAGCCTCTCCTTGACAATCTCCATATGCAAGAGTCCCAAGAATCCGCAGCGAAATCCAAAGCCGAGCGAAGCCGAATTTTCCGGTTCGTAAACCAGTGAAGAGTCAGACAGCTCTAGTTTTGCCAAAGCCTCGCGGAGCGTTTGGTAATCCTCGCCGGAGGTGGTAAAGAGGCCGGTAAAGACGAAAGGGGTAATCTTTTTATAGCCGGGGAGCGGTTCATTTGTCGGGTTTGAGGCAAGGGTAACAGTATCGCCGACGCGAGCTTCTGCCACATTTTTAAGTCCCGTAACGATGTAGCCAATCTCGCCGCAGCCTAGCTCTTTTTGGGCGCTGAAATCAGGTTTCAAGTAGCCGATTTCCAGTGCCTCACCCTCGGTTTTAGTCGCCATCATCTTTATTTTTTCACCCTTTTTGATTTGGCCGTCAAAAATCCGCACATAAATAATCACCCCGCGATAGCTGTCAAAGAATGAATCGAAAATGAGCGCTTTTGTATTTGATTCCGGCTTGCCTTTCGGAGGAGAAACCTTTTCAATCACAGCATCAAGAATTTTTTCAACCCCTTCGCCGGTTTTGCCGGAGGCAAAAATGATCTCGTCTTCTTTCACTCCAAGCAGGTCTATGATTTCCTTGGCGACGCGCTCCGGCTCAGCATG
>JAJYJC010000045.1 GCA_021796415.1 bacterium
ACTTTTTGTGTGGCTATTATGTGCACTTTTAACTGCTATAAAAGCATAAACGACACATTTTTTATCTTAAAAGTTAAAAATATAACCTTTTATGGCTTTAGAAGGGAATTAAATACCGATTTCAGCCCCCAAAATCAAGCATTAAGCCGAACATCTTAATGAAATTAGCCTAGAGTTACTTCGACATCGGCTTTAGGGTAAAGGTGGTGTTTTCAGTAATACTGTCGATTTTACCGGGGTATAAAGGAACGTTAACTGTGCGGTTGAAAACCTTTTGGGCGAAAATGCCATTTTTGCCGACATATTGCCAATCGCGTATATTGCTCGTTAAAGAAGTGCCGAAAACTGCATCTGTTTGGTGTGCTAAAGCCCAGTTCACAACCCACCAGCAGCTTTTATTTAACGTATCTTGAGCGTTAGCTATTGCATCCATATTCATTCGAAGCGCGATGGAGGCAGAGGGCGATGTCCCAGCATTGATGGAGATAGGCGTTTTGGGGATTGTAAAAGCAAATGGCATCCCGATCATCCCGTCTGTGTCGGATGTGCCGGGGTAGGCCATAGAATCTTCTTTCATTGTGCCGCTGCCTTGCAGGGTCATATCATCGGCAATAGCAAGCTCAGCCTTTCCGCTGGCTGTTGCCTGACCTCCTTGGTTGTCCGCAAAGCGAGAGGTGAAATCCAGTTCAAATTTACCGCAGCTTTGTATGTAATTATTCAGGTCCGTTTGGGTCAGACCGGGCTGATTTTCGACCCCCAAAACCATAGCCAGGCTTTCCCACTGAAGCATATTGGCTATTTGAGTGGCATCTCCAGCAGCTGTACATTTTTTGCTTGCGTCTTCGAGGGCATTTTTCAGATCTTGGGCAAGAAGCTGCTTGCCTTCCGTTATTTGCTGTCCCAGCTGGTCGTCAAGCCCAAGCAAAATGGCGGACGAAAGCCAGTGGTTATATTCTCTTCCCGAATCTTTGATTTTGGCCGGGTCTTTGGCCGCGTCTTCTAGGTGCAGCTTGACCGAGTTGGAATACCAAATTTGCAAAATTTTGAGAAACCTCGCCTTTTGGCTGTCAGAGATTTTGGGGTCGAGCGGATTTGCATAATAATCTATCGAAAGGCCTTCTCCGATAATTTCCACCGCCCGATCTTCGACGGAATGATTGTTGGTCACATATGGTACGTTGCCGGTTATTTGAATGAAGGCAACACCGGAAAATCCGCTCATTCTCACCTGAGCCTGATTCCCTTTGATAAAGTATGGGACGCGTTTCAACTGCCCATTCTCAATTGTGAAAGCATAGATCTCTTTGCCTGCAACGCTAGAGTTTGCGCTAAATATGGCCGGCTTTCCAAAAATAATCCCGGATGGTTCAAAGCTATAACCGTCAACGAGCTTCCAGCCGGAAGGCAAGCCTTGAAGCGAGGTGATTTTCGCAGCCGTTATGTTTTCGTTAGCGATTAAAGCGCCTTGAGGAATGCTTAGCTTGGTATTCTGCGCCGGCACAGCAACATCGCCGCCGGCAGAACCGACATTTGCCGAAGACTTAATCTTATTATCAAGAACTAACTTAACGTTGACCGGTTGGCCGGGTTTCGTGAAATCCCCTGAGAAGCTGCCATAAACGGCTAAAGACTTAAAATATGGAAAGAGAAGTACTCCGGCAACGGCCAGGATTATAACCGCCGTTGTTGCTCCGCCAATGATTAAATGCTTTTTCCGTAACATTAGGACTATAATATTCCTCTTTTCTTGGAATGGCAATAATGATTTGGGGTAGATTTACCGGGGCTATTATCGGAAGCTTAGCCATACACTCGAGGGATACATGAATGACTGTAAACCCTTAATTTTTTATGTTACAATAAAAAGAAGATTTCCTCGTTTTCTCCAAAAGAAGCAAGCTTCTTTTGGAGAAAACAGAGGAGGCAATTTTACATCTCTTTTCAATTATTACCGGAGGTATTAGAATGAGCGTTGCGCCACATCTTCTAGAACCCGATGAAAAAGCCTATATTTGTTCTCATTGCGATAGCGATGATCCTATCGTAGAAAATGTAAGATGGGTTGATGGCGGTTATCGAGTCTTGATTAAATGTAATGTCTGCCTTCTCACTGATAAGAAGCAGATGACCCCCGATCAATATCAAGAACTGGTAAAATGGCATAAGACCAAGGTTCAGGGGAAGCAAGGTGTCTGTAAGGTTGTCAAGCCAAAGAAAAAACCTGAGGCTAAGCTGAAGATTTCGCCAGAGGAAGTTTTGCGGTCATGCATTAGCCTTCACATTTGCCCAATCTGCAAATCGAAGATGGTTAATTCAGTTGAACGTATTCAGGTAAATGATGAAGTTTGGAATGTGTTGCTTTTCTGCCCAAATTGCTGGGAAAAACGTGAGGTATACGCTGACCGCGAAACTGTTAGAGAATTGCTAAAGAATACACGGCTTGGCAGCGAAGCCCTCCAGCGGGAATTGGATTGTTTGCAGAAGAAAAACATGGAGGAAGATATCGAGTGGTATGTAACGGCGATTTACACCGATCGCATCCAACCAATTGACTTTGGTGTTCTTTCGATCGAAAAGACCAGGGATCTGCTCCGAACTTATAAAACGGAAAGAGCGCTAGATGCTCAGATTATTGATTTCCATAATGAGCTTGCTTCTTTCAATTCAGGGACACCAAGGGTTGATCCGCCTAACACCGAGCAGGGCCAAGCATTAAGCCGACAAAGGAAGCAAAAAAGAGGGATGCGTGGTTTCTTCAGAAAGATGAAAAAATGGCAGGAAAATGTATTGAAAGGAGGTGATAGGCCCGCGTAGTGCGGGCTTTTCACTTACTTGTGGTTAATTAAAAAAATTATCCTTGCCAAAATATTTTTTTGCGTTTAAAATAATTTTTAGAAAAAAGCGGGTGATGCGAGAGTTATTATTAAACTTGGATAAAAAGTGCTGGGAAAGAAACAAACCAAATTCATTTTCGTAACAGGTGGAGTCTTGTCAGGAATCGGCAAGGGAATATTTGCAGCCTCGGTTGGCAACATTTTAAAGAACCGAGGTTTTTCTGTTAATATCCAGAAACTCGATCCTTATCTGAACTTTGATTCCGGTACGCTAAATCCAGGCGAGCACGGCGAAGTCTTTGTGACAGATGACGGCGCCGAAACAGATTTGGACTTAGGGCACTATGAAAGATTTACCGGCGTGAACCTGACCAAGAAAAGCTCTATAATGAGCGGCCAGATTTATTCCAAGGTGTTTGAAGATGAAAGATCCGGCAAGTATCTAGGTAAAACAGTTCAGGTAATTCCGCATCTAACCAATAAAATACAAGAAGTGGTGCTAGATGCGGCAAAAGGTTTTGATATCCATATCGCAGAAATAGGCGGTACGGTTGGCGACTTTGAGGGATTGCATTTTGTGGAAGCAATTCGCCAGATGAAAAGAAGAGTTGGGACTGAAAATGTCTTGTACGCCCACCTCGTTTATCTCCCGTATCTCGAGGCCTCAAAGGAAATCAAGACCAAGCCGGCCCAAAACAGCATTCGCGATTTGCTCCGGGCGGGAATCCACCCCGATATCATCGGCGCCAGATGCGATAGGAATATGAACCAAGAGCATATCAGTAAGATCGCTTTGTTCTCAGATGTTGACGAAGAAGCAGTTGCGCCGCTGCCTTATGTGAAGTCGGTTTATGAAGTGCCCGGTAATCTGGAAGAAGCCGGCCTCGGCAGTTATATATGCAAGAAACTGGAATTAAAAAATGCCAAACCGCAGAAAAACGGATGGGAAAAGTTTGTCCAAAA
>JAJYJC010000015.1 GCA_021796415.1 bacterium
TTTCAGCTTTTTCCGAAAATATTTCTCCAGGCGCGGATCGATTTTTTTCTTGAATTTATCAAGAGTTTTTTTGGCATTCATAAAAATAATTCTTAAACCGCTTTCCGTACCGCGTATGGGATTCGAAACAGAGAATTTAAAATTCCAGTCTCGGCCAAAACACGGGATATTCGGCTAACCTAAGCCGAAATATCAAATCTTAATCTTCAGTATTTGTCGCAGTAAAAGACCCGGTTTATCACTTCTTTGTCACAATAGCGTCACAGGTTTTCCTGAGATGGTGGCGATACAGGGAGAGGTGGTAAATTGGGCTTACTGCGCTCAAGCTCTGTCTCCCTATAATAGACTAAAATAGGAATTAGGGCAAAAGGGCGGATAATCAGCTTAGACCCGTCATACTTGACGGGCATCTCTAACCAACTATAATAAAAGCATATGAACGAAGAAAAAGAAATCACAATTGAAGACTTGGCCGCGATGATTAATAAGGGGTTTGAAAAAACGGCCCAAAAAGCAGATGTAGAACGTCTTGAAAAGAAAATAGCCACTATGGATTCAAGACTGGAAAACGTAGAACACAAGGTCAATCAGATAGACCGGAGACTTTTCAGTATCGATGAGGACGTGGCCGAAATCAAAACCAAGAAACACAAAAAACTTGAGGAACGGGTTACGGTAATCGAACGAAAGCTCGGTATCGGGGCGGCGGTGTAATTTGGTCTATATCTGTTATACAAGAATGAGGCGTCCCGAGCCTCTTCTGATTGGCAATTGATATTGCTAGAAAGAAGTTAGCTTTATGCCGTGCTCTCCCGAGCCGGTCACTATCGTGCCGGTGGCACTGCCATCCGGTCGGAATGAAAGCGAAAATGTGCCGTGACCTTGGCCTGGTTCATTCCAAGTGCCTGCATACATACCGGAAGACTCATCATAATTTCCGGTGAATGTAGGCCCGCTGGTATGCATTTCCAGGCAATCACCGCTTCTTGTTATGCCGAGGATGGTGTTGTACCCACCCTCGGCATAATGTATCTTCCAGCCGCGATAATTGGTTGCGACTTGCACTGGAAGTGGACACGACACTTGCACCTGTGTAACCGGAGTCGCCGGAGCCGGCTCCGGCGCGGATGCGGCCGACGTTGCCGACGCTGGACTTGGCTCCACTGATGCGGGCGGGATATATCTGAGTCCGTTTCGGTTTTCATCAACCTGTTGCTGATAACGAATCGCGATTTCGGGCGTTATCACCTTTAGTTTGTAACCAAATTTCGGATCATAATTGATTTCTATGGGGAAGAGTTCAATTTTACCGTTAGGATCTTGGTAATATTTTTTCAGGGGTTCGCCCGTTATTCTGTTAAAGTTAACACCCTTGGAAACGAAAGACATCCCAATACATACGAGACATCCTCCTACCACAATATACCAATAATACTCTTTCTTAAATATGAGGTTATATCCTCCTGTCAGTAATAAGCCAAAGGGTCGTATGAGAAGAAGATTGACTAAGACAAGTATTGATATAGCAATTCCTCGTGCAACCCATGGGTCAAAATTTGTCGCACCGATTATCGAACTTGCGAGTGCCTGAATTAAAAGCCATAGCGGGAAAAATATAATTTTAAATAAGCCTAACGGAAATACAATGAGAATGAGGGGATAAAGGAGCAATAGAGCAAAAAGGCCTGTTAGAATTCCGAGAATGATTTTTTTGTTTTTCGACATTTTCTCATTTTCTGGCATTTTTTCGCTCCGAGAAAATAACGACGGACAGAGCTAAAACGTTTAGAAATGCGCCTGACAGAAACCACTTCACAGGATCCCGTCCCTTTTGTTTGGCTATCGTTGCGCATACCACACCAACAAGTATGCTTGTTATGACGATGACGATGTAAATTTCCATTTATTCTCCTTCCTGCTGTGAAAATAAATCGTTAAGAGCCGGGGTTACAAATTTAGTAAAACAAAAGCCCATCCCTCTTATGGAGAAATGGGCTTCATACTGCTTCCAAAGTCCGAACTCCCAGAGATAGCACGGCACTTCTTGAAGGTATGGCTAATTTTACTTGAGTTTATATCAGGTTTAACCCGGAATATCAAGTTTTTTTCAATAGTTTGCCGCCTATCGCGTTGAAATACCCGTTGAATACTTTTTGAGTCTCCTCCTGAATTATTTTATTGATGGTATCGCGATCCACGTACTGGGTATAATAATCGAAGAACTCATCCAAGCTATTCATTTCAGGCGCTTGCATATCATTAACTCCCGTAACTTTGTTCAGATTTTCAATAGTCCTAGCGAAGGCGATTCTTAGCAGGCGCTCAAAATGATTTTCTTTCGTTTTCGAGTCTATTCCTGCGGCCTCCAGAAAAATATCCATGTCCGCCAAGTTTTCCAATATCTTGCTATCCATAGTTTTATATTACTTAGTTAGCTGCTGCTTCAAGCTTCTTTTTTTCTCTTTCGGCCTTTCTCTTTGCAAACCACTCCTTAATTTCCGGTGCCATAACCACCGCACTGGCAAAAGCGGCCGCCGCGCTCACTGCCAATAACTCCGGCATGTTGCTTTTAACAGCCTGCTGGAAAATTTCGGCGTTGGCGCTTCCCGGCGTATAGCCGGCTTTTTCCAAGCTGTTAATAAGAATACCATTCTGCGCCAAGAAAGAAACTGAAGCAATCGACAACGGTCCTTTAATAAATTTGCGTATTAAACGGTCGTACTTATCATTTTCTTTCACTTGCATTTCTTCTTTACTTATGTATTCCTCGGCGGCAGCTTTCGCTCCTTCCGGATTTATTTCTTTATCCGGCTGGTCCGCGAGATTTTCGCCAGCAGGTTTTTCATTTCGTTCGGTTTCTTCGTGGCTCCTCTCGGAGTGACCGCTTGGTTTTTCAAAATTTAACATTTCTTTGTTTATTAAAAATTATCTTTGGGAAATTCGGATGGTTAAGTTACTTAGTCGGGAAGGAATTGGCGGAGTTGAAAGTGGTTGCTTTTATTATAGGTTGGATTGAATTTCTGGGCAAGAGCCGGTCGTATAACTTTAATCTTTTGGTTTTGGAGATAAGGGGCGAGCCCCTTATAATCCCCATCGGCCAGGTAGCGGCGTTTTTTCCTATGGAATCAGCTTCGCTTCCACCTTGACTGTGCAAGGCATCCGTCCGCTCCCCGTTCAGCGCGAGGGGAAAACCCTCGCCTGGAAAGGGGTGATTAAAATGTTTGTCATCGACGCGCGTCCGGGTGAAGACGAAGTAATGTGCGACTTCTGCAACGGGGACTATTCGGACTCCGACGAACAGGGAGGAGTACTGATAGGAACCTATGCGGTATGTCCCGAATGCGCTACTCCGGCGTTGCAGGTTCGGGCGGACGAAGTTTCCCGCGAAGGAGAAAGCTTCAAGGAGTTCGTGCTGCGGATCAGACGTGAAAGCGCAGAGTAAGGGTTTTCCCCGTCTTATGACGGGGTTTTCCCCTCGTTCTTCCATTGTAGCGGACACCTTGCAAAGTCAAGGTCCGACTGTTTGAATACGCCGACAGTCTTTCGGGTGTGCGGCGGTATCCGGCGGCCTTTCCTGCCTCAAGGTAACAGCTTCACGCCGACTGAAAAAGAAAAACCGCTTCGCTTTTCAAAACGGCTTTTCTCTTTTTTGGAGAAAGGCGCATAATCCGTCCGGACTGACAAGCAGACCGAACCGATTACTTGCCTTTCGATTTGTCTAAGGTTGAAAAAGCCGATTTGAAATTTTACTTTTTCAATCGTCGCTCAGGCTCCTCCTTGACTTCATTTGCTGTAGCTCCCTACGGCAAGGAAAACTTGCCCTGGAAAGGAGATGATAATATGAAGTCCGAACCAAAGACCTACGAGGTCGAGGAAAGAGGCGGTAAACGATACACCGTTTCTCTTGAAAGGTGGGGTAAAAACAATTTCAAGGCAGAATGCACCTGCCCTGAAAACCTCTACTATAGGAGATGGTGCGATCACATCGACAAAGCCATCACCTGCTTTAAGTATGGATTCTAAGAGGAGATAACCTCTTTGAGAACTCCGCTTGGATTAAGGCAAGTTTCCTTGCCCTTCTCATTATAGCAAATGGTCAAGGACTTGACTATCAGGACCCCATTTACCCCCTATAAAGGTGCCTCCCCCAATTATCATAGAATTAATGCGTTCATGAATTATTTCTCTAATAATGGGGGTTGAACCAAGACTCAACTCTTTGAAAAAATTAAGATATAAAAATTAAACTAAAATTTAATCAAATGCTTTCAGGAATCGATCGTTAAATCTATTATATAGATACTCCTTCATTTCTTTGTTGTCTTCCGCAACAAACAGAATATACCAATATGCCGAAAATTGAGTGTATCCAATAACTTCCCGATAATAGTCTTCTTTTGTAGGCTTTTCCTTGGGGCTTACAAGGTTAAAATAGTATTTAGGGTTTTTCACAAAAAGTCGCATAAAATTTTTATAAATACAATCGTCCATTTTGGGATCTGGATGATGCATTCCCAACTTAATTTTTAAATGTACCCAATAACAGGTACTTATATAGCATAAATAATCTATTAGGTTACCTTCGAAATCTATTTCTTTAATTTCCTTATATCCAGCCTGCACGACACCCCTAGATGGTTGCAACTCTTCTATGGTTGGAGTTTTTGATAGAGGAAACTCGCCTAATTTTTGTAGAATATCATAATAATATGCATATCTTTTCAATAATATTTTTTCTTCCATAAATTTCTACTATACTGAGATTTTCCTATTCTGTCAATAGAAATTATATTACTGTATTTAGATTATTATTTACTTGACAAAGAGCATTCTTTGCTATAATTGTATGGCTATAGCAGGAGGTGCTTATGGCTCACGAGGACAAAGTTCTGGAGGTAATGAGAAGCATTAAGATAGCTGACAAGCATACTATAGCAGAAATTATTGGACCTAAAGTAGGTTGGAAGGCGGGTGTTTCACGGGTTAACAATACGTATAAAGCCTCAAAAACATTGGTCGATTTAGGAAAATTAGTTCAAGGCCCGGGTTTCTTTAGAACACATGATTGCCGGAGTAACTATTCAGAACATGCAGCTTTGCTAACCAAAACTCTGGCCGAGCTTTTTAAATACGGCGATCCAATAATCGCCCGCGAGCATCTTATATCCCCCATATCGATCAGGCCTGATGCGCTTTGCTTAATACGAAAAAATAGCAAGGCGCTTTTTTTCGTCTTGGAGGTCCGGATCAGTGAGGAAGAATCCTATTTACGTCAAAAGGTGACAGCCCTTAGAAATTTCGAGGACGCTTTGCCGTATTTTTCCAACCTCTTTCAAGTCAGAATCCCCCATTTTCCCATCCTGGTTAAGGGAGAACCCATAGAGGGAACGATCGAATTCGACCGGTACCTAAAGGAGATAATGTAATGTATTTCAACCGTCATCAGGA
Source organism: bacterium (assembly GCA_021796415.1). Lineage (GTDB taxonomy): Bacteria > Patescibacteriota > CPR2 > UBA1875 > JAJYID01 > JAJYQQ01. The sequence goes on from JAJYJC010000015.1 coordinate 5,449, forward strand.
AGCCGCAATGGGACCTTAAAAAAGGGCTATCCCGGAAGATTCCGACATAGCCCTTGAGGGGGAAGCCTGACAGCCACTTGGTTGGCGCCAGTCTGCCAGGCATCCAGCTAAATCTACATATACTCCTATCCCGTTATTCTGTCAAGGGCCGCCCCTGTCGGTAATTTCCTCCGCGATTATTTACAAAAATCAACAATATCACCGTTGTCGCAAACGTTGAGGTGCAATCATGGCAAAACTTTTCATAACCGAAGAAGAAATGGAGTCGTTGCGCGCAAAAGGCTGCACGGGGTTATGTCGAATCTGCGGTCTTCCGCTTTATCCGGGGAAAGAGCACGAGCACTGCGATTGCTATACCAAGAGGTGACCAAATGAAGGAACTGCTGGTTACACTTTTACTTTTTGGAGTCGTCGCGTTTTCGCTGATTAACCTGAAGCCGAAGGAGGTGGTGAAAGAGGTTAAGGTGGTACCGAGGACTGTGGTTAAAGAGCGGGTCGTGGTTAAGGAGATCATCAAGGAGCCGAAAATCGTCTATCGCACAGTTAACCATTACCATCACTATCGTAAAGTCGTCTATTACCGGCTGCCGGAACCTGAACCGGAGCCGGAAGTCCAGCCCGCCGTTTACAGACAATACGAACCGGTCAAGGAGGAGGTGAAGACCGAGAAACCGAAAGTCATCGTTGCATCGAAGCCTGAAGAACCTCATGTGAAGATGTTTTTTGTGAAAGGGATCCGTGAACCCTTATGGACAGGAGGTAATTGACCATGCTTACTATAGATTGGAAATATCTGACGCTGGCGGGTCTTGGGATAGCCTGCCTCTTCTATATCATCGGCAGGGTGAACGGAAAGAGGGACGCCTTGATCGAGGAAGCGAACCGTCGGAAGCAACTCGATGCTACGAAAATCTGGACGGAAACGTTCTCCAAAATCATCGAGGTGAAAAATGAAAAAGCGTGAGCCCGAAGGAATGGAATTGATGAAATCGGACAAGACCAACTTTCTGTCTTTGCTTCCGCCGCAGTATCTATCCAATATCGTGCCTCCGGTGATACCGTCGGTAACCTACGAAATGGGGTTGATAGGCGGCTGGTTCCACAAGAAAAAGGTCGGGCAGATCGCGGAAGTCAAACGTCTCGAAGCTGAAATGGCCGAGAGCACCTATCGTGAGGTCAAGGCGAAACTCGGCACGGTGCAGGAGGTTCTGACTTTTAGCGCCAAGACCGAACTTGTTTTCAAGGAAGTAAAGCACCGGGAAAAGATGATGGAATACGAAGAAAAGGAATCCGAGTCGAGGATAGTGAATATCCAGCTTGATAATCAGTTGAAGCTTGGCCAGGTCGATGAGCAGAAACTGAAAAACCAGATGCTGGAAGGTGAGGTGAAGCTGAACGCGGTCGAACTGGAACTCAAGATGCTGCAATTGGAGGAGATTAAAAATGGAACTTCCCAGACTTAAAATCGGGCTGGACAATTACCTGCCCGTGTATGTCAAGGACAAGGACAGATACAACAGCATCCTTGTAATTGGCAAGAGCGGCACCGGGAAGAGCTCGTTGCTCTCCGGATTCTGGGAGCAGGATTCTTTCTATAACAACGCGAGGATCATGATAGAGCCGAGTGGTTTTCTGGCCAGAGAGTGCTGGAGCATCGGGAAGGGGCGGGGGCGCTACTGCGCCCTCGACTCCCCGGTATCAATTAACCCGATGCAGCAACCATATAACCCGAACCAAATTGTCGATACCGTCGTCGAGGCGATCAACCAAGTCGTAAGGCATACCACGGACGGAGCTAACAACTCGCTTACGGCCAAAATGAGGGGGCTTTTGGATTCCGGTATCAAATGGTGCCTTGAACGAAACAGACGGTCTCTTTTGCATGTCAGAGACTATATCGCCAACCTTAAAGGAGACAACGAAACAAGAGATGGCATAATTCAAAGGCTCAATCTCCTTTTGTCGGACGACCGACTTATTCCTATTATCTGCGGGAATAACGCAATCGAGTGGGGTGAGTTTATTCACAAAGGCGAAAGCTTGATCGTAGACACCCATGGGCTTTCATATGACAAATCAGTATTCATGGGCTCATTAACCAGTCTTGGGATTAAAAATTATCTTCAATATGAACGTCCGAAAGAATATAGACCGTTGAGTTTGGTAGTTGATGAAGCCCACAATTTTTTGAATTCTAATTTTTTTAGTCTGCTAAAAGAGGGCCGTAAGTTCAAGCTCTCCACTGTGCTGAGTACGCAGGATTTCGCTGTTATTGATGATAAGATGGCGCGGGTTATACTGAATGTCGGGACGCTTATTGCCTTCAGAAGCGGGCATCGCGAGGCTGCATTGATCGCCCAGGAATTGTGTATTCCGGCGTCCGAGATCCAGTTCTTGGACAAGTATTATGTGGCATACAAGACGCCGCAGGCTACGGGAATCGCCAAGACACCGAGGCCGCCGATTTTCAAAGAGGTGGCACTTAACCAAGTCAAGCCGCAACCAATCAAGACGAGCGGCTGGTTTGATTTGGAGCCTTATCAGCCCTAAACGATGAAAACCTTACTTGAAAAAGAAGATATCAGCGCGATTGCCGCGGAGGTGGCTGAATTATTGAAGCCTCTTCTCAAGGGCGCATCTTTGTTTAATGCAGGAGATGATGTTATCTTCGATGTTCAAGGTCTTGCCAATTACCTGAAAGTCGAGCCTTCTTGGGTTTATAAACAGGTTTCGCATAAAGCAATTCCCTATTTCAAGAACGGGAAATATACGCGTTTTAAGAAATCTATAATCGACAAATGGATAGAGAAACAGACGGTGAAGCCGATCCCTTACGGTTAAAAACAACTTGAATACTTTTAGTCGGGTGGTATATGCTGGCTTGCATGACTGGAACATTTTAAAGGAAAGGAGGTGAAAAAAATGGCACGAGGAATCTATAAACGCGGCAACGTCTATTGGATACGATATGCCGGACTTGACGGTGCGGAGATAAGAGAGTCTTCGGGATCCAATAAGTTCAAGGATGCCGAGGCCATCCTTATCAAGAGGAAACAAGCCGTGAAGGAAGGCACGCAACCTCTAGTTAAGAACATCGGCAACCACACTTTCAGTGAGCTGGTTCCCCAGTACCTGAAGTGGGCCGAGCGGCAAAAAAGCTACGAGAGCAAGGTCTGGTTTATAAAAGAGCTTGAAGCCGCTTTCGGGAATCTCTCTTTAAGCCGGTTCAACTCCATGCTCGTTGAACAGTATCAAACCGACAAGCTTAAGAAAGGCAACAAGCCAGCCACTGTCAATCGTCATCTGGCTACGCTCAAGCATATGTTTACCAAAGCCGTCGAATGGGAAATGGCGGGCGAGGAAGCTTATAAGCATGTCAGGCGCGTAAAGCTGCTTAAAGAGAACAATCGGCGGCTCCGGTATCTTAGCGCCGAAGAATGCGCGGCTCTCGTTGATGCTTGTCTTCCCCATCTCAGGCCGATTGTAATTACCGCGTTGCATACGGGCATGAGGAAAACCGAAATCCTAAACCTGACCTGGGACAAGGTTGACCTGAGGCACGGGTTTATACTTCTCTCCGTCACTAAGAACGGCGAGAGACGGGAGATACCCATAGACCGAACGTTAAGGGCGGAATTGGAAAAACTCGCCTTTAACATTGAAGGCCGTAAGCATGTTTTCCACGATCATGACGGAAAACCGTATCAGGACGTTAAAAAATCTTTTAACTCCGCTTGCAAGACTTCGGGGATTACGGATTTTCATTTCCACGACCTGCGGCATACTTTTGCCAGTCAGCTTGTAATGGCTGGCGTGGACTTGACTACGGTCAAAGAGTTGTTGGGACATAAGACGCTTGCTATGACGCTCCGATACGCTCATCTTGCGCCTGCCCACAAGGTAAAGGCTCTGGACACGTTAGACCGCACGCTTGCCGACAAATCTGCCAACCGCACAAAAACCGCACAAAAAAAGGGCTACGAGATTTCATCGTCTCCCGTAACCCCTTGATTTGTTTGGTGGAGCTGAGGGGGATCGAACCCCTGACCTCTTGACTGCCAGTTATATCAAAGAGGTCAAAGCGATTTACACGGTGTCTGCTGGTGTTTGAAAACATTGGGAAATTTGGCCATGCGGGGATAGCATCTTAGCCGTTGCTATCCCCTGTTTTCTCTTGTCAACCGCACAAGAACCGCACAGTGCGACCTCTTGATTCTTATGAAAGCGGCCGGGTGGTATTTTTATGTTTCTGGTTTGCGCGCCAAATAAAAAGCAAATCGCGCCAAATAAAGTGGCGCTATAAGTCATTATTGTGCCAAAATACTTGAAAAAGCCGCAATCGTAGAAGACCCGACCCTGCCGTGCCACGTCTTATAAAAACATGAAAACATTGTGTTGCGCATATACGATAATATTGTAATTGTGCAATGCCTTCTTATAAGCAGTTTCCAGCAGTTGTTGCAAAATTTGCAACTAAATCGGCGGGCAGACCCGGCGGTCGGAATGGCGGGTTTTGAGGATAGAACGACCTCCGACCCGGGGGCGGAATGGCGGCATTTGGGTCTGATGACTCCCCGGACCCGGGGGCCACAATGGCGGGTTTTGACCGCAACCGGTCGTACCGCGCCACCGTCCCGCGGTCTACGTGAAGCTCCCGCGCTATGCGACGATACGACCACTTCTGTTAATGTTACTTGCTTTTTTTGGAGATAAAGTGGCTTTCCAGAGCATTTAACGTCCAGATACATTTTATCAAAATGTCTTCGAAAACGTTTGGCAACTCTTCATTGCCGATTTTGAAGAATTCTTTGATTTTCTCGTAGTTCTTGCCCTTGCGATGAGCTACGCCTGTTGAACGTAACGCCTGTAGATTGCGCAAGAATTCTATCATTTCAGGTATAGATAATCTATAAGCCCATAAAAAAGCCTCTAATTTGTCTATGCCACGCGGATTCTCTTTATTAATCGTTACATCTTTTTCAAGCTCTTCCTCGTTTAGTGAATCAATTATAATCTTTGTTATCGATGCTATTTGATCATCGAATTCCTTCTGTTCATTGGTGGTGGGAATATGGAGCGACTTTAGATGATGGGCGTCTCCAGAAGACAATGGTTTAAATAAATGCCATCCAAATTTTTTATGCCAGGCTTCTTGGAATATCTCAAATCTATATTTGAAGTAAAGTTCTGGATGCTCAGGATCCGCAAAATTACCTTCAATATTACGGGTAAAATCTGCATGGCTAATTTTTCTTGAACTTGGAGTGATGTTAAATGCTCTCCAATGTGTTTGTTCTTTGTGTGGTAAATGTTTTAAATCCCCCAGCCATACGACCACGTGCTCTCGGTGATTGTTTAGAACTCTCAAACCCCAGAATCCTTTCCGCTCAACATTTCCATCCTCCACGGAGTATCTTTCCGGGCTGTCATAGTATTTTTTGAGAACCTCCCGTTTAAAGAAAACCGGAGTTAAAAAGACATTGGTAGCTTGATTATCCGTATTACAACTGCAAGTAATCTCTTTTCCATTTTCGTCTACTCCAACAATAAATTCAGTAAACTGTTCACTCCTTTTAGTTTCCCAAGATGGCGGACTAAAATCCGTAGAGCCTGCAATTATTTTTTTCCCAAGTAACAATCCCTGCGATTTCGAGTCATTAAAAAAGAAACCCATATTGGCATCGCTAATAGAATAAATATATTTATTACCTTCCTTAACTTCCCTTGTTTCCGGAAGGTCTAACTCCTCAAGAGTTTTATCCGAAAATCTCATTGCTTCAAAATAAATTGCCAAATGCATTTGCTTTGCGGCCAAATATTCCTTTATGTATTTCAATTTTACTGATACTTTATCCTTATCGATCAAAACAACATCATCTTCATCACCGTCATCGTCCGTATAGATAAGAACCTTTTTTCCATTGCCTAAGTTTTTTTCGTATAAATTGAAATATAATCTAAACTCCTCTGAAACCTCTACGTATGATTCTTTTCCTCCGCTGAATGTCCTCCAATAAACCAATGGTTCAATTCCTTCATCAGAAAAACGACAGTACTTGTTTATAGGTTTCCCGTCCTCATAATAAGTAATAAATCCAGGCTGACCGTCACCTAATCGCAAATCCCATTCATATTTTTTCAGTATGTCTTCAACCTTAGAATTAGCTATCAGAGCAGAATAATATGTAAGCCGATCTGCACCTGTCCTTAATTCGGGAATATCAAGAATAGTTATCCATTCCGTCTTTCCTAAATTACCCTCGATTTCTTTTATAAAATCAGTAAATTTTAAGTCTTTTGATATCATAATTATAACTATTCCCCGCTCCAATCCTTACACAATATCTCGGCCTGTTCCAGAACTGTCCGCGTGGCAGTTTCCTGCTTATCCGGCGGATACTTGTATTTATTAAGCAGTTTCTTTACATATACCCGGAGCTTGGCCCGAACCTGCTCTTTTAGCGTCCAATCGATTGTTGTATTTTTTCTAAGCATTGTCACAAGCTCCTGGGCAATCTTTCTCAGGGTGTCATCTCCGAGTTCCCTGACGGCGCTCTCATTTTGGCATAGCGCATCATAAAAAGCTATCTCGTCATCGCTCAGATTCAATGATTGGCCGCGACTCTTTTCCTCTTGGATTTTCTTCGCCAGCTCCACGAGCTCGGCTATCACTTGCGCGGCTTCGATAGTTTGATTCTGGTATCGCCTTATAGTATCTTCCAGCATCGTTGCAAAAGAGCGGGACTTGACAAGATACTTTTTCTGCATGGTTCTGATTTCGTCATTCAGGAGCTTCTTCAATAATTCGAGCGCGAGATTCTTATGTTCAAGATTTTGAACCTCGGCCAAAAATTCATCGGACAGGACAGCAACATTCGGAGATTTTAATCCTGCGGCATCAAAGACATTAATAACTTTATCGGAGACGATTGCATTGGATACTATCTGTTTGATTGCCTGATCATAATCTTCTTGCGTTGGCCCGCCTTGACCTCCGGACATTTCAAATTTTCTGATGCCAGCGCCTACAGCTTGGAAAAAGGCTACTTCATCTCTGATATTCAAGGATTCATCACTTGGAACGGCCAGCGAGAAGGCGTGAGATAATTCGGTAACCGCTTTCAGGTAGCGAGCTTTACCATTTTCCAGACCAAGTATATAATCTAACGCGCCGGAAATTACCCTTGTCCTCTCCGAGGCTTTGTCTGAATAATAAGCTGAATAATCAAAGCCGTGATAGATACCTTTTATGACCTCATACTTCTCCAACATCACCGATATGGCTTCTTCTTGGGGAATGGTGGGTTTTTCCTTGCCACTATCGGCATAATAGGTAAGAGCTTCTTTCAAAGCCGGGGCGATACCGAGATAATCGACGATTAAACCGCCTTGCTTGTCTTTATAGACCCTGTTCACCCGAGCGATAGCCTGCATCAGTCCGTGGCCGCGCATGGGCTTGTCTATATACATGGTATGAAGGCATGGAACGTCAAAACCTGTTAGCCACATGTCACGGACTATGGCGAATTTCAGATCGTTTCCGGCATCCTTCATTCTATTGGCCAAAAGCTCGCGCTTATCTTTTGTGTAAATATGCCTTTGAAAATTGGCCGGATCGCTGGCCGAGCCGGTCATAACAACCTTGATGAATCCTTTATTAATGTCATCGTTATGCCACTGCGGACGGAGCTTGATTATTTCATCATACAGCTCAACTGCAATTCTGCGGCTCATGGCAACGAACATGCCTTTGCCTTCCATTGCGCCGCGTCGGGCCTCAAAATGATCCACTACATCTTTTGCTATAAGCTTAATACGCTTGGAAGAACCGACCATCGCTTCAAGACGAGCCCACTTGCTTTTCAGTTTTTCCTTCTTTTCTACTTCCTCGCCTTCTGTTAGTTCTTCAAACTCTGGGTCAATCCTTGGCCTTTCCGATTCAGATAATTGTATCTTTGCCAAGCGAGCTTCATAATAGATTGGAACAGTAGCATGGTCTTCTACCGCCTGAGCGATGTCATATATATCAACATATTCCCCGAACACAGCGCGGGTATTTTTGTCGGTCAGTTCGATCGGAGTACCTGTGAAACCTATGAACGAGGCATTGGGCAAGGCGTCGTGCATATGGCGGGCAAAGCCGTCTATAAAGTCATATTGGCTACGATGGGCTTCATCCGCGATGACAACAATATTTCTTCTCTCCGAAAGAAGCGGATGTTTCTGGTCCTTGTTTTCCGGAAGGAATTTTTGAATGGTCGTAAAGATAACGCCGCCGGAGGCCACATTCAACAGATTCTTGAGATCGGCCCTATCCTGGGCCTGCACCGGAGTCTGTCGAAGCAGTTCATGGCAGTTACAGAATACGCCGAACAATTGATCGTCCAGGTCGTTACGGTCGGTGAGCACCACAAGGGTTGGATTATCCAAGACCTGAATAATCTTCCCGGCATAGAACACCATCGTGAGGGATTTGCCTGAGCCTTGCGTGTGCCAGACCACACCCGCGCGCCTATCTCCCTTTTCAGCCGTTGCCTCCAGCGTGCTTTTTACAGCTTTATTCGTCGCATGATACTGATGATAGGCGGCAAGTTTTTTAATCGTCTCTTTCCCGCTTGTTTCAAAGACAAGAAAATTCTTTATAATGTCTAGCAGGTGGGCCTTATCGAACACGCCCTTAATCAGCACCTCCATCTCCGGTATGGAAGCAGGAGCGATAGTCTCTCCGTCTATTGTCCGCCACTTCATGAAGCGGTCCATGTCCGCCGTGAGCGAACCGATCCGGCTGTCGAGGCCGTCGCTGATTACGCAAAGGGCATTGTAGGTAAAAAGGGAAGGAATTTCTGATTTGTAAGTTTGTATCTGGTTGAAGGCACCCTTGACCGTAGCGTTTACATCCGCTGGATTCTTCAGTTCAAAGACGGCGATCGGTAGGCCGTTTATGAATATGACTACATCCGGACGGCGGTTGTGGTTGTTCTCGATCACGGTGTATTGGTTAACCGCCAGCCAGTCGTTATTGTCGAGGTTTTTTGACTCTATAAGATATACCTTATCGCCTGCGATTGTACCGTCAGGTCGCCGGTATTCAACATCCACACCTTCAGCAAGCATCTTATGAAATATGTGGTTGGCAACTAATAGGCTTGGATTGGAATATGCCGCGTTGAGAATTTTCTTAATTGCCTCTTCCTGCGCTTCTCTTGGGATGTTTCGGTTTATAGCGGCAACGGCTGACCTTAAGCGGTCGGCGAGAACAATATCGCTGTATGAACTTCGCTCTGGCGAGTCGCCGTCGGGCGCGATGGTTGGCCCGAAGACAACACTGAAACCAAGCTCTTCGAGCCATTCGAGAGTTGCATTTTCTAAATCGGATTCGGTATACTTGTAGCTCATTTCTTTTGTATTAAATCCTTCGATAGAATGTCGAAGGTAATTAGAGTCTTCTCTCCCATATATTTAAAGAATCGCTTCTTTCTTCTGTTAAACAAAATGCCGAGTCCAAAAGTAACGCAGGTAAATACGAATAACTTCCAATCAGGATATACGCTAAATTTGTTAATGACTGAATTTACGCATTGCACTAACAATACAACTCCCGAACAAATGCCTCCAACATAAGAGGCTACCCAGAAACCACGATAAAGGCTATACATAGAATTGAAAAGAGCAACGTGCCCACTAAAATCGTTCGACAAGGCATAAAGATAGCAATACTGCCATACTTTCTTTCCCGATAATTCTTTTGGGAGACTAAAAAACTCGCGCGCCTTATCCATTACAAAATTTAAATCCTTGTCGTTTTCTTCTTTCTTTTTCCTTTCCCAGCTATCGAATATATTTGAAATTGCTTGAACCAAGTGGCCGACTAGATATGCAGATAGAATCAGTGCTATTGAAAATTCAATTTTTAAGAACTCGGATATGCCGACAAAGTTGCCACCAGTGAGCAAGACATAAAAGACCCACAAAACGAATATCTGGTATAGCCCTGTTAGTATATAGCCCAGATGATCATAGAGATTAAATTTTTGCTGTAGTTCATTCATGATTATTCCATTGAAAAATTTTGGTAAGACCTGTTTCCTTGCGTATCAAAGCGAATCCATAAATGTCCATCATTTCTGGTGGTTAAAACTTTCCTAAGCTGATTTTCTCCATTAAAATACACACCATAATTAATATGCTGGGCGTAAGTGCTTGCCATAGCATCTTGCGTATCGTATGCTAATTCCTTGTCAGATATAATTACGCAATCAGGATTCGTACAATAAGTAAATATGCCATCGTGATAGCCGTTATCCCTGCCATGATGCGATGCAACAAATACATTGGTAGTTCTAAGGTGGGTTTGAATCTCGGGCTTTAGTAAAATCTTTTCCCAAGCAGGCTTCTCCAAATCGCCGCAAATGCAGATTTTTGAACCTCCAAATTCTACAAATACTATTTGGCTTAGGTGGTTAGTGTTTATTTCGTTCGATTCAAGCTCATTCTGCTCTAAATGATAACCAAAAACCTTATACGGAGGTTGATGATCGTGAATATCATAAATATAGGTATCTTTAAGTTCGCAGACGGCATTTAATGCATCCGTTTCCTCCGGTTTAATATCTTTTAATTCTTGTGAAGAGATATTTTTAGGAAGCCTAACCGTTTTTATGTGTACTTTTTCCTGAATGCCTGGCAACCCTGAAAAATGGTCGTGATCATAGTTCGTTAAAGTTAGATTATCCAACTCATGTCTATAATTAGCTTGATTCCAATGAATAAGGTTTTGAGCAACTAAAAAATCAATTGGTTTGCAATCATCAGATTCTGCGCAATCAACAAGCATTCCATATTCAGGATTATTTCTCGGATAGAAAAATATAGCCTGCGCCTGGCCGACATTAAAAACTAAGATTTCTAAAATATTTTCGTTCATATGTTTAGTCTTATCTTCCCGCTCATTAGCCGAGGCAACAAGGAATCTCTAACCTCGGTTAATCGCTTAGATTGATCAAAATTAAACTTTATCTGCTCAAAAAGAGGCCTTACTAGTTCATGAAATTTAAGTATGGTAAGTTTATCCGGCACGATTATTCTGTAAGCTACCAAACTATTAATTTGAACCCTTTGGCGTCCGGATGAACCACTCATTGATTGAATCGCATGTTCTCGAAAGCTGTCTAATCTGGATTGTATGTACAGGAACTCAGACAACTCCCTCCTTGCAGGATGTAGCACAATGAACTCCGTCGAACCCCATCCGATCTCGCTATTACCAAGAAAATCAACATAGCCAGTCTTTCCGTTTTCTAAGCATGGGGTAATTCTGGCAAGTAATGTATCGTCATTAGCAAACTTAGAGCCGGATTTGAATTCCCGAGCAATAAAGTTTCTGATGCTCATGCCAGTTTCGGGAAGGTCCTTCATCTCAGCATATTTTGCAATCGTGCCCTTTGGTAAGGAGTACACGGGATTAAATTCACAAACATCTGTGAGCTCTCCAGCCTTCCACCGTTCCGGTATTTTTCCCAATTCCGAGTCAATCATCTTGCCGCCGCTGGACTTGTAGGGTTTGCCGTCCTTGTCCGGGAATTCAAAGTCCACAAACCAATGCTTGAATAGGACGTTGGCCAGTTTTTCCAAATTAGAATTTTCTTGGCGGTTAAGCTCAATTTTGTCGTCAAGAGATGAAAGGATTTCGGCAATTTTCTTTTGTTCATAAATTTCGGGGAGCACGACATTAAATCTTTTTAAATCGGCTATAGTTACATGACCAAGACCCGTAGTTTGTTTATCTCGGGCAATTTCAATAAATCTTTGCTTATTTACCTTGAATAGATAATATAGGAAATCAACCGTAACCTTATCTTTTGGTTTCACTTTAAAAATATGTTGATTAAGCCAGCCATCCGGTAGGTTATACCAAAAAGCGTCAATAGACGTATCGGGACTGCCTGACCATGAGAACAACAAATCGCCTTTACTTAAGAAGTAGTCATTTGAGAACACATCATTCGTAAAACGAGTTTGCTCTGTTACTCCATATTTAAGCTCATTTATTTTTATTACCGGTTTACCATTACTTGAGAAATTTATATTTTTAAAAGCTAAACCGTTGATCCAAATGGCTAGATCATAAATTGGCAAAAGATCCCAATCTTCAGGAATAGGCCCAAATTCCGTTTCTTTTGTTTTTTCTTGTATCTCAGAGATCATAACCAATGCTTTTTAGATTTTTCTTTATCCGCTCCTCAAGCTCCTTCGACCGCTTAAATTGCTGCGAAAGTTCCGCAGTTATCCGCGCCATCTTTTCCTCAAACACCTCGTCGTCCTCTTCCACATAATCTGTCCCAACGTACCGGCCCGGCGTGAGGACATAGCCGTTCTTTTCAACTTCCTCGACCGTGGCGGACTTGCAGAACCCCTTTACATCCTCGTACTTGCCATTCTTAGTCCTCCAGGCATGATAGGCCCCGGCAATTTTCTGAACATCCTCTTCGGTCAGTTCGCGGTTTTTCCGGGTAACCATTGCGCCCATCTTCCGGGCGTCTATGAATAGTATTTCGTCGTGCCTGTCGCGGAACTTATGGTTGTAACGGTCGCGGGAGACGAACCAAAGACAGGCCGGTATCTGCGTCGTATAAAAAAGCTGGCTCGGCAAGGCAATGATGCAATCTACCAGGCCGGCCTTAATAAGGTTGGTTCTGATTTCACCCTCGCCCGAAGTATTGGAGGAAAGAGAACCGTTGGCCAGAACAAATCCGGCGATGCCAGTTGGCTTGAGATGATGGACCATGTGCTGAATCCAGGCATAGTTTGCATTGCCGACCGGCGGCACGCTGTACTTCCAGCGCACGTCGTCCCTAAGCCGCTCACCGCCCCAGTCGCTGATATTGAACGGCGGATTCGCAAGGATAAAATCGGCCTTTGTGTCTTTATGTAAGTCATTATGAAAGGTGTCCGCATTATGAGGCCCAAGGTTGCCCTCTATGCCGCGTATGGCAAGGTTCATTTTCCCTAAGCGCCATGTGGTGGGATTCGATTCCTGACCATAGATTGATAAATCATTCTTTTTCCCGCCGTGGGCTTCAACGAATTTCTCGCTCTGTACAAACATGCCGCCACTGCCACAGCAAGGATCATAGACCCGGCCTTTGT
>JAJYJC010000046.1 GCA_021796415.1 bacterium
CTATCATTCCTGCCTGCGCGGGATATCCAGGGCTTTGAAAATTAATCACTGAAAATTCAATGAAAATTGTAAATTATTATTATGTTTTGGACAGAAGAATTAATACAGTCTCTAGATAAAAAGAAGAAGCAGCTCGTAGGCGACTCGTGGTCAACCTCCGGGTTTGGGCATATTGGTTCACTTCGTGGAGCCGTAATCCATGAAGTCGCTTTCAAGGCGCTGAAAAACGCGGGATTTGATGTCAGCTATACCTTTTTTATGGATGATTTTGACCCTATGGACGGTATGCCAAAATTCTTAGACGAAGAGGTTTATGGGAAACATCTCGGCGAGCCGCTTTCGATGATCCCTGCGCCGGAAGGCAAGCAAAGCTTGGCCGAGTACTTTGCAAAAGATTTTGACGAAGCGCTAAAGAACGCAGGAGTGGAAGCTAAAATCTTGTGGGAGTCAGGGCTTTACAAAAAAGGCAAGTTTAATGATGTGATTAAGGTTGCCCTCGACAACGCTGACAGAATAAGAGAAGTTTACCGAAAAATTAGCGGAGCCAAGAAACCAAATGACTGGTATCCGTTTCATCCGATTTGTGAAAAATGCGGCAAAATTGGATCAACCAAGGTTTACGATTGGGATGGCGAGAAAGTGTCCTACAAATGCGACCCAAACGCTGCCCAGTGGGCAAAAGGCTGCGGTTATAATGGAAAAATTTCACCGTTTAATGGAAATGGCAAACTTCCATGGCGTGTTTCCTGGCCGGCAAGATGGAAGGCTTTGGAAATTACCGTTGAGGGCGAAGGGAAAGATCATTGGTCAGCGGGCGGTTCGAGAGGAATGGCGGATGTATTGGCAAGAGAAATTTTTGATTGTGAACCACCATACGATATTAGATATGATTTCTTCCTGATCGGCGGCAAGAAAATGAGTTCTTCTGCCGGACGAGGAGTTACTGCCAGAAAAATGTCAGAAATTCTCCCGCATGAGGTGCTAAGCTTTTTGCTCGCCCAGGCCCCGCGCAAAACCATCGAATTCGATCCAAAAGGCGACACTGTACCCAGAATTTACGACAGCTACGATAGAGCAAGAGAAGCGTACTTCGGCAGAATTGACTTTCCGGATCTTGGCAAAGCTTTTTTGGTTTGCCAGACACAGAAACCCAAGGACGGCTATCGCATGAGATTTATGAAGGTGGCATACGCCATACAGATGCCAAAGGTTGACATTTTGGATTTAGCGGCGGAAGAAAAGGGAAACAAGCTGACAGTGCTTGAAAAGAATGATTTACAGGAAAGGATCGTCTATGCCAAAAAGTGGCTTAATGAATTTGCGCCGGAAGATTATGTTTTCGAGGTGCAAGAGTCACTGCCGGCGGTTCGGTTAAATTCCGAACAGAAGAATTTCTTAAAGATTCTCGGAGAAAAGTTAGAACATTCTGATTGGACTGGGCAAACTATCCATACTGCAATTCACGATCTGCGAAAAGAAACACAAATCCAGCCAAAGGAAGCCTTTCAAGCAATTTATTTAATCTTCCTCGGCAAAGATTCCGGTCCGCAAGCCGGCTGGCTGCTCTCATCCCTGGAAAAAGATTTCGCCCTAAAACGCATTAAAGAAGCGCTATGACTAAATACATTTTGCAATCTGGCGGTTTAAAAAATAGCAAAGACAAGGGTGGGGATTTTTTTAACGAAGTAATCAAGGATTTAGGCAAGAATCCTAAAATCCTTTATTGCTTGTTTGCGCAACCGAGAGAAAATTGGGATAAGTTTTTTGTTTACAAAGAAGGCCTCGTGGATTTAATCGATTCAGAAATTAAGCCTCACTTTGAGCTCGCAATGCCGGACAGATTTGAGGAGCAAATCAAGAATTCCGACGCTATCATGATCCAGGGCGGCGATGACCATTTGCTTAAGTATTGGTTGAAGCAATTTGATATTCCGAAAGTTTGGCAAGGGAAGGTTATTGCCGGCAGCTCGGCTGGATCTGATGCTTTGTGCAACTCATTTTGGACAGCCGATTGGCGCAAATGCATGGATGGGCTAGGCATTATTCCTGTTAAATTTATCCCGCACTATAAATCAGAATATGGCGCAGATGACCATCGAGGACCAATTGACTGGGAAAAAGCTTACAAAGATCTAGGGGATTATGGTGACACATCTCTCCCAATCCACGCCTTAGAAGAAGGCAAGTTTGTTGTTTTTGAACAATAGTTTTTGTCATTCCGGACTAATCCATTAAAATGCAATCAGTTGATCCGGAATCCAGTCTTTATTTATATAGATTCTGAATCAGGTTCAGAATAACAAGGACAGATTCTAGGCAAGTCAGAATTACCGCAAAAAAATTAAATTTATACTAATGCCTGAAATTGACAAAATAATTAAAGATTTCTACGGCAAGTTGCCGAAGTTTGATGATGGCAGAATTGACTATCATACCAGCGACACTGCCCCCGTCATAACTGTTTTCATTGAATGCGCCGGCAGGATTTTACTGCTAAAACGAAGCAATAAAGTCGGCAACTACCGCAAAAAGTGGAGCACAGTAACCGGCTATTTAGATGAACTTAAACCGATCAAAGAAAAAGCACTTGAGGAACTCAGCGAGGAAATCGCTGTTTCTGCCACCGACATAGAAAAACTATATTTTGGTAGACTGCAAAAAGTAGAGGACGGAAAAATAAATAAAACATGGATTATTCAACCCGCATTAGCCAAATTAAACAAGAAACCGGAAATAAAACTCGACTTTGAGCACACGGAGTACAAGTGGATAGATCCAAATGAGTTAAGCAAATATGATATAGACATAGAACTCGACAAAACGTTTGCTCTCGTTAAAAAGTACTTTGATCATAATTTATAAAATTCAACCATAAAGTTCCAAAAAATAAGCGTTTTGTTTAGATAATTTAAACAATGTATTTTATTTTTTATAGAATTATATTGTTAAAGACTTCAGCAAAAGGAGGGTTTAGCTGCCCAACGCTCGAAACGAGCGAGTCTGAGGTTCAAAGGGGTCCCAACCCGACCCCTTAGTATTTATCCGGCCATCCTCTCAATTTAAAACAACGGCGCGAGCGCCGTTGTTTTTATGAGATCGAGATAGGTCCGACCCATGACAAGGGTTGGCCTATCTATGTTTGAATGCTGTCCTGCAGGTTCGACCTGCGTGGCAGGTCGAACCTGCAGGACAGGTCATTCCCTTTCTATTTTTACTTTGAATTTGCCCCAATCTATAATATAATCTCTTTATGCTTGATATAAACTTCATTCGGGAAAACCCTGATAAAATCAAAGGAGCTGTAAAAAATAAAGGCATCGATCTTAGTATCGATAAGTTGCTTGAAATTGATAAAAAAAGAGTGTCTCTGCTTCAATCTATCGAAGAATTACAAGCAGATAAAAACAACCTCAATGAAAAAATGAAAAGGGCAAACGATTCTGAGCGAAAGGGCCTGATCGAAAAAGGCAAGAAAGTAAAAGAGAAGCTTGCCAAGATTGAACCGGAATATGCGAAGATTAAACATGATTTTGACACTCTAATGGTCAGGGTTCCTATGGTTCCGTCACCCGACACACCCATTGGCAAAGATGAAAACGACAATGTTGAGGTTTATAAGTGGGGAGAGAAGCCAAAGTTTAGCTTTAAACCAAAGGACCATATCGAGCTTGGCAAGGGTCTAGATATTTTAGACCTGGAAAGAGGCGC
>JAJYJC010000047.1 GCA_021796415.1 bacterium
ATGATAACAACCACGACCGCAGTTAGGCTCCCGATGATTATTGTAAGTTTTTTTGATTGCATATTTTTATTTATTGATTTACTCCAAAGTGATAAGGAATCGACCAGGTCCTTATCGTGCGGATATTATAAAATAAAAGCAGATATCGATTTTAAAATATATACGAGACACTGACTTGTTTGTTACCGGAATATAATTATCATACCATAAAAAATGGAAAAATATTATTCACAAAACGACATCCTCACACAAATCAAAAAAGCCGTTTTGAAAAATTTTTTCCAAAATATGAATTATTTCGGCTGCCAATCGGTCGGCTGCATAAGTCCGAACATGTTGCCTTCCGTATCTATGCCTCCAGCGAACCAACCGACGCCGGGAAGCTCATTTTTCTCTTGGCCGGTTCTTTCCGTACGGATTTTGCCGCCGCTCATCTTGACCGCTTCGATTGCTTTGTCTATGTCATCCACCATGATCGTGCAATCGAAATATTGGATCTTCTCATCCTTCGGCCTCTGATACATGCCGCCATTGATGCCGGGCGTGCCATCTTCTCCGGTCTTGATCATCCAATAGTCCATCATGCCGCCTTCTTCCTTGCTCATATTTTTCTCAATCTTCCAACCGAAGGTTTTTTCATAGAACTTCTTGGCGCGCTCCACATCGTCCGCTTGGATCTCAAAATGTATGACTCTGCTTGTCATATGATTCTTGTTAATGATTACTCTGTTAATACAAGCTCTGAACAAGGACAATTTCAAACGAAAAAGCCGCCTCACGCGAACGGCAACATTTTTTACAACACAAAAACCACCCTTGGATCGGTGGTTTATGTGACCTGCGGCATTACGAAAAAATGCTGCATTTTCTTCAAAATGACCTATTTATTTTAAATCTGATCATCCGAAATAATTTTCCACAGCAAATTCAAACTGCTTCAAGAACAATTCCTTGAAGTATGAAATATTATTTTGCTCATAAAAAAGTAGGATCGCTTTCTTGTATTCCACTTCGTCCATGCTGCGATATGAAAGCGGACAGGAATCAAAAGATTGCAAAATGGCGTGACCACCCAAACGGCTGGTGCGCTTATTTCCGTCCACAAATGGCTGGATATAAGCAATGAGCAACATCAAAACAACCGCTTTTTCAAAAGCATCTTTTGTTTCATTGACCAATTTGCAAGTTTTCTCCAAGGCTTCTATGATCTGGAACTCATTATCCAGCGGTTTATACTTGGTTCCCGTTATTCCTACCAAAGTTTTCCGCAGGTTTTTTGTCACATTTAAACCATCCACCAGCAAAGAATGGATGTTTTCTATTTTGGAAACAGATACGCTTTGAAAATCATTTTTGTTGCTGCCGATATAATCCAAGGCTTTCTTATGATTTATGATCATAATTGCCTCTTCCCTTGAGTGTCCTGTTGCCTCTTGATTATTCTTAATCAATTGCTCTGTTTCCAGAAGACTGTAGGTGTTGCCTTCGATTTTGGAAGACTTCCAACTGAAATCAATGTTGAGCCTTTCAATTTCTTTTCGTAAAGCATCGGCAGTGATACCTTTAACCTTATCTTCATAAACTTTATTTAATTCTAGAAGTTTCTTTTGCTCAGCATCGGTAAAAATATTTCTTAGCTGATTAAAAATATCAAAATTAAACTTTTCTTTGATTTCCCGCTGATCAACATCCTGGGCAAAATACTTCTCGACATCAATTTTCTTAAGTATGGAATATTGCGGAGATGATTTATAAATAACCGCTCGTCCCGCTCCTTGCCTCTCAATTAAATTGAGTTCGAGCATCTTTTCCAGATCCCTGGATATGGTAATTCTAGTCATTTCCCCAATGCTTTTTTGAATATATTCAAAAATCTGCCTTATAGAGGCGGTTTTATTGGTTTCTATGAAAGCCAAGATGGCATCTTGCCTTTTGTTTAGTTTGCTATTAGCCATATTTTTATATCATTTTTATGTCATAATTGTATCATTTTTGATATAAAAAGTCAAAAGATCCATCAAAAGCACGCGGATAAATGCTAATTGTGGCAATTTGGCTATACTTTTTCCTTATTCCGTAATCTTAAATTCTTTACACCTCCAGCAAAACAAAAAAGCGGCCAAGGAATTATCCTTAACCGCTTAAATTATATTTGCTATTTCTTAAGGTTTTGACAAGTCGTCGATTATAACCGCACCAGCTTTGCCCTCCTCGGCATTGCTTAGCAGCATTTCAAAGGCAGTCGGAACACGATGCACTTTACCAGGCGGATACCAGAGTCCTGCCCTGTCCGCACCAGTTTGAGCACAGTCCCAGCGAAAACATCCGACATAGGAGTTGTGTTCTTTGTTGTGAACTACGGCATAGTCTGGCATCTTGCGGTCTTTATCCATTGGAGAATAAAGTGTAATCGGATCGCCAATAAAGATGGGCTTACCGCACCAAGCGCAGCGAATTGCCATCTTTTCTAGACACTTATGGCAATATGGCGTAGTGCCATCTTTGCTGACAGGAACTTGCGTCACTGTAGTCTGGCCGAACGCGGTTACTGAGTCTTTGATCTTGGTCTTATGACCACATTTAGTTGCATCAATCATCCGCCTTTTCAGGCTTCGGAAGAAATACCCGACGGCAATAACTGCAGCTAGTATTACTAGTATGCTTGTTGTCATCTTCTCACCTCCTTAATTTAGCCCCTCCTCCCAGTGTATTGTTAACGTCCTGAATTATCCAGATGTTAGCATTGACCCGACCTGAAATCAAGTTTTTTATAAATATGCATCGGACAATAAAAGGGCTGTCATTAGAATGACAGCCTGTATCAGAATGAAAGCAAAAATCAATAGTAAACCAAAAAACACAAAAACCACCCTTGGATCGGTGGTTTATGTGACTTGCAGCATTATGGAAAAGAAAAAAGGCGAACTCATTGAGCCGCCTTGTGAAAAATAAATCAGACCCTTGGTTTAGCCTTATCTGGAACACGTCCCTACTCACCCTAGAACAGCTCTCTAGGAAAACCGCTTATCAGGATAGTATTTTTCAGACATGTTCGCCTTCATACCCCGTAGGTAAAAAGGTTACTCCACCCAAAACTCCTGGGTTTGGGCTTTTCTCCCCTGTTACCAAAGGAGAATCACTATTGTTTTCTTCCTTGGGTCTTTCTTGGCCATCCCGCGCTGGGAATGCATGGCCAATGGGTTGATGGTCGCTGCCAGACTTGAACTGGCGTCTTTCCGATTTTCAGTCGGACCCTCCTTCTCTGAGGTAAGCGACCATAAGAACAAAGAACACTAAAACCAAGAAAATTTAAAAAAATCTCCTTAATTTCAATGTTCTTCTAAATTTCAGCAATCGTAAGTTTTTGCGATTAGTCCGAGAGCCTAGCTTCATCAAAGAATATTTGATGAACGACCATTAGATGATACGCGGTCCTAAAGGACCATTTCACCGTAACTCCCTAGAAAGGAGGTGATCCATCCACAGCTTCCGCTACGGATGCCTTGTTACGACTTCACCCTTGTTACCGATCCTGCCGTGGTTCCTGCTTTGAAACAGGACCTTCGGGCATTACCGGCTC
>JAJYJC010000002.1 GCA_021796415.1 bacterium
AAGCTAACGCGTTAAGTAGGCCGCCTGGGGAGTACGATCGCAAGATTAAAACTCAAAGGAATTGACGGGGACCCGCACAAGCGGTGGAACGTGTGGTTTAATTCGACAATAAGCGAAGAACCTTACCAAGGCTTGACATCTGCCGAAAGTCCTGGAAACAGGACCGTGCCGGCTCAGAGTGCAGGACTTTCGTAAATTCGAAGCACTAAATCCTAAGCACGAAACAAATCTTCAAATTCAAAATCTTAAATTAGAAACGAGTTTAAGACATTTGAATTTAGATATTAGATATTGTTTCGGATTTCGATATTAGAATTTCGGATTTAACGAAAAATGTCGTACATTTTGAGCCGGAACGGCATGACAGGTGCTGCATGGCTGTCGTCAGCTCGTGTCGTGAGATGTTCGGTTAAGTCCGTCAACGAGCGCAACCCTCATGCTGTGTTATATTTTTCACAGGAAACTGCCCCGGTCAACGGGGAGGAAGGTGGGGATGACGTCAAGTCAGCATGGCCCTTACGCCTTGGGCTACACACGCGTTACAATGGCTAGTACAATGGGCTGCGAACCCGCGAGGGGGAGCCAATCCCACCAAAACTAGCCCCAGTTCGGATTGAAGGCTGAAACTCGCCTTCATGAAGTCGGAATCGCTAGTAACCGTAGGTCAGCTATACTACGGTGAATACGTTCCCGGGTCTTGTACACACCGCCCGTCACACCACGAAAGTTGGTAACATCCGAAGTGCGCGTATGCGCCCTAAGGTGGGACCAGCGATTGGGGTGAAGTCGTAACAAGGTATCCGTAGCGGAAGCTGCGGATGGATCACCTCCTTTCTAGGGAGAACTCCTGATTTATTCAGGACACTTCCAGGTCGAACCCCGCACATACGGCATCCGATTGCTAAATAGTATAATTTTACTTTCAAAAAGATTATTCTAGAAAAGGCAAGGGATTCGGTATGTGCGGGGAGTCGGCGTGACGATTTTCTCTACTTTCCGGCCTTCAAGGAAAAACAAAGATAATTGATTATTAGGGCGAAAACGGTTAAAATACGATAGTTAAAACCGTTTTTTGTTTTACCGAAATTGTGCATTGATAATTGCAAATTGTTAATTATTACGGGCGACTAGCTCAGGTGGTTAGAGCGCAGCTCTGATAAAGCTGAGGTCCGTGGTTCGAGTCCACGGTCGCCCACCAATAAAGCGGAGAAATTATGCAACTGGTATTAAGGCTTATAATAGGAACACTTGGCATTGCGGCCGGTATTTTCCTTGTTGCAAAAAGCTATACTATCGTCCAAAAGATCGGATACAACGAATGGGCGGAAGAGCATCTTGGCGGCGGCGGAACCTATACGCTAGTGAAATTTATCGGACTTGTAGTAATCCTTCTTGCAGTGCTGGTAATACTAGGTCTTATACCTTTGCCGTTTTAAAAAACAATTCTGAATTGTGCATTGTGAATTGAAAATTATTAATTAATAACATGGGCCCTTAGCTCAGTTGGCTAGAGCGCCTCGTTTGCACCGAGGAGGTCAGGAGTTCGAATCCCCTAGGGTCCACCATTTAGACAAACAGAACCATCAAAATGCTCGTTTATACTGAAGGGAAGGGATAATTTAGGTGTTCCAAACCCCGTTTCAAGGGAGTATTCCAGTGGTTCGGTAAATATCATATTATATAATGAGTTTTTGGCTTCAGAACTGGATTTTATCCATGTTTCAGCAGGTGTTCCAACAAGCCTGAAAAGCAAATCAAGTGCCTCGTTAATATCAGGTACTTTTTTTGTTTCCGGTCTATCTTCGAGCTCCCTCAGCTGTTTGTCTGATTCTTCAATTCTAGCCTCATAACGAGCCTTCATGCTCTCAGAGCGAGTCTTTAGCAGTAAATCAATACAACCCTCTATCGTTTGTTCTATCTTTCTTTTTTCAGCCTCTTTGGCTTCATAAGCGCTATTTAAACCCTTAATCCTTCCATCCCAATAATTTATTGCCATATCGTTGGTAAGTTCCAGGACTTCTTCCTTTGCGTTGATCTGATTAAGAAGATCTATAAAATCAGCCTCCATTTTTACCGGATTAATGTTTTTAGGGCTAGCGCTGCACCCCTTGTTGTTACAGGTGTAATGAGGATAATATTTAAGCTTGCCCTTGCTCACGCTTCCCGTCATTTTCTTACCGCATACGGAACATACAACCAGCCTTCTCAAGGGGAACTCTATATTATCCGTCTCTCTTGGCGGTCTTTCAGGTTTGTATAATTTAGCCTGGATATTCTCGAAAGTCTCCTCTGTAATAATGGCCTTATGATGTCCGCGCCTTCTTGTAACACCCCAATTTTCAAGTTCGATTATTCCGGCATAAATTTTCTCAGTTAAAAGTCTCTTGGCATACTGAAGCCGCATCTTTTTGACCGGCTTACCGATTAATACATGAAAGTTTTTTGCTATTAAAAAGTTCAAAAAATCAGTTTGAGTCAAAAGCCTGTTTTCAGCAAAACTTGTAAGGCCCTCGGCTAAAATACCGGCAGCCGGCTCTATCGGCGAAAGTATTTTCCCGTGTTCCTTGTCTTTAACATATTCATAAGCAGTCGGCGGGTAAAAGCACCAGTAGCCGCGTTCTACCCGTGCCTTCATCTTCTGGCAGACTTGCCTTCGGTTTTGTTTGCGTTCGAGTTCGTTTTGAGCCGCAAAGATTGTCTCCACAAATTCGCCCTCGGCGCTATCGTCAAAATTATAGTTTAAACACCGAAGCTGCGCTTCTCTTGCCCTGAGCTCTGACTTTAGCTTTATATGGACTTCTACATCTCGGGCAAACCTCTTAAGATCATCAAAAATCACGCAGTATTTATCCTGCCAGTTTTCGTCAAGATACTGAAGAAGCATTTTTATGGCCGGACGATCAAACAATCCGCCGGATATGCCCTCATCCTTAAATACTTTTTCTACTTCGAGACCAAGAGAACGGGCATAGGACCTGCACCGGTGCTCTTGGCTTTCAAGCCCGCCGCCTTCTCTTACTTGCTTTTCAGAGGAAACCCGGCAGTATATCACCGCTTTTTTGTAGGTTGTTTGTTCCATTACTTAAAATCATCCAGATATAAGTTAAATGTTTTATCTATAATCCCGACCAGATAATTCCTGATTTTAACAATCTCGTCATCGCTTAAGTGAAACTTTCCCAAATACTTTCTGCACTCCTCGATAGAAAGGACTGGCGCATCACTAAGAGAGCCATTTTCCGGGCTTTTAATTGTTTGACTGGCTAAGCTCATCTCAATCCCTCCTATAACTATGATTATAGTATATATAACCATAGTTATAGTGTCAAGAAGAAAATTCAAGAATGAACTTACTTTATAAAAGGAATAAGGGACATTACTTAAACCTAAGAATAGTTGATAAATAATAAGATTTGAGGTATAATTTCACAACCTGTAAATCTTCTTCGGGGTCCGCCCCTTAGAAGTAGTGAAAGGAGAAGGTATGCCTTCCCTGAGAGATTTTGTACCCTATAAAACTGATACTGTGGAAAGGATCGCGAGAGGAAGAACGCTGATGCTCGATGACTGGATTGTTATTCTCGAAGATAGGCTTGGACAAATGAAGCCGCTTCTTGATTACTTTCCAGCAAAGGCGCTGGGAGATTTTCCGCTCAACAGCAAGCACAGCAGACTGGGCGGCGGCTCCAAGATCACACTTGATGAGCCATGGGTAGTTTCTGAGTTCTTCTCGCTCAGCACCAGGATGCTGTATGTTGCGAACTTCGATGATGAGAAGTTAATACCAACGGATAGCTTCAACGCCTCAGACAAAATTCATTCCAAAGATGGAAAAACAACTGTCTGGGGTTTGGAGAGGAAAGGCAGGTTGCTCCTAATCAATGCTGAATTTGAAGGTAAGGAGCGTGGTGGCAGTTCCAGGAGAGGCCGCAAAGTAAGTCGGTTGGAGATCGAGCAGGCCAAGGATATAGCAGAGGTCCTCGGAAGAACAAACGATACTCCGCGCGAGATATGGTTCTGGTTGGCTGAAATCATCGAAGGGGCCAGAGATTTCAGGAGAGACCTGTACGAGAAGACGCAGAAACTGGCGTTGCAAACGTCGTTTGAAAATACTAGCTTCTTCTACTCACCGCCGATCGACGATCCTCTCAACAGGTATCACATTCCTAAAACCAGCATTGCTGGATAGGCTCCAAGAGTCAAGAAAAACGACTCTTCGGAGCCGTTTTTCTTTGTTATGCAGGGATTAAAAAAAGAAATCTCAGATAAGCAACTACATAGCAGTGAACCATAAACACATTGCAATTTTGGGCGATATTTGGTAGTATGCACTTAAATTTTCTTGATATATCAGGATTAGTAATGGAGGGTGGGAGTATGCATTATGCCTCTCCAAGGCCATCTCGCCCCATATACCCTTAGCGAACTTATAAATACGTATAAGCCGTCACCGGCGCTTCTTTTAGGCCTGTTAATCCTGCTTGCCGCACTCGGCCTTTCCCTCGCAATCATACATATAATCCGCAAATACGGATGGCTCCTGGCAAAAAGGGAGCCGTTTGTGTTTTTGGAGCTGACTTTTCCCTCAAATACCTCTAAAAGCCCTTACTCAACCGAACAGCTTTTCTCACAGCTCCATTCGCTTGCCAAACAGCATAGGTTCCTTACTAAACATGGCTATTCCCTTGAGATAGCGGCCTCAAAAGATAAAGGGATTAGGTATATACTAGTCGCTTCAAGCCAAGACGCCTCAGTTATAGAAAAAGGGCTGTTATCATACCTGCCGGGACTCAAGATTAAAAGGGTTAACGAGTATCTACCCGAGACTATCACCCTAGACAAGACAACCGGCATTACCCAGTTCAAGCTTAGGGGAGACTTTGCTTTCCCTCTCGAAAAGCATCTGAAACTGGCCGAACATGACCCCATCTCATATTTAACGGGGAATATGACGAAATTAAACAAAGATGAGTTGATGGTATTTCAGGCTGTCGTTACTCCTTTAAAGAAACTGACCCACAGCGAAGAGCTTTCGCATATCGAGAAACTAAAACGAAATATCTATTACAAGTCTCCGCTGGCGGAAGAACTCTTCCAAAAGCATTGGCGTAAAATGTTATCATCCGGGCCTTTCATAGTTTTGAAGTGGTGCCTCCTTATCATTGGTTTTGCTGTTAAGTTCATTGTCAGTATGTTTACGCTTTTTCTGGACCATTCAGGCAGGACAACTCCGCTCCTTATAAACAGCCAAAAGAAAAAGAATGCGGCAAGCCCCTATGAAGAGCAGCTCCAGGCGGAAGTAAAGTCAAAGATAGAACAGCCCTTGTTTGAAACCTCGCTCAGGCTGCTTGTAAGAGCAAATCATCCAAGCGAGATCAAGCCCCGCGTGTCGGGCTTCCTGGCTTCGTTTGACTCTCTCGGCAGCCCTTTCCAGTCACTAGTCTTAAAGAAAAGAAGGTTGAAACTGGGAAATCCGGGTAAAGCGTTTAGGCAAAGACGAGTATCGCTAAAAGCCAATCCGATCCTTTCCGTCTCCGAGCTTTCAGACATCTATCACTTGCCGTATACGGGAACGACCAAAACAGAAGATCTGGTCAAGTCCCACTCCCAGGATCTTCCGGCTCCACTGTCTTTAAAAAACAACAGCGACTTGGACGTTGTTTTCGGGGTTAACAGTTACGGCAATGTCCGGACGGATATCGGCCTGACCGACGATGACCGCTCCCGCCATATGTACCTAATCGGTCAGACCGGCTCGGGCAAATCTACCATTATGTATCACATGGCCTCAGATGACATAAAAAAAGGCCGGGGCCTTTGTGTTGTTGACCCTCATGGAGATTTGGCGGAAGGGCTCTTAGACACCATTCCTGCAGACAGGATTCGCGATGCCATTTACTTTAACCCCTTTGATATTAAGTATCCTATCGGCATCAATCTTTTAGAGCTGACGCCGGGTCTGGAGGCTGACGCGGCCGAACTGGAAAAGGAAGTTGTTTGCGAGAGCGTTATCTCGGTATTTAGAAGAATCTTCAGAAAAGACGAGAAAGTTGACGCCCATCGCATAGAATATATCTTAAGAAACACTATCTATACCGCCTATACGGTTCCCGACTGCACCATATTTACCGTTTATGAGCTCTTAACCGACCCGGCTTTCAGGAAGCAGGTTACAAGAAGCCTGACGGACGCCAACTTAAAGAAATTTTGGAAGAATGAGTTCGGCAAAGCCGGGGATTATCAGGTGGTCAAAATGGCCTCGGGCGTCACCGCCAAAATAGGGAGATTCTTATTCTCTCCGATAGCCAAAAGAATCCTTGAACAGTCTCGTTCAACCATAGACTTTGACGATATAGTGGATAACAAAAAAATACTGATATGCAACCTGGCAGAAGGAAAGCTCGGCGAGGACACAGCGCAGATACTGGGTACGGCGATTATCGCCAAGATCCACCTGTCAATGACGAGAAGGGCGCAGCTTGAGCAAAAGAATCGGGAACCTTTTTATCTCTTTGTCGATGAGTTTCAAAACTTCGCCACTAGTTCATTTACGAAACTGCTCTCAGGGGGAAGGAAGTACGGGCTCAGGATTACTATTGCCGAGCAGTCAACCGCTCAGCAGGATGATAGGAATATCATTAACGTTATCCTCGCCAATGTCGGCACGGTAGTCTGCTTTAGGACTGCCAGTCCTTTAGACGAAGGACTGATGATGCCTCAGTTCGCCCCGCTTGTTGAGGTCGGCAATATCGCAAATCTCCCCAGGCATCATTTCTATATCAAACTGGCCGCCCTTGAACCCGAAGATTCTTTTTCAGGAGAAACCCGCCCGATTCCAAGTCTGAGAAATGAAGAAAGAAGAGAGAAGATAATAGAGGCTTCAAGGAAAAGCTACGCCAGGGAATATAAGGACGCAGAGAAGAAAAAAGCGCCTGTTGGTACGGTTAAAGAGACCGCCAAAGCAGCCGTTCAAGCGGCTCCAATCAAGAAAAAGGAACTCCTCTAAAATGTACCAGCCGAATGTCACAGTTTTTAGCCGTTTTTAAGTTCAAATTAGAGGAAAACTACTACACCTATATATTAATTATACTAAACACTTTTGGAATGATACTAATGAACCAAACAAAACAGAAATCAAACAAATCCGCGCTGACAAAGAAAGAGTTAGAGGTACTGATCCTTATCTATCGTTTCCGATTCTTAAACAGAGTGCACATTCAAGCAATGCTAGGGCATAAAAGCCATACAAGAGTTCAGACGTGGTTAGACAGTCTAGTTAAACATGGTTGTTTAACTAAGGAATATGAAAAGAAGATTACAAACGAACCGGCTATATACTATCTTTCTGCTCTCGGGAGAAAGCAGCTCAAAAAAAACCCGGAGGTTGAGACGAAACTACTCAATAGCAGAACCTGGAGGGAGAACGAACGGACCAAGGAGTTTATAGAACACTGCCTATTTGTTGATGATATTTGCGTATCTCTTATGAATCTCGCTGAAAGTTCAAACCGCGATCTTGCTTTTTATACTAAGACCGATCTGTACGGAATAAGTTATGTAGTCAAAC
This sequence comes from bacterium, assembly GCA_021796415.1. GTDB lineage: Bacteria > Patescibacteriota > CPR2 > UBA1875 > JAJYID01 > JAJYQQ01. The sequence goes on from JAJYJC010000002.1 coordinate 7,568, forward strand.
CCCTGCCGGACGCTTACTTCGCTCTTGTGGCGGAGGACGGGGATATCAAACGTTACTTTCTGGATGTTTTTGATGATGTGCCTTCCGCGCAACTGAGAAGGAGGATTCAAAGATATTTGGGATATTATGATTTGGACAAATGGTTTGAGAAGTATCCCGACAAACCCTTTCCAGGAATCATCCTTATTTGCCCCAACACCAGAATGAAAGGCCATCTTTTCTACTATATCCAAAGCCACCTCGACGAATACCCTGACCTCAACTTTGATCTTTCAACGAAAGAACTGGTCAAAAAGAAAGGCATGAGGACTGAAATATTGGAAAAGGTGAATCCCGAAGAATGACCGACCATGAAAAAAGGCCCGAGAGTCCATAACTCCCGAGCCTATTTTCTAATACTCATCAGCTAACATCACCGTCATTTGTCTTTTGCACTCCGGAACCAAAGGATCAACCCAATTTTCCAAATCCTTGTCGTAGTAATCGATCTTCCAGAAGACTTTCTCATCTTCCCACTTCAAACTCCCGGAGTCATGCTCTCCGAATGGATCATTGTCTTCATTGAAGTCATTGAACATCTTGATCCTGCCCAACAACCCTTCCAGGTTTCGAAGAGTCCGAGCTCCTTGAGACAAGACAGTCCCTAAGCCCGACTCACGGAAACAATCATTTTTTGCCGCTATGCTCGCAGCCTGAAGATCCAATGTGTCTAACATCTGTTCCTCCTTTCCATTTAATTTAACTCTCCGGCGGTCGACCTCCGCCTTTGAAAGAGGAAAAAGAACAGCATGCCGGACAAGTCAAGGTGGAGCCCCTTTATGGAACGACCTTGACTTGTTTGGTCTGTTCTTACACTTAAAAGAAAGGAGGAGGTCGTTGCACCCCGCCTCAACCCAGTTCGATTTAGTTATTTAGACGATAAAAGGAGACAGTATAAAAAAGTCTCTATGCCTCAAAAAAAGACAAAGAAAAGAGACGCCATTTCTGACGTCTCGTACCATAGAATGAAGCAATGCTTCAAACCGTAGGTATTGGGTGCAAGGAACCGAGGATCACACCGACTCTTGGATCACCAGCTCTCGTATGACATGGCCAACGAGCTTGATTGCTTCCTGCTTGTTGCCGGTGAGTCGGAAATCCAATGATTCTCCGAGGTGTCCGAAACACAAGATGAGAGGCTCCTCGGGAATGATCTGGACAGTAAACCAGTTGCCATCTGTCCTTTCCAGCCGAACCTCGGTCACAATGTGTTCCGGTTCCTGCAGTCCCGCCTGCATCGCTTCCACTTGCCCGGGGTCGACCTTGAACTCCTGATTGAACAGGTTGTTCTGTGGGCACTCAAGCTGTATATAAGGCGATCCATCAGGATAAATCCCCATGAACAGATGTAAGGGGGCATTGATCATATCTGTTTTCAGTTCCACTGATTACACCTCCTTCACTTCTCAATAGTCGTGCGTTTGTTAAACGCCGTTTTGCACGGAACAGGCAAGAGGGGGGTTGCTGTGCAAACACCAGCTAGCCACCTGAGCCACCATTGCATCGTCTTCCCCTGTGATTTTCAGGTTGCCCTCGCTTGTTATCTCGAGGTATGTGTGATTATGCCACATCTTGAGAGCACTTGTACCACTCCCGCTGTTAAAGGAGACGTGATGGCGCTCTATTTGATGTTCAACCCAAAGCTGGTTCTTTATTCCCTCCTTGGTCTCGATCGAGAAACCCATAGCTTGGAGGATCCTGAACATCAGGGCATAATCTTCCCATTTCCTGAAAGCCATCTCCAGGACAACCCCGTTGCCGTTTGCCCCAATTTCGAAATCGAAAAAGCCTTGTAGTACATTATCGATCTTCATCATTGGATAACACCTCCTTCGACTGTTGGCGATGTTTTATCGCTTCTTCGTATCTTTTCTGGAAGCCTGGCTGTTCCACGATGTGACCGGCTACCAACTGTAATGCCGCAAACATGAATGCCACTACGGCCAATATAGCCATTACGAGGCGCTCTGTGCTGTCGTTCCAGTTGGTGAAAACGTCGGCAACCAACAAAACACCGATAATGACAGTAAGCCATCCGGTCACCTTAAGAGGCGCGCCCTCTCCCGACAAATATGCGAAGTCTCTGTTCATCTGTCACACCTCCTCGAGGATTTTTCGTACATCGGCAGGGATAACTTCTTTACCGACATTCCTTTCGACATTGCATACGATCGTGTACACCTGTTCCCTGATTGCAGGCTGCATTGTATTTGCGAGCAGATCGATGTGCCCAGCGCGCTGCTGAACGTCAATGTCGCATACTTTCTGAGGCGACTTGGCGTCTATCTCGCAAATATCCCTGACTGTTTCCAGACCAACGGATATTTGAAGACCGGTGGGGTTGAAGAGAACCTTGTGCATCTCTTCAATCACTTCTTGGAATGGATTATTCGGATCACACATTGTCAAACCTCCTCGCATTGCTATTGTGGTTGAGGATTTGTAATCTGTGGGCCTCTGAGAGCCTCACTAAACTGTTCGTCTGTTATGTAGCCTCTCTTGATCACGTGCTTCAGCCACAGATTGAGGAAGTTGTTAAGCTGGTACTTAGCCACCTCGTCAACTTCACCCGTCACTGGATAGACATCTGTGTGTCTCTGATCTCCCTCCCCAGAATAGGTGAGCGCTTCCGCCAACTCCATAGTGGGATAAGCCCTGATCCGCATTTCCGGATCCGGTAGCCAGAGACGACCCTCCCGTGAATAGTGCCCCAATTTCATGGTAATGGATCCCTCCCCGTCTGATAGACGATAAAGATAGAGATCCATATAATTTGGGGCCCTGAGGGTCAAATTGCTTGCCAAGTTGTAGATGTTTCCGAAGATTCGGTTGAGCTTCTTGTAAATTCTTCGGTTGATTCTGGATGCCATGTTCCACCTCCTAAACTTCATCGGGTGGCACTGGCCAATTTTCGTAGCCACTGCCGACCATGACCAATGTGATCTGCGGGAAAGCGTCGAATCTCTTCCAGAGAGATTCGAACGCATCCTCTAGTTTTCCTTCAAGGTAGACGAGATCTGTATACATTTCAACCCAAGTTCCTGATACCCCTTCGTACCATTCGAAGTTCTCATCCAGATAAATATCTCCTGGACAATCCTTTTCCGACCAAGCGATAACAGACTCGAGAAACTTTATCTGTTCCTCGCGAGTTAACATCTTGGAGAGTTTCGCCCTGATGTTGAGTCCATCCGGGTCGAATCTCTCGTCAAGCTTTATCTCGAATGAGTGCGGCATGTCTGCTCCTTTGATATTTTTTCCAGAGTAAAATTTGATCAGAGACCTTAAGGCCTATAACCAAATAAAACCCTGGAAGTTTTCAAGGTTCAAGATTTCTAATCATAACATAAAACTTGTCCTATGTAAAGCCCGAAAAGCCGAATTTTCTATTGGAATTCCTTTATATCTCCAGAACAGCTGTTTCTTTGATATCAATACTGCCTTTAAAAAGAATATGAGGTATTTTATAAAAAAGCAGAGGTCTTTCGTTGGTTAAATACTTTTCTCTGTAATACTTTTTTGTTTCATATCTGAGCTCAGAATATTTGTCTAGTTCATTTGGATTAAATCTGATAATTTCTTTAGGGTTTAATCCCGGACCATCCGTGAAGTATAAATAAAGTACCGTTTTATCCGGATTAAGCAGTTTGGGATCAATCTCGAGAAACTTACCATGAAATTCATGATTGATTTCCTTGAAAACCCTTTGAATTTCTTTCGGATGGACTGGTGAGAAATGGAGAACATCATTCCATTTGCAATTTAAGATTGGTATTACTTCATCAAGTAAATGCTCTCTGCCTTGATATTTCGTGACTTTCTTTTCATAAATTTTGGGATAAATCTCTTTTAGTTCATTTAAGGGATAGAGAATATCTCCCTCCATATCTTTTGGCAGTTGATGATATAGATAATTCATAGCAACTTCCTAGTGTAGACTATCTATCTTTTTAATATTTTCTTCCAAGTAGCTTTCATTCAATTTATTTGTAACAAAATTATATATCGGCCAGGAAGTGAAGACTAAGGCCGATTTAAGAACCCTGACCTCTGATTGTGATAATCTTCGAACAGTTTGATAGGCACTGAGATAAGTCTGCATCTCGTTTGCTGTAAAGACAGCCTTATTTACAAGGCAGAAATGCTTAATCGCCATCGACAAATCGATTGCAAAGATGTTTCTATCAGAGAAGTCAAAATCAATGATTTTCAACTCTTTACTTTTCGTATTATATAGAATGTTTACTTTGCCAATATCATTATGACAGATACCATTCGGCAATTTGTCAAAATTCTCCCTTATATACGACAATTCAGTCACACCTCTATTAAGCAGATTTTTAAGAAATTGAGTTTGTGATTTCTTTTCTATTTTTCTAAAGTTCATTTCGTAATCAATAAATGTCAGCTTATGTCTCTTTAGGCGATTGAACTTTATTTCACTGGCAACATTGTGTAGTTTAGCTTGCGTTTTTGCCACTTCTCTGAGAACAATGATATCCCATGTTTGCTTCTCATGATGTTCAAAGTAGGGAATAACATAGGTAAACCGTTTGTCGGTAATCTTTGTAATATATTCACCTTGCTTGTTTTTCGTAAAAGGAATGACAGGGAGATTCCTTTCATAACAAATTTTGAGGTACTTTGCTGTTGAATTTAGTGAGTAAAAACTTCGAGAATAATAGGCGCTCAAAGCATAAGGATAAGGACTCTTGAAAATATATTGTCTGTTCTGGGCTTTAATTATCGCTAGAAAGTGATGATCGGTAGTTTCCCATTTTTTAATAACCTGCCAAGTATCAAAATATTGCGACAAAGTTCTGTTAACTAGTTTATCGTTAATCATCTTTTTCTCTCCAGTTCTTTTATAGCTTCTTTGATCGAGGCAACTATTATACCTGCTTTCTGCACGAAATCTAAAGACCAATCCTGCCTTTGTTTATCCCAAATAATAATTAAATTTTTACAGGTTTCGCCAGGATGCTCTGTATTCAAGGCTAAAAAATATCCCACTTCTATCCAGGTTCCTTCACAAGGGGTAGTCCCTGGATTTGCTATAAGAATATCAGCTTCTGTAATTGCTTTTAGATCATCGGGGAAGAATGTATCGGGAGAAGCTTGATCTGAGTCAAATTCCCAGTCATGAAATTCAAAACCAGAAACTTTTTTAATTCTTTCTTTCCAATCGCCTGCATATTCACTTGAAAGTCCTGCTAAATAAACTTTTTTCATAGGGAAATTATAACACAAAAATGATAGATCATCGTATAAATAATGCTTAATTTGCGGTATAATCTAGTTATGGATAAAAAAATAGACATCATTTCAATAGCTGATGATGTGGCATCTTTGTCAGTAAGATCGATTTTGGAATTCTGGGGCATTAAGGTTAATATTCATTATGTTGCCAAATCACAGGACCTGGTCGATATTTTTAAGAAAGACAGTTTATCTCAAAATCTTCTTTTAATGTGTCATGGAGTGGAAGAAGGAATTCATCTGCCTGAACTCGATCCCGCAGTAGTCAAAACTCAACCTTATGATAAGATATTAACTTCTGATAATCTTGGTGAATTTCTAAAACTAAACGGTCAAATAGCGGTAAGTACCGGGTGTAAAACCGGCACCAAAGCCTTTGCTGATACTTTTCTGAGTAAAGGAGCGAAAGAGTATATAGCGCCTGGCAGTTATCCCGAGGGAACAGCTAGTTTGTTCTTCACAGTTAATTTCTACTACTTTCTGCTAGTAAAGAAATTGCCGATCAAAGAAGCATATACCAAGTCAAAGCTTATTGATAATGAGACAGAGATGTTTGAACTTTTTAGGAGATAAAAATAGCAGCAATAGGCACAAGCTCAAGGGTATTGTTTCAGTATTCTAGAAAAAGCTTATTTCATTAATTTCCCAAACCAGTTTTAATCTGTGGCTTCATTGAAATCAAGCTCCGAATTTGTTATACTTATGTTCACTATAGAGTAGCGCAACTTGTACAATGCTGTACCAAAAGGGTATGGCTAAAATATTTTCCGACACAAGGAGGTGACAACATGAGTCCTGTGGCTACTGAGGAAAAGGATTTAATAGCTGCTTTACACGGCGAAAAGCACCAAACGGCAAGAAATGAACTGGTTGAGAAATATCAACCGTTAGTTCGTTATATTGCCAATAAACATGCTGTAAATGCTGAATACCTTGATGAGCTTATTCAAATCGGATCCATAGGGCTCATAAAGGCAATTGATCGATTCGATCCGTCAAAAGGTGTAAAAATCTCTACCTATGCTACCTACAGAATTAAAGGTGAGATCAAGGATTACTTTCGTAATTCTGAACATCGGCTCTTGAGACCTTCCAGACAACTACATGAACTAGCTGTCAAGCTAGAAAATGCAAGGCAGACTCTCACGAGCACTCACCACAAACCTACGATCACTGAACTGGCTGAGTTTGTCGGTGTCTCTACGAAAAAGGCAGAAACTGCTCTTAGCTTGCAAGTAAGTGCGCTTTCTCTTGATGATATAGGTCAAGATGAAAGTAGTGGTCAGACACTAACGGATATTCTCGGCAAAGAAGATGGAGCATTCTCGCAGCTAGAGTACTCCATGACACTTGACTTTCTGAACTGCTCTGCGCTGAGCCAACGGGAGTTAAGGGTCTTGCATCTGAGGTTCTACGAAGACCAGTCCCCGACAGAAATAGCAAAGTTGTTAGGCTGCTCTCAGTCTAACATCACCCTGATTATTAAGAAGGCCTTCATCAAACTTCTTGGCAGCACAAATAGGTCACTTAACTCTGTTTTGCCAGCTTTTAGCTTGGCGAGCTCCGATTTGAGTTTGACTGAAAGTGAAAAAGCTCTAGCACAAGAGGCAGTAAACGCCTTGGATTATCTAGGCAACGAATCCAAGACTGATGTATTAGTGCAAGAGCTTCATGCCAGAAGAATATCACTGGAAGCCCTGTTATTTGCCCTGAGAGCTAAATATGTCAAGTTCATAAGCAATGGGGGTAATGGGACTTGGCGAGTTTTACAACCAACACTAACGCCCTCGAGCTTTCATAAGATGTTTGCGGATGATCTGGCTTTTATGGACAGGTTACTGCTGACTCTCTTAAAGCATGGTAACGGAGGGATGGAAAGGAGAATTCTCAGAGAAACCCTTAGAAACCAGCCTGGATCTCTACGGCTACCCGAGTATGTTGTATTTGCACAATTGCTCGGAGATACTGCTAGGCGTGGTTTTGTCGAAGTGCAGGGAAGTGCAAACTCTGATCTTGTAATTCCGCTAATCACTTTAAGTGATATCTTCGAGAAGTACAGGAAAAGAGCACTCAATCAGGAAAGGCAAGCACAGCAAAAACGGTTACTAAAACCAAGCATCAATGATCCGCGGTTTGAACAGTTACTTGCTCAGCCACTTTCCAGTATAGCAAGGTTCATGACGGTGTTACTGCAGTTCGGCTCGAATGGAACAACTCGTCGGAACCTTCGCAAGATTCTCTCTCAGAAAAGCAACGGATCGAGCTTCGATATGAGAGATTTCACACGAACAGTGTATAAGGCTCAAGATAAGGATAACTGTTTCGAGAAATCTCTGATTGAAGTTATACCGGCAAAGAATCAAGCAGAGGAGGTATTTCGGCCCCTAATCAGATTGGATGACCTTATTGAGAAGCTGCCTAAAACTAAGGCAAACCACAACCAGCACAAAGCAACCTGCGATAATAACCCTCTTTTCGATGAGCTGGCTCAAATGCCACTCAGCCGGCCTGAAAAGGTGTTGGTGGTCTTATGGCAATTCGGACCTGAGGGGACTGATCGCAAGACCTTGAGGGAGACAATAAAAAACGAGGTCTCTAATCTACAAGTTAGCAGCCACCATTTCTCCTATGCTCTTTATATGGCTGTCCACAATAACAATCGGTGGGGACAACTTGTTGAGATAAGAGACGCCTTAACGCCAGATGAACAAGTCATCTATCCCCTCGTAACCCTCGAGAATTTGTGTGTAAAATATCAACTCCCAAAAGGAGGTGTCGGCGAATAAACGGCCAGTAGTATTTCTAGCTGGCCGTTTTACTTGCGCTTGAAGAAAACATGGTACTAAAGATACTAGCTCTCCAAGCTTTCCCAAGGGGGAATTTTACATTCATCATCCTTCGATTCTGATCGTACATCTTTGATATTTGCCACTCTTTTTGGAAATGCTATGCCCGAGGACTCTTTGTATTTATTTCGATATTCAAAAGCTTCCTGCCCCACATTAATCTGAATTTTTTGAAGATCAGGATTGAAGATAACAACTTCAGCAATGGTGTCCGGACTTGATTGGAACTCCCTTAATGACCATACGGGGAAATAAATATCTTGCTCTCTCAAGTATTTGTTAATAGCTTGATAATCAACCCCATCCTCTGTAAGTAAGTGCACTAAGAGGATATAAGTGGCAGGGAAATTTTGTTGTAGTTTTGTTCTTATCAACTGGTCTAATAATAATTCTGGCGAAGATCTGTAAGTAGTTAATTCTACTTGAGTTATATCCATAGTTCCCGAATTAGGCTGCATGAGTAGAATATCAGGTGGTTCATCAAGTGGTAAACGAATATATGTAGGTAAATTACGAAAATTACTCAATACAAATGCTATCACTGCAGCTATTCTTGCTTCTCGAGCTTTTTGATATCTGGGATTTTTTTCTAGCTTATCTTGACCTATCGAAACAGCAAGTTCATCCAAATGCATAAAAACATTTGTAGGTGAATGCCATCTTTTATTAAACTGCGAATTTTTCATATACAAAATTATGTTACGTTTTTATCAATTATATCTACAAGAGAGTTAAAACCCTGCATGCTATCACGAAAATAATCCATCAGTTTATCTGCCATTTGATCTCCATGACTGTTATTGTGATTCTTCTCATCTGTGGCTCTCACTAAAGATATATTCATAAGCTGTAGTCTAATATTTTCACGATTGACGGGTAACTGTTTCTCAAATTCTTTAGCGTATTTCTCTTGCCAGTCAGGATGTGACCAATTTAATGCCCATGGATAAGTCAAAAGGGCTTCTAAGGGTTGTTGAATACCGTCCCAATCAATCAATACTAATCTCCCTGTGCTCAGCCTTATAACATTCCTGGGATTAAAATCACAATTACTCATTATCACTTTTTGCCGTCCCTCACATTCTCGCCATAAGTTATCTGCCTCTTTTCTAATATTCGTTTCCTCTGATGATTTAATTAAGTTCATCTCCAAAGCTCCAGTAAATCTTTCCCAAAATCTGACTTCTTCGGCTTTTGCTTGATAAAGAAAAACATCATCTTTTTGTAAAAGATCTTCTACATTAACTTTTATCAGGTCTTTAACAATTTTAACCATATCTTCCGCAAGCAGCATATCAGATGTATTAAAGTCGAATCTATTACCTCCATAATATGGCAAAAGTATATAGCTACCATTTGCTTCATTAGTGGAGTAAACGTGGTCTGCTTTTGGCAAGTTTAAAACAGTAAACTCCTCTTTAACTTGAGGTAAAATATCTCTATAACACCTAGGTTCAAAGGAACCAAAAGGAACATATTTTAAAAGATGGGTAATTTCTGAGTCATTTGCACAATTAAATTTAAATATCCGGTTACTTACATTGTCAGTAATTTCTTCAACAAATTCCAAACCAAAATCTTTTTCAATTTGATTTGCAATTTGGACGAAATCTTTTGGTTTTTTGATGGTTTCCATGCTCTTGATTATATTGTTATGTATACAAACTGTAAAATCTTACAAAAACTAGCCTTTTAAAAGCTCTTATTATGCCTTTATCTGCTTGACATGTGTATATTAGTGAGGTATTATTAGTTCGAGGTATGCAATAATAGCTTTCGAAGCGCTGAGATGTTCCCTCGGAGCATCCGAGACTAAAGTCTCAGAACACCACTTCGGGAGACGCTGCCTCCCAAAAAACTTAAGCCGTTGGCTTGGGTTTTTTATTTAGCTAAATAGTTCCTTACCATCGCCAATTATATTATTTTTAAGGATCTTGAAATATATTTTCCCATGCTTCTTGTCCTCTAGATAATGTGCTATACAACCCGTTATCCAGTCAGCTATTTGAATATTTGCACTGGTAGTAGAATCAACCATCTCTATTTGAATAAGAGTATTTTTCGACATCTTAGGTAAGAGCTGAGCCTGTAACAATGAATTGAACTGACTTCTTTTGATGCCTTTTAAATGTCTCTGGTCGCAAAATGCTCTAAACTCCTTGTCCGCTATTGGCAAATACATTTCCAGTGTATCTCCTATAATCTGCGTATAGAGTTCCCCGGCCTTGATTTTGCCTTTATGAATAAACTCTTCGGGAATATTTTTCCTTTTAAGATAAGAATACCTAATTCTTACATCCAAGTCAGCGATGTATTGGACGGTTTTGATCCTCAGTTCATCTTGAATATTTACGTCAGAAAACTTAACCTCAGGTTGATTTCTCATCTTGCGAGGAAACTTTTCTTTGTGCCATGACCTAAACCTTTTCTCCGTGCGCCTTGGGTCACCAACGGTAAACGAACCAACTACAAAATATTCACCATCTTTTGATTTGTTAAATTGTCCGCTCTCATCAATATAAATATATGGCACTTATCCTCCTTGTGTAGATTTATTGACTGAATAAATCTCTCTTAGAGCTTATATTTTACTCCTTTTGAGCTTCAAAATAAAGGTAAAAAGTGCTTAGCAACTTGGTTTTTGCATTCCAATTTAAATCAAAATCAGCTATAATAAGTACTCAAATTAGCCGGATGAGTTTGGGGGTAACCCTAAGCTTTCAAAGCTTGCAACCTTGAAAAGGAGAAGAGAATGAAGGCTCGTGTGCGCTTTAATGCAAATAACTTAAAAAGGCCGCTAAGTCCTTTCGATTGGAAATGCCTTTTGTGGGGCACAACACTGTCGTTGACAAGCGTAGTTGTTATGTTCTTTGCAGCATTCTTTCAATTGCAGACAACTCATCCGACAATGGTCCAATGGATTACTCCGATGCCGGTTTTGATCGGTATAGGGTTAATGATTTTTGTCTCATCAAAGACGCATTGGAAAGGGAGTGAGTGAAGATGGAAAGCAGTATTGCAGTTGTTGCAGGCCGCTTGCAAAAGAAGAGGCGAAAGATTGACCCGCTTTGGTATTTGGCGGTGGCTGTCTTCTGCAACTTCATCATCATTGGGTGTCTCGCTTATGGAATACCCATGGCTGATACAGCGATCGGGAAAGCTATCATCACCGCAAGCGTAACGCCTTGCCTTATCGCAGCGGTCTGTGTATGGCTTGGTGTAGGAGGATTAATCTCAGAAAAACGACGGAGGTGAATGAAAGATGGTGTCAAAGGAAGAGCTCAAAAAGATCAAAAAGAGCTGGCGCAAAGCCTCTTATGGCGGTTTTCTTGTTGCTATGGTCGCAGGGGCAATTCAATATTTCTCTGTGTTGCATCTCGTCCTGGCGGATGAGAGAACTCTCGGGGGTTTCATAATACTGATTCTCCTCGTGGTATCCGTTGCCTTTATACCTTTCAGTCTGCTTTATGGCATTGTATGTGCCCTTGTCTCAATATATCCCGAGAAGGCTTTCGGGGAAAACGGGAGGTAAATGAAAGATGGTAACAAGGGGTGAATCTTTTAAGGCTCGTTATGGCATGAAGTTCAGCACTGTATATTGGTTAATAGTCGTTTTTTGTCAGACGCTCGTTCTGGTAATCGCGGTAGCCTTGATGTCATTTGATGTCAGTCGGGTGAACTTGACTGCATTGACGGGTATCATTCTGGTGCTGGTTGTGCTATCGGTTTGCTTTGCTATCGGCGCGCTTTATGCCGCCAAGGATGAGCGAAAACCAATCGAATAAGAAAGGGGTGAATGACGATGGGACCAGTCAAGGTTCTTACAGGAGACCGTTTGCTTTTTCTTGCGGCTGCCTTTGCGGCATTTGCCGTATTTGCAGTTGTTGCCGATAAGGTCTACAGTTCTCTTATGTGGGGGATCTTTTCAGTGATAGGTCTGATCGGTGAGGCTTTTTGCGTACTTGTGCTTTACAGGCGAAGATAGCCTCAAACGTTCAGTATGGGAGAGGATGTGGATTTTATATCCGCATGCAGTACCTCTCCTTTTTTCTTTGATATCATAAGTCTGCTATCTCGCAATTTCCATTGTACACTTAAAAAACTGGAAGTTGGTAATGTGAGCACGACTTCTGTATAATATATTTATAAATTAGGTTCTTTTATGACAAATGAAGTGACAAAAAATGAAACAAAAACAGACCCAAAGGGCCAATTGAGGGAATTGACCAATGAGGAAATCACTGCGATTGGAGAAGAGAGAGAAAGTTTCTACAAATTATATAGTGACACTGTTCGAGAATATGGCGATTCAGCAATAAATCTATTGTTAAGATTAATTGACTTTGGTTATAAAATTGCTCAAATCTCCGGAGTAATTGCTGGATTTGGTTTCGTAGCAATCAGCCAAGTAAAAAATGTGTGGCTATTCCTTTCAGGGGAATCTCTGTTAATTTTTGTTATTATTTACGGCATATTCAAAGTAAAAAACATATATGAGAATAATTTAGATAATGTCAATAAATCAATGACTAAAGCAACTGCTGCATTTGAAAATAAAAGTAAAATACACATCGAGATGTATCAGGAGCTGGCAGACAACTACACCTCAGACGGTAAAACCTCTTTGCATGGCGCTTACTTTGGAACAAAAATAATTGAAGCCAATGATAAGCTTTTAAAAACCTTTGATACGAAAGAAATTGACCCCAAAAAAGATAACTTCCTCACGAATATGTTAATCATCCTACCAGTAGGCGCTACCCTGCTTATTCTTTCGTTCTTTATTAGCTGGAGCATGGTTATTAATTTAGTACATCTTTTCTTATAAAACTTTAAAAGATAATGAGGCAAACTATATCGCACCGCCCCACTATCAATATCTAAAGACGCCAAAATTTGTTATAATTTCCCTTATGAATACTTTAATAGTCCTTACCGCAAAATATCTATACCTAATCATTGTCTTGATTGCCATAATTGTTTTCTTGAAAGCAGATAAGCAGGATAAGGTTAGACTCATTAAACTGGCAGTTATAGCGGGTCCCTTAGCTTTAATCATGGTTTTTATATCCAGTCATCTTTTCTACGACACTAGACCTTTTGTAGTTCAAAACATCCAACCCTTGATTCCTCATTCCCCAGACAATGGTTTTCCATCAGATCATACTTTGATTTCAATGCTGGTTGCTCTTAGTATCTATCGAGTTAAGAAGAATGCTGGTGTCTTGCTTGCTATTCTTGCACTAATAGTTGGCACTTCAAGAGTACTGGCACATATTCATTATCCGGTTGATATCTTAGGGAGTATTGTCATTGCAATGATTGCTGTGGGACTAGCTTCACTTCTTTTTAAAAAACGTAATTAAAGATGTGTTCAAGTTCTGTCTCTGCCACCAAGGTTGATATCTTAGCTTAATATAGGTATAAAATTTATGTCGTAAAATAGACCCATTTTTATATTTGAACTTTTGTGCTTAAAGGTCCCTTTTCGAGGCTTTATTTGTTTTTTAAACTGATTGACTATAATTAGTTTAGTGTTAAATTGTTTATACGGCACTGACTGTTACCCAAGCAATAATTTGAAGGAGGTGCAGAAACTTGAAACTCCAGGGTTCGGAAAATATTACCTATTTGGAAATTGTCAAGCTACTTGTGGGTCAGCATAAAGAAGTGATTTGTCAGATCACAGCCCCGCATATTATCCAAAGGATAATGGACCATCTTGAATATGAGGCTGAGGCTGCTCCTCTCCTCTTTGACCCCATCTCGCATCGATATTTTCTCCGCTGGTTTGATGCCTACGACGAAAGCTCGGGTGCGGAAGTCCTCAGGGGTTTTATTAACTTTGGCGAGGGCTATCATTACATCCTCGATGAGGCCTTTTTCAATGTTCTTGAAGAAGCGCTGGAAGGTATTGAACCGGAAGAAATTAATCGACCTGTGGGACATTTTGTTTTCGACGATGGGTCAGAAATCTGAAAGGACAGAAATGAAATTATCCGAGGAACAGATTAAGCGGATTACTGCCAAGCCGCAAGGCACCTTCAGAAAGTCGAACATGGCAAAGGATGTCATCGACAGAATCCCTGCCGGGGCGATGGAGGAGATTCTCCTGAAGGAAGGTCGAGCCTGGGGCGAACTACGGAATAAACTCGTTTCTAATCCCTGCGGAGGGGAGGTCTACTCATGACAAAACGGGAGAAAAGGACGATCGCTCGCCGGTGGAATCAAATGTATGCGAAGTTCCGGGATGGGCTCACTAAACAAGAAGAGGATGAATACAGGAGAGCTCTCTACGCGGAACGCAACCGCTCAACCCCGCCCATGACCCTCGGAGGACCTGGCTGAATTTGTTGGCCTCACTGAGTATCAGTGAAAGGAGGACTCGCAATGAGCATGCAAACAGAAGGCAATGGAAAGCCGGTCTCTGTTCCTTCCGAACTGTTTGATCCGTCACCGGAACTCATCAGACAACTCGATGAGTTGGCGGCCTGGAGGTTAAGGTCTGCAATTATGATGGCTGATCAAGTCTTCGGTCCCCCCGGATGACCCTGTCAAAATCACTGATGTTGTCAGTGAATCAAAAGCCCCTGTACTACAGGGGCTTTTCTCTGTCTAACCGAAATCTTCTTTACGCCTCGTAAAAACGGGCAAAATCAGCTATAATAAGGTACTCAAATTAGCTAGATAAGGTTGGAGGATAGGACTCTAACCTTTTTGAAAAGCTCGAACTTTGAAAAGGAGATGTATTCTCATGATCACTATTACTGATAAGGATGGTGAGGTTTGCGCGAAGTTGGACGACCTGGGAGCGGTCTTGGTCTGGATGCAAAACAAAACCATAGCCCTCATTAACGAAGGGGCGAAAAGTTTTGAATTTGAGGCGCGAGATGCAAATAATCAGCCTCAGATTTCCGTTACTGGTTATCCCACTTTGGGAGAAAATGATACCCTCATGTTTCCTTCTGTGAGGTGGGATTTTCATTGGCTTGAAAACGCTCAAAGCGAATTCAGCAATGGAGGTGAGTAAAGATGAATGCTGGACAGAAGACCGGAAAAAGGTATGCAAGGTTCAACACCTGGGTCCTTCCCGAGGAGTTAACTGTTTTACGCGATATCTCAGGGTTGGAACTTGTTGGTAGTCATCCAGATAACGACAACCCCGCTCGAACCATTGCCTACTGCAGTATAGAATCTGGGAAGTTTGATGCTGCTCTCTCAAGGCTCAACCAACACTTTTGGGGAGTAAAGGAGGTATCAGAGAAGGAAGCGGGAAGTTACCGTAACAGTTTACTGAAACTCTAATGTCATATATTCCGCTTGTAATTGGAGAAAGGCGGGGACAAGAAAAATGTCTTGTCCCCGCCACAGGGGACTTTTTGAAAAAAAGAGTCCTTTTTTCTTTGGGTAAAAAGTGCTCAGCAAAGATCGTTTCTGCGATACATCTCCGATTATTGTGTATACGATAGATATTCCTTGCGATTTTGTTTAGTTCGGCTTGATGAAGAGGCTGCCAAGAAATAATCTTGAGATTCGGTCCCATCTGCTCAAAGCTGGCAGGTAGTCCCGCATTACCGGTTGCAGTAAACGTTAAAATATAGTATAATCTTTTTAGTGTATAGAGGGTCCACAAGAGTGTGGACTTATTTATTGAACATTGAAAAGAGGTGAGACTAATGGGTAGAAGGGGTAGGCAAAGGATATGGACTGAGGAAGTTGTCATCAACACGCTTAAATCTCTGAAAAAGAATGGCGAACCGGTTAACACGCAGTACCTGATTAACAACCACCGATCATTGCGTTCGGCTATGGTGAAGAGATTCGGTTCCTGGGAAAAAGCTGTTGTTGCAGCCGGGCTAGATCCCAAAAAGGAACGAGCTAAAAACCAACCTACTAAGAGCAATAATGCCCGGAAAGAAGCAGTGGTCAAGACTACGCCTCAGTCTAAACGGAAATCTTCCAGGAAATGGCGTGGTACTTACAAGCAATGGAGTAAGGATAAGATCATTGCCCAGTTGCATGAAATCAAGCTCAACGGAGAAGCCATCAGTTATAATTCATTGAGACAAAATGGCTACAGTGGCCTTGCGGCTGCAGCTTGCCGTTACTTCGGTTCATGGGAAAAAGCAATCATAGCGTCTGGTTTTGATCCCGACCAAGAAAGCTTGGTTAAGAGATCTGGAAAGCCTTCTGAAAGTTGGGATAAAGACAAGGTCATTTCTAGATTCAAAGAGATCAAAGCCAAAGGCGGCAGTATCAACTATAAGGCCATACAAGAAAATCATTATGGTCTTTGGAGTGCGGCTTGTTACTACTTTGGTTCCTGGGAAAAGGCGGTCACTGTTGCTGGCTTTAACCCCGATGAGGAGAAGCTGTTTCAGAAATTTGCGCTGAAGAGGAAGATAGGAAGACATCCCTTGGCCCCTTCAGAGGAATATGAGCGATCCTTAGTAAAGCAAGGCAAGCTCAATGTTCTCTTTCCAGCCATGAGACAGCTTAGAGAACAATTAGGACGAGCTGCGACAGACGTCGAAATTGCACATTTCCTCAAAAAGTCGGTGGAGGAGATTGCTAATTGGCAATCAAGCAGAGAGAGGCTAATCCTCTCTTACCTGCCACTAGCAGAGAGCTATGCAAGGCATTTTTATGAGCATCAAGTCAAGGTAAGGCATCTGACTTCTGACAATAAGTACAACAGAGAAGAATTCAGGGCTTTTGGCAGTCTATGGCTAGTTGAAGTTATGGAGGAATTCGATTGGGGCGACGAATTCGGTGGTTTTTCTGGCTATTTCAAGGTAGCATTTGAAAGGAGGATATATTACCGATATCTGATCAAGGAGATCGAAAATCCTATCATATCATTTGACTATGAAATAGAGTCTGGGCGAGATGGTAGCAGAATGATCCTCGCGGATATAATTGCTGACCCTCGGTCTCTACCAGAACCAGAATACGACCCAAAACAGTTATCCTTCATAAAAAGCGCCCTTAATCAACTGCCGGGAAGTCTCAAGCATGCACTTATGTGGGATCTTGGCATGGAATTTCATGACAAGACGCCCGCGGAGTTTGCAACTTTTCTGGGGGTTGCCATTGGAGACATAGACGAGCTCATCAAAACTGCTATTAGGAAGTTCTCAAGTATAGTTTTTCAACCCGGACTTCCTGACGGCGATCAGGCTTTAGCCTCATGAACTTTGAAACTTTCCCTATTGACTAGTGAAAGGAGTCGTATCGAACGAGTTAAATAGGAAGAAACGAATATATCTGTCAAAATCCGTTTTGACGGGGCTGACACTCAGCGACTCATTGGCCCCCAACCTTAAAAAGGTTGGGGGCCATTTAAATTCCGTAAACCATTGGGGTTCAGAACGGTACCATATGAAACAAGACAAAAAAACAAGACAAAAAAAGTTCTTGACTTGATAAACCTCTTATGTTAAAGTCTTGCCATTAAAATCAAATAGGAGGGGCAGGAGGGAAGAAAGGATCCCTATGCGACGTTTTCATTCTCTCCTGACAGTTCTATCATTAACGCTTCTATCGGCTACACCGGCCTTTGCGGCCCCTGCCGATCTCTCTAAGGTACAAAGTTTTGCCCAGAGCATTATACAAGTGCTCGTAACACTGGCCGGCCTGCTTGCAGCCGGTTTTTTTGTTATGGGCGGTATCGGCTACATCACAAGCTCAGGTAACCCAGAACATCTCGACAAGTCTAAAAGAACTATTATCTTTTCAGCTCTAGGACTGGCGGTTTCGATCGGCGCCTTTGTTATCTCAAATATAATAGCCGAACTCGCGACAACGGCATTCGGCAGATAGGAAAAAACGATGAAGAAATTAATCCCTGCCATATTTACCGCGGCGATTACTTCACTCATTCCAACCATAACTTTTGCCGCTTCCAACGCTGATGTTGAGGGTTTTGCCCGCGACACTTTGACAACTCTTACTGTCTTAGCATCCATTGCCGTTGTCTTTTTCCTGATCGGCGGAGGGTATCTATATATAACCTCCACGGGGAAACCAGAGGCGCTTGATAAGGCCAAAAGAACTATCAGAAAAGCTCTGATCGGGCTCGTAATCGTTATCGGTGCCAGTGTCATTTCCTCGATCCTAAACGGAGCGCTCACTCCGTCAAGTTCCGGCGGTATCGGGACGGCTCTAAACTTAGCTCCCATTCAGCCGGCTGCCCAAAACGGATCGCTGGCCCAAATACTTCTTGACGCTATTTCCGGTTTCCTGCAAAACATTGTTCAGTCGGCGACAAAGCCGATTATAGACGGCATTACCTGGTTTCTTACAAACACTCCGGCCTTATCAACCAACTCAGTTGTTTTTAAGTTTTGGCTCTTAATGGTCGGCATTACCGATTCACTTTTCGCCGTTGTTATCGCGCTCCTCGGCCTCCATGTCATGAGCGCCTCGACCTTCGGCTTTGAAGAGCTCAGCGTCAAACAGCTCATGCCGAGAATCGGTCTTGCTTTCCTTGTCGCCAACACCTCAATATTTTTGATTGACTGGATCATCCTCCTTTGCCAAACCTTAATCCATGCAGTTCTTAACGCCACCGGAGGTCTGGGCCAAGCTTGGATCCTAAACGCCTTTGACCCGGCCGCCCTTGTCAGCGGTTCAACGGCTCTCATTACTCTGATATTTATGATTATCTTTGTGGTCCTAGCCATAGTTCTGCTTCTTTTCTATATCAGCCGTTTAATGATCCTTGCCTTCGGCGCCGTTATCTCACCGCTGGTCTGCCTGCTCTGGCTTCTGCCTAAGGCGTCCAACTTCGCCGAAAACGCAGTCAGAATGTATTTTGTGACGCTCTTTTCCATTTTTATCCATGTCGTTATCATTCAACTGGCCTCGGCTTTTCTTACCATACCCGGCCAGCAGGGGACAAATCCGATCATCTCCGTTCTAATCGGTATCGCTCTTCTTTCTATACTACTTAAAAGCACGGCAACCACGACTCAACTCGCCCTATCCGCACAGACAGCGGGAACGTTCAAGAAATACGGCGGCCAGCTACTAAATGTAATGAGCTCGTCTGCCAGCGGGACATCATCGTCCAGAGCGGCGGCTCAGAAAGCGAGTACAAAATGAAAACAAGCGTAGTGCCAGCTCAAATCACAACGATCGAGGACAAAATTGCCGGCAATATGACCTTCCCTCAGATCCTGCTCCTCGTCATTTCCCTGGTTCTCGGCACCATAATCTATGTTATCGTTCCCCCAAGCTCCCGCTTGAGCGTTATAAAAATCATTGCTATCGTCGTTCAGTTTCTCATCCTCGGCCTCCTGGCTCTCCGCGTCAAAGGGCAGACTATGGCCGACCGGCTCATGATACTGCTTCGGTACGCCCTAAGACCCCGCCTTTATCTTTTTACCAAGAACGATCTCGCAACAAGAGACGTCGCCGTCCTCGAGAAAGCAAAAAAGACGGCAAAGGTAAATAATGATTTGACCAAGAAAAAGCAGGCAGTCCCGGAAAAACCCAAACTCGACCAGTCCATGCTGGACCGGTTCTTAACAGATCCGTCATTAAATATTCGTTTAGAGCTTACCAAGAAAGGAGGAATTGATGTTTCCCTTAAAACAGATAAAAGCTAAAGGTTCGGCGAGATCCCAAATCGGCATCAGGGAAGTCAGGGATGATATTCTCATCTTGCCCGGCAACCGCTACCGCGCGGTTCTTGCCGCCTCTTCGGTCAACTTTGAGCTCCAAAGCGAAGCCGAACAAGACGCCCTCATCGACAACTTTCAGGCATTTCTAAACTCTCTGACCACTCCGATCCAAATTCTGATCCGCGTAAGAGCCCTGGATATCGAGCAGTATTTGGAGAATCTGACTTCGGAAAGGGCCAAGGAGGAGCAAAAGATTTATAGAGACCAGCTAAAACATTATTCAAACTTTATCCGCAAGCTCGTTTCGGGCAATAAGATACTCTCGCGCCGCTTCTACATTGTCATCCCTTATGAGAACAAGGCGGCAAGCGACTTCAACATTGCCAAAGAACAGCTCACGCTGGAACAGGAAATTATCATTAAAGGACTGGAAAAACTGGGAATGAAAGTAAGCCCGCTTAAAAGCCTGGAAATCCTTGACCTCTTCTACAGTTTCTATAACCCGGCGCTTGCCAAATCCCAACCGCTGTCTGAAGTAATAATAGGAAAAACAAATGAACTTAACATCATTTAAGCCAAAAAGGCTTCATCGCCCGAGCAGTAAAGAACGCGCGCGCCAGGAACAGGCTTTTGCCTTCCATGTCGGAGAACAGGATCAGCTCGACCTCATCACTTACGCAGGGCTGGAAGAGAGCGCAAACCACATTGAAATAGACGGCCAGTTTATGAAGACAATCTTTGTTTCCGGTTATCCCTACACTTCTTCAAGCGGATGGCTGAACCACCTTATTAACTTCAACCATAACGTCGATATCTCATATCACATTGAGCCGGTTGACGCCACTATGGCTCTGCCTAAACTAAACCGCAAAATCACCGAGCTTACATCTACCAAAAGAGCGATGGAGCGAGACGGACGGATTATCGGGGCCGAGCTGCTCGACCCTCTGGAATCGGCCATGGAGCTAAGAGACAGGATTCAAAGAGGACAGGAAAATCTCTTTCAAGTCTCTTTGTATATAACACTTTTTGCCGATTCTCTCGTAGAACTCGATAAGGTAACAAAGCTCTTGGAGACTGTTCTCGCCGCAAGGCTTTTCTATACTAAGCACGCGTCTTACAGGCAAATAGAGGGCCTCCAGTCGGTGCTGCCAAGGGGCGACAACCAGTTGGCCCAAAAAAGAAACTTAGACAGCTCGTCGGCCGCCATGACATTTCCCTTTATATCATCCGAGTATGTCCATGATTCGGGGGTTCTATACGGCATAAACAGATCGAATAATTCTCTCGTGATTGTCGACCGCTTTAAACTCCCGAACGCGAACAGCATCCTTTTTGCCCAGTCAGGAGCCGGTAAGAGCTACACTGCCAAAGTAGAGATCTTAAGGCACCTGATGCAAGGGACAAAAGTAATTGTGATAGATCCCGAACGGGAATACCGCCAGCTGGCCGACTCGGTCAAGGGAACGTATATAAAGCTCTCTGTCCATTCAAAAGAAAAGATTAATCCCTTTGATCTCTCGGTTAATACATATAATGAAGCCGACGGCTTTGCAGACCACGTCCAGTCGCTGACCGAGATAATTTCTCTGATGGCCGAGGGGCTTTCAGCGGAAGAAAAGTCAGTCGTAGACCAGGCAATCATCAAAACTTACAGGGAAGCCGGCTTTTCACGGAGAAAAACTAAAAAGAAGAACGACAAACCTTATCCAAAACTGCGTGACTTTGCCCGAATGCTTACAACTCTAAAGCAAGACGGACTAAGGAGAAGGCTGGAAAAATATACCGACGGGTCACTATCTGAGGTGTTTAACTCCCAGACAAATATAGAGCTCGAGAATAGGCTGGTAGTCTTTGACACCAAAGACCTGCCGGAATCTCTCCGCCAGATCATGCACTTAATTATCGCCCAGTTCGTCCAAAATCAGGTCAAAAACAAAACCTGCAAGAGAACCCTTGTCATTGATGAGGCCTGGCTGATGCTTGAACATGAAGAGAGCGCCAGATTTATTGCCGGACTTGTCAGGCGGGCGAGAAAGTATTATCTCGGAGTCAGTATTATTTCTCAGCAGGCCAATGACTTTCTCTCAAATAACTACGGACGGGCCATTGCTTCGCAAAGCGCCCTTAGAATCCTAATGAGGCAAGACACGACTACTATTAAAAATGTCGGTATCGAGTTTGGACTGAGCGAATATGAGCAGAAGTTTCTTTTGACCTGCGAGCGCGGCGAGGCTCTCATTATCGCCGATCAGCACCATGTGGCGGTTAAGGTTACGGCTTCGGAAGAAGAGCATCCTTTAATTACTACCGATCCGGCCGAACTAAGAAAGGCTTGAAAAAATGAACCCGGCCGCTATTAAGATAATCGCAAGCGCCTACTCAATGAAAAAGGAAATTAGGCTCGCGTTCATAACTCTCGTGGCTGTTTGCTTGATTCCGGTGGTTGCCGTTTTAATGATTACCCAAGTCGGGATTGACGCGGTTTCCGGAGCTCTTGCCAGCCAGAACCCTCAGACTCTTCAAGTTGATATTCACGATCCGAAGACCGGAGCGGTCATTGATCATATTGCAGGGCCGGCTATCTGGCCGGTTTCGGGCCCAGTGAGTCTGGAGTTTGGCCAGCCTTCTCCGTTTCAGCGGTTTCATACGGGAATTGATATAGCCGACCCGAACCACAGCGTCGGCACGCCGGTTGAAGCTTTTATGAAAGGCAAGGTTATTTATGCCGACAGCGATCCTTGGGGTTTCGGCCGTCATGTCATTATTGATCACGGCCACTTTGTCACCTCGCTATACGGCCACTTGAATACTATAAACGTTATTAAGGGGCAAGAAGTTGACATGGGAACAGTCATCGGTACCAGGGGCAATACCGGCTGGTCAACCGGTCCGCATCTCCATTTTCAGATCGAAGTTATGCATATCCCCGTGAACCCAAGGATATTTTTGAGTGGGAATCCATAAGTGTTAGAGCGATTTTTACGAAGTTTCTTAGGATTGTAATTTATACCCTTTTTAGATAAGCTTGAATCAAATGGAAACAAGAGAAAGTCAACAATTTAACAATCAAACAGCTTTTCCAGAAAATCAGCACACTTACAACGATCTGAATTCTGGTGATATTGAAAACCAAGAAATTCATTTTTCTGAGGAGCAAAAGACGGCAATCGAACAAAAAAGAAGAGTTCTTTCTTCTCTTGCCTACTTTATTGGTAAGGATTTTCAGATCCCTGTAGAGCTGAATGAACCGGGTATGGGTTGGCACTGGGATTTTAAGAAAAATGAAATCAAAGTCGATCCTAAAGATCTTATTGAAAAACCCATGGACTACTTAAGATTCGTTATTTCTCACGAGGGAGGACATCGCCGTATCTCTCGGACAGAATCGATTCCTCTCGAGACTTGGAAGCAGCCCGGTTTTTCTTTCATGATGAATGCGATTGAAGATCCCAGAGATAACAACTTTGTGGCTGAAAACTACCCAAGATTTAGAAGTCAAATGGATGTGGCGTATAAAGACAGTATGGAACTTAAGCAAGAATCTGCGCAGAAAGCAAGTGATGAGCTCGGTTATCAGCCTCGTTTTATGCAAGCTGGCTTTGAGTATATTAAGCAGTGGCACAAAGAACAAAAAGGTGAAAAATTTTCTGTAAGCGAAGATTTACCAAAAGAAGTTCGAGAGGTTGTTGAAAAGACTTTGAATGCGGCAAGCGACTCATGGTGGCGCTATCCGTCAAGAGAAGAAGCTGACTCAAGTGAAGAGACAATCAAAAAATATGCTGAGGCCTCTTATCGAATAAACCTAGAAAGAATTTGGCCTGAGTTTCAAAAACTTGTTGAGAAGGATATGGAAGATCAAAATATGCAAGAACTCCTAGGCCAGATGCAAACAAGTGAGGAAGAGGGTGGCTCGGGGTTACCTCAAGAACTCGAAGATAATCTATCGCCAGAAGAACAAAAGGTATTAGAAGAAGCAATCGAACAAGCCATGCAGAGTGGTGCTGAGGTACAGGAACAAACAGAAGCTGGCACACGAGGCAAACCAATTGATTTAAGCTCTTTACCCGACGAGTTGAAACAAAAAATCCAAGATTATATTAATTCTTTGCCGGAAGATCAAAAGCGAGAACTTGCAGAAAAAGCAAGGGCGGCATTGTCTGATTTTGAAAAAGAACTAGATGAGGAATTGGGAGGGAAACTCTCAGATAGCCCGGAGAAAAAAGCCGAACGAGGCGAAGAATCTGAGATACCGTTAGAAAGTAAGGCAACTACGACCGAACCAATTACCCCGGAAGAGTCCGATGAAGTGAGAAAATACAGAGAATTTATAGAACAAGAGCTATCAAAAGACGCTAATGCCTATGAAAGACATCGCCGAGAGGTTTTACCCATTATTGACCAGCTTGAACAAGATTTAAGAGAAATTTTTGTTATGAGAAGATCTGGCCAATGGGAAAGCGGATTTAGGTCAGGAAAAAGAATTGATATCAAAAGAAGAATACAAGAAAAAGCCAAGGGCGTATCTGCAATGGAGAGTAAGGCGTGGGAAAAGAGAGAATTGCCCCAAGAAAAGGATTATGCTGTCAGTCTGCTTGCTGATTTATCAGGATCAATGCGAGGAGAAAAGATAAAGGAAACTTTTAAGGCAGTCATTGTGTTATCTGAAGTGCTAAACAGATTATCAATCCAAACAGAGATTCTGGGCTTTAACAACAGGATTTATGATTATCAAAACTTTGGTGAGGACATATCAAACCAAAAACGAGAAAACATGGGCGGTATGCTTCAAGAAGTTGCGGGTAGCGGACACAGGTGGAACGATGACGGTTGGGCTGTTGAGCAGGCATCGGAGCGACTGGCAAAACAAAGAGCGAAAGAAAAGTTTCTTATTGTCCTTTCAGATGGCTTGCCGGAGGAATCTTCTGCCCATCCAAGAGCAAAGTATGAGCTTGGATCTGTGGTGCAAAAAATTATTGGCTCAACGGATCAAAAGTTAATTGGATTGGGCATCGGTCCAGATACAAATCATGTTGAAAATTACTACCCAAATAGTATTTCCAATGTAAATGTAAAGGAAATGGCTGGAAAGCTGGCCGACCTCATCCGTGAAGCTATTGCTAATTTTGATAAATTTTAATAAAATTACGTTATGATAAAGGAAAAATTTTCAACCTTTTTAGAATATTCTTTGTCTCAAAAAGAAGTTTCTCTAATCGTGGCCAAACATGAAAATGAGCTTTCTCATTTTGAGAGGTGGCTTGAAGACAAGGGGTTTAGAAGAGCTGCTCATGCTTTTGACTTGCTTGACAACCTTGAAGATCATAAGAAACTTTACGTGATTTTAAAAACAGAGAATGGCAAAGATTCCTATGATTTTGCGGCTCAGTTTCCAACGGGTCAGATTGAGCTTTTTGATAAAAAAACCATGAAAAAGATGCTAAAAAATATTGATTATAAAAACCGATCAATAGTCTTTTTAACCACAAAGCATCATCTCTTCGACCTTGAAAAGGAGGATTTTAATTTTCTCTCATCAGTTGGTATGGCTTTCAGAAATGGAGATGCCCATGTCTAGTCCGGAATTTAGTTTACTTACCGATCCTGAGCAGGAAAAGCCTGTAGAGGATAAGCATCAGGAAGAAAAAAGCGAGACTCTCGCTCCGATTGCGGAGGATGAAACCTCGGTTTCATATCTAGGGGTAAGATTAGAAAAAGGGCATGTGCCAAGCCCCTTTATACCAGAGAGAGATAAATATACTGACTATATAAATGATCGATTTACCCTGGAGCTACAGCAGAAGATTGCCATCGGCTTTCAGTCGGGCGACCCTACTCTTATCGAAGGCGGGACTAGTATCGGTAAGACTACAGCAGCCAGAAAGATGTGTGCGGAACTTGGCTGGGAAGTTCATTATGCTAACTTGAATAAGGCCACGGATGTTGAAGATTTAATGGGCCGATATATTCCAAATCCTCATCGAACCAAACCTGATGATCCCGAGTTCGTTTTTGCCGATGGAAGAGTTACGGCCGGCCTAAGACAGGAAGAAGGAAAAATAAAAGTTATCATCCTTGATGAATATAATGCGGCAGCGCCAAACATTGTAATCCGCCTGCATGAGGTACTAGATGCCCTTGAGCGTGATGGAGATGTTGTGCTATCGGAAGATGCCTCAGAAACCGTTCCTGTATCGAAAGATAAGACGAAATTAATTGCCCTCACTAATCCGCCCGGAAAAGGTTACTTTGGTCGTGAACCGCTAGATCCGGCTCAGTTAAGAAGATGGGTCTACCAGAAAGAAGCGAGCAATTTACCCGAAAATACTTTCTCTTTTTCAACCAAAAGTCTCTTTGGCTTGGTCTCGGAAAATGGCGATGTTATTCCCGAAGAAGTTTACCTAGAATCTCATGAAGACACTCTTTCTTCTCAGCAAATTGCTGAAATTCCCGGTATTAGCGAAGTGGAGGCAAAGTATGAAGAGTTTCATAGGGCAGCGAAAGAGCTTTTGAAAAATAGAACCATTGCTGCCGATCAACCGCAACAGTTTACTTTTGATGATAGAATGGAGCCAAGACGGGTACGAGACTTTGTAATGAGGTTTTACAGCGGAGATATCAATGAAACTTTTCAGCAAGCTCTAAGATATTATTATTCGAATAAACTAGAGTCAGACGAAGACAGGCAGAAGATTGAAGAGCTAATCTCTCATGTAGGATACACTCCTCAGCCCGACTCAAGAAGGTTGGGTCTTGAGGATGAATCACGCCCAGAGGGAGTTGGCCTAAGAGATCAAGTCGAGATCGGCATAGAAGATATTTTGCAGGACCCGGCCATTCCGGATTCAGTCAAAGAGGTTCTAAGAGTTGAGGGGGTAAAGTTTTCTGAGGCAAAGGAAATAATGAACCAAGATTTTATCGGTCCAGACGAGATTAAAAAAGCTTTTGGTTTAGAGGTGGATAGAGTACCAGATATTCCCTTTTCAAGAAGCGAACTGGAAAGAGCTAAGGAACTCGATCAAATGCTTATATATAGAACGGGTACTGCTGCCCGAGGCGAGCCGATGACTATGGAAAAGATAAATGGCCTTCTTTCCGGCAAGACTAAAGATGGCGGAAAGATATTTTTTGATACTGATTGGTATAAAGATGAGGCATTTTTTAAGTCTGAAGCAATCAAGGAAGGATGGTCTCTTGTGTCTAAGGAAGTTATATCTGAGTCGACCAGCAAGAACTATCTGGAGCAAACCGAGACAATGGTAGATTATCTTAGGAGTAAAGTTTTTGCAGGAGGCGATGTGCCAGAGGAATATCAGGAAGCAATTGGCCAATTTGAAAGCCAAAAAGATGAAATTTCAAAATTGATAGAAAGTAACTGGAAGAAAGCGGCTGAAAAACTAGAGGGTCTTTCCATTACTCACATGACCAGACAAAGACCGGTTGAAGCTATCTATGACTTAGTTGCTGTTTATGAGAATACTGATGACCATCTACTTTCTAACAGATATACTTGGACTTCCGCGCGTGACTCTGGCGGCAAGCTGGTCCGTGTGGGCTACTTCGATGCCAGGGGCGTGCGTGTCCACGGGGGCAGTCCCGACGATCGGTATGACAATCTGGGCGTTTCTTTCTCCCGCAGTCAGTGATACTTTGAAAATTGATTTTTGAAACTTTGATACGCCGAAGGCGTCGGACACAAAATTTTAACAGAAGGTAATAAGGATAAAAAATGAGCGAAATCGGATCACCACAACCTGAAATACCGGAGGAAGCGGTAGAAAAAGAAGCTGAGGGTATTAGAATTGCCACAGAAATATCTGAGCTTAGGGCAAGTGCCCGTAATGAAGCTGATTATGAGAATATTTTGCAAAAAACTCGAGAGCTAAAGGAGCTTTTTGGGATAGTTGTAGAAGGTAAGCTTTCTGGCGAAGTTGCGGAACAGATGAGTATGGCCAAAGAAATCATGGAGGAGGATTTTTTCGGTCCGGATGAGATTAAAAAAGCCCTTGGCATTGAAGTGACTGAAATGCCGGACATCCCATTCAAAAAAGAGGAACTAGAAAGAGCAAAGGAGCTAGAACAGATATTGATTTTGCGGACAGACAAAGCTTCCGATGGCAGTCCTCTAACAATGGAAAAGGTTCGCGACATGATGGGTAACGAAGACAAAGATGGCGGAAAAATCTTTTGGGAGAGCGCTGACTGGTATAAAGATGAAGCTTTTTATACCAAAGAGACTGCTAAAGTTGGTTGGGCGTTGGTCTCTAAAGAGGAAATTCCTGATGCAACCAATAAAAATTATTTAGAACAAACAGAAAGTCTTGTTACTTACCTCAAAAACCAAGTTTTTGCCGGAAAACCGATGCCAAAAGAATATCAGGATGCCGTAGGCGAATTTGAATCACAGAAGTCAACAATAGAGAGTTTGGTCGAAGATGACTGGAAAGCTGCAGCAGAGAAGTTATCCAAGCTTTCCATTACCAAGCTCACCCGCCAATCACCGGTTGAGGCCATTTATGATATAGTAGTGCATTATCAGAACACGGATGAGAGATTGCTAGAAGAAATGTATACTTGGACTTCCGCGCGTGACTCTGGCGGCAGGCTGGTCCATGTGGGCGGCTTCGGTGCCGAGGGCGTGAATGTCAACGGGAGCAGTCCCGACTCTCGGTATGACTTTCTGGGCGTTTCTTTCTCCCGCAGTCAGTGATACTTTGAAAATTGATATTTGAAACTTTGATACGCCGAAGGCGTCGGACACAAATTTTTAACTATCGATGATTTTATCGATTTCTTTTTTAATCTCTGCTCCTCTGCAGTGACTTAAAATCCCTAAATATGATTGAACCATTTGCTTGAAAGATTGCTGGTCTTCTTCACTCCCGGAAAGCAAATACTTTTTTGCTCTAATCTTCCTCAGCATTCTTTTCTTGGTCTTTGTTCTAAGGATTATATGGTATGGAAAAACAACATAACCCAAAAAGTCAATTCCTTGGCTAAACTTTCTGAGAACAATTTTGTCCGAATGAAGTTGTAGGCGAAGTTCTTTTTTTAAGAAATGAGCTAATGTTGGTATCAGTTTTTCTAGATGTTTGACATCTGTGCTCAAGATCACAAAGTCGTCTGCATAACGGATGTAATATTTCTCCTTGAGATTTCTTTTGACAAATTGATCAAGGGCATTCAAATAGACATTAGAGAAAAGCTGGCTGGTGAGATTTCCCAAAGGTATACCTCGCCTTGGTTCATTCTTTAGCTGATTTGTATTGAAACTCTCTATAATCTCTTCTAGTAAAGCTATCAGGTCTTTTTCTTGAATCACCTTTTCAATTAGGTTTAAAAGTATGTCGTGATCAACTGAATCAAAAAATTTCCTTATATCGCACTTCAAAACCCAGACAGTTCTTGTATTATTTTTAGATAGTTTCCACGCAAAATATCGAAGGCGGTGAACTGCCTTATGCGTCCCTTTTTCTTTTCGGCTGGAGTACGAGTCAAAAATAAATTTCTTTTCAAAAACAGCTTCAATGACGCGGAAAATAGCGTGATGTAAAACCCGATCAAGAACCAGAGCCTTATTGATGGTTCTAAGTTTTGGGTCAGTGACATAAAATGTTGTATAATCAGAATGTCGATAACAATTATTTTTCAGCTCATTGTGAAGTTTGTAAATTTGATTTTCAGGATTTAGGGCAAATGCCTGAACATCTAGCTTGCTTTCTTTACCCTTTTTAAATTCTCTCCAGGCGGAGAAGAGATTTTCCAATGATATTATTTGATCAAACAAACTATGACAACCACTCCTGACAACAGATTTTCCGATATTTCGATTATTCATAAAACCTACAAGTTTTATCTTGCTTTATATTCCACAAATCAGTTTTTACCAAAGAGAGATCGATATACTCTTGGGGTGAAAGCCGAAAATATTAGTTTGGAGATTCTTGAAACGTTATATTTAGCCAATTCTAAAGCTGGCAATATCCGCCTAGAACTGCTAGAAAAAGCCGATGTGAAGTTAAAAGTTCTCCAAGCAGTCATACGCCTTTGCCACGATACAAAAGCGCTTGATCAAAACAAATATCTTGCTTTGCAGTCTGCATTGCAAGAAATAGGGAAAATGCTTGGAGGTTGGATAAAAACTACAAAAAGTTAGACTTCGGAGAAAGAAACGCCCAGATTGTCATTCCGATTGTCGGGACTGTTCCTGTTGACATTCACGCCCTTGGCATCGAAGTTGCCCACATTGACCAGCTTGCCGTCAGAGTCACGCGTTTCTTTACACTTTTCCATCTAAGCAAGGGTAATGTGATGAGGATTCTCAAAAAATTGTTTCAAAACATTACCTGTTTGAAAATGCGGTGACCAATCACGCCAGAAAAGTGTAAGCAGTCTATACTATCTTTGCGAGATATATCCGTAAACATATCTTCATTGCTTAAACATTTTATCACAATTTGGCTTTTATAAACAGAAAGCTACCAAAAGATAACTTTTTTGTATACTTGTCTTCTGATTTCATAAGGGTAAAATGGGCATATGAAAAAGGCAGAATTTTTAAAAGAATTTGATAAATATTCCGAGAAGTTTCTTGATGCTATACCAAGACAAGCACTAGGGTATAGCCAATGGCTGATGATGGCCGATGATTTCAGAATGTTCGTGGAGACCGGTAAACTGCCAAATCAGCTTAATGAAGAAAATACCAAATAATACTCTACTTATGGCCTTCAGTTAATATTTTTAGCTCATTTGTAATTTTAATCAACTCAAGTGTGATATGGGTGATGAGACCTTTCTCTGTCTCGATATAAGCCATTTCGAGGGAGATTTTCTTACCATCTTTCTTAAAATATTTTTGGACCATTTTTGCATGTTTCTTATCAATTTTTCCGCCTTCTTCAATGTCCTGATAAATTTCTTCCCATATTTTCAGGGCTTTACTCAGGGTAATAAATCTCGAGGCGTCTTCATATGTGAACGCACGGTGAAATCTCTCTGAAAGCTTCTCTATGGCGACTTCAACCTCAAGCTTCGTAGGCTCCGGGAGATCAGAGTAGTCCATTGATAGTAAATGATCATTATTCATGATTAATTATCCTAAAATAATGCTTATTATATTAAATACAGCTACGATACTTTTAACCAATATTACCATAACTTGGCGCATAACCGCGAATAATCCGGAAAACATGCCCTTTAAAATAAACTCTAATATAGACGCTCTAGTGCCGGCCATTAGTTTTAAATTGCCGTCTAAATCCAGGTGCGATATAATCTGAGCAGTCAACGCCTCATCTTCTGTTCTTGTCATTAACTCTCTGCTTGATCTTTGGGAGAGAATATTCATACTTCCTGTCCAAAGAATCTTTTTGTCAATCACGGCTACTTTTTCATGTATAGAACCTTCGAGAAAAACCACTTTCGCCCCTAAATTCTCATAGATTTGGGCAGCGGCTCTAGCTTCTTCTTGAACATATTCTTCATGTTCTCCAATAGGTCGGGTAAATATAAAAAGTTTAATGTTTTTAATCCTCAGTCTAACAAAGGTCTTCCTGAAGAAATCAGCCCGATGCTTCGTAATAAAAGGACTATAAATAATAACCTCTTTCTCGGCTTTCAGTATATCTTTTGTAAAAGCCGGGTAAAAAGTGCGTTCGTTATAGATTGTTGTTGTTTGGTTTATCAATTTTTCTCCTTTGGTTTGTTTTTATATAGAAATTATCACTATAGTTTGTTAAAATACGTTTATATGAAGAATAAAGAAGCCGTAAAAATCGGGAAAGAGCTTAGGAAGGCTCGCGAGGCGACCGGTCTAACTCAAGCCGAAGTGGCCGGAAAAGCGGGAATTACCACGAATTATTACGCTATGGTCGAGCGCGGGGAAAAGAATATTACTTACAAGAAGATGCAGCGTATTTTAAAGGTGCTCAACGTAAAATCACTGGACAACGGCTAAATCCCGTCCAGTTTCATTATCTTGTTCTTCGTAAATAACCTTTAGGAAAGGCTCCCACTCAAGAGCAATCTCAATGAGGTGTTCCAAGTTCTGTGAGTACGCTCCACCAGCAAGAATCCATCTAAGCGGATGGGTTTTTGTTTTTATGGATATTGTCAGTGTTAAGCGTGTGGATTAAGATATAGAAAATAAAAAGGAGAATTGTTATGGCATACAAAGTTGATTTTAACAATGTATCTACGGCTGGGCTTGAGTCTTCGCCGGTTGCCGAGGCGCTTGCGGGCTTGAGGGCAAACGAAGCACGTTATTTCAAGAATAAGTATAATTATGATTTTACCGTTGTGCCGGCTAGTGAAAGCCAGGACGTGATAGATTACGTAAACCGTATTTTGAAAGAGGAGCGCAATATTGAGTTTGCAACCAAACCCCTGGAGACGTCGCAAACTCAGGTAGAAAATATCAAGTGGACTCATGTATTTTACGAAGATGGTCTTGGGGTAAATGTCTTGTACACTATTAACGACCCGAAGAAGCGGGCGGTCGGCTTCAAACTTTCTGAAGGCATGGAAGTGCCAAAGGAGCTGGAGGGAAAGTTCAAATTTGCTAGGCAGAGATCCAAACTGGCCGGAACCATCCGCGGCTCGTTCTTTGTCATTAAGGGAGAATATTAAATAATGGAATCTCTTTCTTCCTGTCTTGCCGTCTTTGATATGAAGCGCCACGGCCGCGAGTAGGAAAATCGACAGAATTTGGAGAAATAATCTGCCAAACTCCGCAATAATTGTTTTGGGTGTGATATTTATTATTTTGACTGTCATTGGCGCGCTTCTTCCATTTGTGCCTGGATTTATATTCCTTATTATTGGTATAATGCTTCTTGGTGAAGAGTTCTGCCTAAGCCGATGGATTATGGAAAAATCGCCGCAGAAATTGAGAAAAAAATCGAAAAAATGCCTTTCGTAATATGTGATGGCAATGGAAAACAATAAATGATCACCCCTGAATTATTAGATTATATAAAGCAACAGTTCATAACGGGTGTTTCTGAGAGAAATGTCAGGAATACACTTTTCGAAAACTCTTGGATGAAAGAGGATGTTGACGAAGCCATCAGTTATGTCAAAAAAATAACCGCCTCAAAAAGCAGTAAAAAGAAAAAATTATTAATACTTTCAGGAACTTTTTTTGTAATTTTCATCGCTTTCATTTTACTATGCATATTTTTTGCATTAAGCCAAACTAAGGTTACTGAAACGAAAAATGAAACAGGTTTTGCTGTTCAGAGGTCTGACGACGGACAAAGAATAGCCGATCTATTAAAAATTCAAAAAGAATTAGAAGACTATTATGCAAAAAATAATAAATATCCTGGTTCTCTGAACGAGTTAAGTGATGTTCCGAAAAATCCCTCCGGGGGGAATTATGCATATAATCCGATTGGGAATCCTTCAACCTCTTACACTTTAAATGCCCAGATAGAAGGCACCGCAGATAGTCAGATTAGTATCAAGGGCGGATTTCTAACCCTGAAAAACCAACAGGGGAAAAATCAATGCTTGTAACAACTCACACCGTCATAGCTGCGACGGTTGCTATAAAAACCGGCAATCCTTACTTATACTTTCCGTTTGCTGCCGCCGATCATTTCGCCTTTGACACCATGCCTCACTTTGGCGGGGATTGGGTAAACAAAAATCTTAAACTGGTCACGGCTCTGGATGCCATCGTCGGCATCTCAATTTTTCTGGCCATTGCTTTTTTTACCCATTCAAAATTTTCTGTTTTAATTCTTTTTGCGGTTTGCCTACTTGCCGGCTGGCCGGATCTCATCTGGCTGACAAAGCGAAAACACTTTCCGAAGTTTAAAAAATGGCATGCCGGAATACAAAAGTTTGAGACTTCTCCGGGGATTATTCTTGAGATTGCAGTAGTTTTGTTTTGTTTGTTGTTGATTTTTGTTTTCTAAACCTTTATAATAATTGTCCAAAAAGAGGAGTGACTATGCTTGAAGAATTTGATAAAGGCGTTTTTCTGGTTAATCTGCTTGGAATTATTTATGACCCAAAGAGTAGGAAAATTTTAATTGGGCGAAGAGAAAACGATCTTCACTTCAGGGGGCTTTCTTGGGTATTTCCGGGTGGAAGGCCGGGCTACGATAAAGATTTGGAACAACATTTAGAAAACGAAATAGAGGAAAAGACTGGGCTTGAAGTTAGAGTTAAAAATGTTGTTTTCGCAAAAACCTATCCGGAAAAGAGAGAATTTCTTTCTGTTTACTACTATTGCGAATATGGAGTGATTAGTGGCGAGGAGAAACCGGGAGGTGGGTTGGTCGAACTGAAATGGGTTAAGCCAAGCGAGGTTAAAAATTATTTCACAACTTCTTTGCACCCTAAACTTTTGAAATATCTTAAAAGTCTATATTAGGCAGCCTCTTCTTCGTCTTTCGCCTCCTTAACTCTTGTCAATCTGTCTGGCGCACTTTCAAGTTGCCAAACCTGCATAGAAAGTCTCTTCGCAAGAGAGTTGAAAAGTTTGGGATTATTAGATTCTTTTACCTTTTTAATAATATGATCCAAGTCTTTTTCTATTAATTCATCTCCAATGGCTTCCACCCAACCATCATCTCTCTTGTTTTTCGGTTTGGCTGCCTCGGTCTGAAAAATCTTATCCACGACTTGCTTATCATTTTTCATTTGTTCAGCAAGTCTAAGAACATCAGGTTCCAGCTCAATTGCTTTTTTGAGGATGTCTTCATCAATCGGTCTATCTTTGGGCCAGTTAGCGATTATGGTATAGGCTTCATCGGGCCACTCGTCTAACATAGAAGAAACAAACTCGGGGTCCGATCTCAGTTCGGCACTTGCTTCCTTGAAGGGCGTTAGCGGCAATAAATGTGGATGAGCGGTTTTTCTGCAAGCTTCCTTTATGAAGTCTCTGTCCGATCTTAGTCCCTCGCTTGCTCTTTCGGTAATACCCCTGATATAACCGCCAGCGCCACGAGCGCCTCTATAATATTCTTGAGTGTGTTCCATAAAGTTTAGTATAAATTGTTTGTCTCCTTTGAGATCATCTGATGCGAATTCAAACAAGTCCTTTGCTCTCATTCCTTGCATTCTATCAATAGCCTTGCCGAAGAATCCTTCATTGGATCGTAAGGGGTTTTCGTATATTTTTTCCTTATCTAATCCGCCCCTGGCATAGGTTTCCACAACATGTGGCGTTAAAAGCTCAGTCATTCTCCCCCTAGCCCCTGCTCCTATTGTTGGGTTTTTCTCCAGAGCGCTTAGGACAAAATTTTCGTTTGTGAGAGACACAGATGATGCAAACTCTAGCACTCTTTCCACTCCGTTAGGGCCGGGGTCTTCTAGGCGCTCCATATCTATACCTAGGCTCATGTTATCAAGCTCTGCTTGTGCTTGCAGAAGTTCCTGAGGAGATGCCTCTTCTTCCCCGGTACGTGCGTATTGTTTGTGTAAAATGGCTGCTATCTCTGCTAATTTTTGGTAATTGCTAGCTTCTTTAGTTATAAAACCGCCTTCTGCATCTGCGTATTTTCCTTGTTGATCTTCTGGTAGATCGGCTACAGTTTTATATTCTTCTGCGCTCGGATCAAATCCGCATTCCCTGTTTTCTGCTCCAAACATAATATTCCCCTCATTATTGTTATGCATCAATAATAAAATTATATATAGTTCTAGTAAAGGATTTTTTATATAAAAAAGACAATAAAAAGCTTGATTTATTTTTTTAAGTTTGCTAAACTTTATAAAGCTAATAAAAACAGGTCATTTATGACAAACGAAACGACAACTAAATACAGAGTGGACGGAAGCGGCTGTTAGCCAAAAAATTAAGTTGCTTTAAGGAAGTCCGCTAAAGGCGGATTTTTAAATTGTTTTGGCAAATTGGCGTGAAAAGATTTCAAATCGATTCAGCCGAAACAATTCGCGCCTCGCGCGAAAGTATACAGTATCCCGTATTCAGTATTGAGGTTTTATACCGAATGCACAATACTCGATACCCAATACTGTCAAGCGAGCATTGCGAGTTAAGATCGGACTTTGACAACTGAATACAGATACATGCTAATCCTTAAGGATTCAAGGTCGGATGTTAAATTTTTAATTTTGCATTTTGAATTTTGAATTACAGTATGTATCTTAGGGTAAACGAAATATTACAATTTCAAATCCAGTTGATGATTACTGGTTAAGTTCGTGTCTCACTTTCGTTCGACAACGAACAGTATGCGGTATTCTGTATTCAGTATTGAGGAATTAATCCCAATACACAATACTCGATACGCAATACTGATTATTCGCGAGCGGTAGCGAGATACGAATAAATCATCATTAAGTCAAGAAAGAGCATATGGTGGATGCCTTGGGATTTCAGGCCGATGAAGGACGTAGTAAGCTGCGATAAGCTTCGGGGAAGTGCTAAACAACTTTTGATCCGGAGATTTCCGAATGGAGCAATCCGGCTCGGGTTATGCCGAGTCACACTTAGCTGAATACATAGGCTATTTGAGGGCACGCGGAGAACTGAAACATCTTAGTACCCGCAGGAAAAGATATCAACCGATATTCCGTCAGTAGTGGCGAGCGAAAGCGGAAAAGCCAAAACTTTTTTAATGTTAAAGCTTATGGGCGTTGTTAAAAAAGTGTTGTGAGGTAGATACACTCCTTTTTGGAGGTTAGATTTGGGACACTGGCTTGTGCTTTGCACAAGGAAATTCAAAGTACTAAATCCGAAATCCGAAACAAAACTTCAAATTCAAAATACTAAACTAGAAACGTGTTTAGAACATTTGAATTTAGATATTAGATATTGTTTCGTGCTTCGAGATTAGAATTTAGGATTTTCTCGCGTAAAGCGCGAGTTTAGCTCCAAAACTAATACCAGGATCCATAAATCTTGGGTAAGGTAAGAAAACGAGAGTTTTAATGGAATATTCTGGAAAGAATAACCATAGAGGGTGATAGTCCCGTACGTAAAAAAACTTTTGTCCTTATGTATTTATTCTCTAGTACTACGGAGCCCGTGAAACTCTGTAGGAATCTGGGTGGACCACCATCCAAGGCTAAATACCTGAAATCACCGATAGTGAACTAGTACCGTGAGGGAAAGGTGAAAAGAACCCCTGTTAGGGGAGTGAAATAGAATCTGAAACCGTATGCTTACAGACGGTCGGAGCCGATACTTTGTATCGGGAATGTCTAATTTCCAATTAGCAATTTCCAGTCAATGAATAAATGTCTAATTTCCAATTTTGGAATTTAAAGCATTAGGATTTGATTGGACATTAGAAATTGGTCATTGGTAATTCTGATACAGAGTGTCGGTGACGGCGTGCCTTTTGTAGAATGAGCCAACGAGTTACCCCGCACTTTTTGTCTAAGCCGTTCCGCGGTGGAGGCGAAGGGAAACCGAGTGTTAATAGCGCGATTTTAAAAGTGCTGGGTAGACCCGAAACCGGGTGACCTATCCATGGGCAGGCTGAAGCGGCGTTAAACCGTCGTGGAGGGCCGAACCCACTTACGTTGCAATGTGAGGGGATGACCTGTGGATAGCGGAGAAATTCCAATCGAACCCGGAAATAGCTGGTTCTCTCCGAAATAGCTTTAGGGCTAGCGTCATAAATTCGCTTTTGGAGGTAGAGCACTGACTGGGCTAGGGGGCATATAGCTTACCAAACCCAAATAAACTCCGAATTCCGAAAGTTTTATTATGGCAGTCAGAACGTGGGGGCTAAGCTCCACGCTCGAAAGGGAAACAGCCCAGATCGCCATCTAAGGTCCCTAAGTCTATGCTAAGTGGAAAAGGATGTGAGATCGCATAAACAACCAGGAGGTTGGCTTAGAAGCAGCCATGCCTTTAAAGAGTGCGTAACAGCTCACTGGTCTAATGCGATTTTGCGCCGAAGATATAACGGGGCTAAGCATAGCACCGAAGATGCGAGTTCGCCGTAGGCGAACACAGAGTAACTAAAGAACCAAGGAACGGAAGAACAAAAAGACAAATTCATTTGTTTTAAGTTTTTCAGTTCTTATGTTCATCTGTTATTTTGTGCTCGTCTATGGCGAGCGGTAGGAGAGCGTTCCATACTGCAGTGAAGCTGAACTGGAAAGTTTGGTGGAGTGTATGGAAGTGAGAATGTTGGCATGAGTAACCAAAATCCCTGTGAAAAACAGGGACACCGTAAACCCAAGGTTTCCTGGGCAACGATAATCGTCCCAGGGTTAGTCGGTCCTAAGCCGAGGCCGAAAGGCGTAGGCGATGGACAACAGGTTGATATTCCTGTACTGCTTATTTTGTTCCCACAAGTGACGCAGGATGGTAGCCGGAGCATTTTATGGCTATAGGTGTCTAAGTGTCTAGGTGCTTCGCTTTTGTTTCGCAAGTGAAAAGTTAAAAATGCAAAGTGAAAAGTTGTCGTATTCTTCGGATGATTTATAATCGTCGCGAAGCGACTCATAAACTTTCAACTTTTAAATTTGAACTTTAAATTATTTGCGACGCGTAAGCGGAGCATTGAAGCACGAATGAAATCTCCGTAAAACGAGAAATTCCGGTAAGCCAAACTGACTAGAAAAGCTTGTGATTAATAGAGATAAGCAACCGTACCGAAAACCAACACAGGTGGGTGGGTAGAGAATACCAAGGTGCTCGGGAGAACCCTCGTTAAGGAACTCGGCAAAACAGCGGGCGTAACTTCGGGATAAGCCCTGCCTGGGTGTGCCGCTTTGTTCCTGAGAACGAAATGCATAAAAACAAAAAGTTGAGAAAAGAAGTGAAGACAAGAAACTCGGGAGCATAGCGGCACATCTAGGCCGCAGCGAATGAGTCCAGGCGACTGTTTATCAAAAACACAGGTCTCTGCTAAATCGTAAGATGAAGTATAGGGGCTGACGCCTGCCCAGTGCTGGAAGGTTAAGTGGATGGGTGCAAGCTCTGAAATGAAGCCCCAGTAAACGGCGGCCGTAACTATAACGGTCCTAAGGTAGCGAAATTCCTTGTCGGGTAGAAAATCGGAACTGCCCGAAACGCGCGGTGACGCGCGGCAAGCAAACTGGCTAATAACGGTGAAACCCTACTATCATTAATGTTATAATGATGTACGAGGGCAATACCGTGGCAACTGGTCGTTAAGCGACAGTATACAGTATTCTGTATCCAGTATTGGGGGTTTTAAATCCTCAATACACAATACCCTATACTCAATACTATCGCGAGATGCGATTGGAGCCGTAACGACTGAACCGAAAGGTGAGGCTCTGCGAAAAACAGGGCAATACGCCAGCTCTCGCTAAAAGAAAGGCGACTATGGATTAGAATATTGAACTTCATAATTCTAAAAAAGATCCTAAGGTTGTTGGCGAGATGAAGATATAGTCTGATCAATACGGTAACGTATTGCGAACATATGAAGTTCCGACCCGCACGAATGGCGGAACGGTCTGGACACTGTCTCAACGAGGGACCCGGTGAAATTGCAATAGCGGTAAAGATGCCGTTTACCCGCGACAAGACGGAAAGACCCCGTGGAGCTTTACTACAGCTTGGCATTGGATTAGGGTCTTGCATGTGTAGGATAGGTGGGAGACTTTGAAGCCGGAACGCTAGTTTCGATGGAGTCGCTGGTGAAATACCACCCTTGTAAGGTTTTGATTCTAACCCGGACCGAAAATTGGAAACAATTTTCTTCCAAGATTTAAAAGTTGTCAGAGAAGCTGCTACAATTAATTTTCCAAAATAGCTTTAGCAACTTTTAAACTACTGGAGCAGATTGCTTTCAGTTTCCGGTTCGGAGACAGTGTCTGGTGGGTAGTTTGACTGGGGCGGTCGCCTCCTAAATGGTAACGGAGGCGTTCAAAGGTGGGCTAGGTCTGGATGGAAATCAGACTGATAGTGCAAACGCATAAGCCCGCTTGACTGCAAGGCCTACAAGCCGCGCAGAGACGAAAGTCGGAGTTAGTGATCTTTTGAGTGCACGTGGGTGCCTCATTGCTTAACGGACAAAAGCTACCCCGGGGATAACAGGCTTATAGGATCCAAGAGTCCACATCGACGATCCTGTTTGGCACCTCGATGTCGGCTCGTCGCATCCTGGGGGTGAAGCAGCTCCCAAGGGTTTGGCTGTTCGCCAATTAAAGCGGTACGCGAGCTGGGTTCAGAACGTCGTGAGACAGTTCGGTCCCTATCTGTCGTGGGCGTTGAAACTTGAGGAGATCTGTCCCTAGTAAGAAATTGCTACTTTACGGAGAAATCCGTAATGACAAATCGGCTAATAACGGTGGAGCCTTCATAAATATATCTGGCAGCGGAGAAACAGCTGGCCTCGGTCAGCTAGCTGTGATATATTCTTGAGGACCAGTTAAGTTTTTAAGGTAATACCGTGGGAAGTCGTCTTGAAACTAATGTAGCTTATATCGCAGGTTTTTTGGATGGTGATGGGAGCCTGATGCTTCAGATTAAAAGGAGGAGCGACAACGGTCGCCCGAGATTTATGGCAACAATCTGTTTCTATCAGGATACTCGCCATGACAAATCCTTGCTTTGGATAAAAGATATTCTGGATATCGGTTATATATCAAAAAGAAATGATGGTATGACCGAGCTTAGAATTAATGGGTTTAAGCAAATAGAGAGAATACTCAAAATTCTTTTACCCCATATCCGATTCAAGGAAGTGCAGGCAAGTACACTCTTAAAAGCAGTAACATTGCTTCAGAAAGAGAAACTTGCTGCGAATGATTATAAAAAACTTGTTGATTATATGCTGACAATTCAAAATGAAAACTATCAGGCAAAGAAAAAAAGAACTAAAAATGAGTTGTTAAAGGTTTTAGGATTGACCCCGTAACGACTTATCTCATACGTGAGATAGACTTGCATAACACTGGAAAGCTTTAAAAAGCAGGTTTATGCGGGTAATACGCCGACCCCTCCTCCCGAGTTATCGGGAAAGGGTGAAGATATAGTCTATGCTCCTAGAAATAGGGGAAGTACATGACGAGAGGACCGGGATGGACCGACCTATGGTGTGCCAGTTGTTCTGCCAAGAGCATCGCTGGGTAGCTATGTCGGGAATGGATAAGCGCTGAAAGCATATAAGCGCGAAGCCAACTTCAAGATTAGGTTTCATTATAGACCCCTTATAGACTATGAGGTTGATAGGCTCTAGGTGTAAGTGCAGTAATGCACTCAGCTGAGGAGTACTAATAGGTCAATGACTTAATGATTTTGTATTTCACTAGCGTTCAAACAAAATCAGTATACTGTATTCAGTATCCAGTATTGTGGTTTCAAACCCTCAATACACAATACTCTATACTCAATACTGTTGTAACGAGCGGTAGCGAGATACAACTTGGCCAGTAATCAGTGATTGGATCCCAGCACATATCTTGTGCCCGCTTCGCGGATTGAAGTAGCACAAGATATGTGCTGGGTTGAATTGTAAATTTCGTTTTGTATTAGACAGACAGAATAATTATTTGAAAACTGTGTGTTGGTGGCTTTTGCGGAAGGGTTACACCCGTTCCCTTCTGCCTCACCCCGCACTTTTGAGTTTAAGATTCTGGTGGCTTTTGAGAGGTGGTTACACCCGTTCCCATCCCGAACACGGAAGTTAAGCGCTTCATCGCCGATGATACTTGGGAAATCATGCCCTGGGAAAGTAGGTCGCCGCCAGTATCTTACACTCAAAAATCTAAAAGTACGGGGCAGAACACGGAAGTTTCGGCCAGGGGCCGATCAGCCTATGGCTGAAAGCCAAAAGCCTCATCGCCGATGATACTTGGGAAACCTGCCCTGCCGAAGCTTTCTTGTCCTTCCGAAGTTTTAACGAAGGAGGAAGCGCAGGCGGGTCATGCCCTGGGAAAAGCTTGTCCTGTCATAGCTTTAGCGAAGACGGATAGGTCGCCGCCGGTACACCTGCTTGCCGGCAAGGCAGGTTGCCTAATACGCAAAAAGGCACATTAATTCGTTAGTGTGCCTTTTTGTATTGAAATAAAATAATAGAAAAGGTGAAGGCGCGGAGTAGGATAACTCCGCGCCATTGCAGGCACCTTGGTTGGCTAGCCGGTAGTGTCGGTTAAGATGGGATTTCGATGACCTCTGTCCTCGAGGTTAATCGCCGTGTCCTCTTTCCGCTGTTGATGTGGTTAACCAGCAGGGTGTAGAGGAGTTCTCGTGCTTTCCCTGTCGCTGAAGACAGGTTGACCACGCTGGGATCGGAGATCGGGAAGCTCTGGATCTTTCGGATCAGTTGAGCTTCGACGAAGAGCCGATTCTCCCTCCAGAAGTCAGTGTGGTTGGAGAATATGGTCGCGAGAACCAGCAGGAAGCCGGAGCGCAGATATATCGCCCCTTCCTTGTAGGCCACGCGCTGTATTCCCCAGCACTGATCGACAGTTTGGAAGAAAGTTTTCATGTTGTCGCGGAAAACATTCTTTCCGATTCGCACTACGATCTTGTCAACCCCGGGGGCCAGCTCCTTGATCCGGCTCGACTTTCCGGGGCCAATGTGGCTGTGGAGTGCGCCAGCGACTTTCAGCAGTGTTACTGCTGAGATGAGCTCGTGCCTCTTCTGGCGCTGCTCCCAGTTGATGCGATCATACATTGCAAAGGCCTTGTCGTCGCAAAGCCGATAGAGGAGGTTGATCGCATCGATCTCGTGGCGCATATTGCGGAGCAGGATGTTGGAGGAGAGCTTGGTCATATCGGCGTTTAAGATCTTGAACCGATTACGCTCCCACTCTTCATCCGTACTGAAGTGTACGGTTGCACCGATCCTCGGTACGCTTCCATCCTGCAACATCATGTTTGCTGCTGTGACGCGCTGGAGTCCATCGATGATGAAGACGGGATCCTTAAGATAGAAGTTGCCACCCCTATCCAGGAATCTTTCACCTCTCATTCCTAGGTCGATATCGGGGACGGATCCAGTTTTGAACGCTTCCATCAGTCCATTGATTGTGGACAGAGGAAGTACCTCGCGCTGGTAATCAGCGACCTGCAGAAACCGCAAAGAATCTGGGTGGATCCTGCCACGCAGAATTACTTCCTTCTCTGGGGTTTCGTCAAGGGCCGCATGACTCATTTTGATGCTCTCGGTCATTTCGGAGCACTCTCCTTATCATGTGGCTGTTAGTATTTCCAAAGTGCCTGCAAGTGGGATTATACCACTTTTATAGATTTTTAGCAATATTTTTCTTATGCTTTATATTTTAATTCCAAGCGTTTTCTCAGCCTTGGCCGTTATTATTCTAAAAAAGCTACAAAATTCTTCGCTTAAATTCTTGATTTTAACCAATGTTTATACGCTTCACATACAATAATATTGGTCCAGATAAAGCGAGGGTTTTATAAAAAAGAAGGGAGATGATATATTATGGCAGGCACAAAAAAGGGCGGCATTCAAGCCGCAAAAACCAACAAAGCCAGATAC
The DNA here is from genome assembly GCA_021796415.1 of bacterium. Classification (GTDB taxonomy): domain Bacteria; phylum Patescibacteriota; class CPR2; order UBA1875; family JAJYID01; genus JAJYQQ01. Next base: position 50,756 of record JAJYJC010000002.1, read on the forward strand.
GGCAGAGACTTCTATGAGAAAATTGGCCGCATCGGAGGCAGGCGCGGAACTACCGGCGGGTTTGCAGCAAACCCGGAACTAGCGAAAGAAGCCGGCAGAAAAGGCGGCAAGGCAAGCGCAGCAAAAAGAAAGAAGCAATAAAAAAATATCCGGCAGACAAGAGGTATCTTGGGCCGGATATTTTATGGAGCAGGTAAATGGGTAAAACCATAAGGTACGGAGAAAGGAAAAAGATCGATAAACAAACAAAAAAATCTCGGAAATCCATTTCTCCCAGAACTTTTTACAATAAGTTAGACGGTAAAAATTTAAAGATACAAAAACTATCCCAAAAACGCAGAACTACCTATAAGTGAGAAAGCTGCCGATGGAAGAAACAAAGAACAAGAAGCAGGAGACAGCTGACTTCGACTTTGGCGATTTTACAAATTCCTGAGTTTTGCCGGAAGTGCTTTTTATTGCTGAAATGATTTTTTTCTTTACTTGTCTGTCCTTGCGGTCATTGACCTCCCAGTAGCAGTCGCAGACAAAGCAGCCGAAAACATTGTCGCTTCGCTGAAGTGAGTACGCGCCGCAGGTCGGACAGCTCGCCCTCTTGGTTACCCAGTTGTCATAGCTTAGCAAACATTCCTTTATGTGATCTTCGTCGATCTCGATACCATTTTCCTGGGCCAGACTTCTTGTCTCATCCCAGGCTTCCTGCTCCAAATCCAAAAGTTCTACATCGTATTTATATGTGAAGTGGCCCAGCTTCATATGAGCTATCTCATGCAGCAGTGCCAATCGCCCGTCCTTGTTTTTCAGCTCTTCCGGCACATATGTTATTGTTTGCGTTCTGGCATTAAACGAAAAAACCCTGCCTGGCTGGCAGTTGTGCTTATCCAAGAGTTTCTGAAGTTTTCTCATGAATCTTATTTTATATCCCGACTTATCCCCATATCAAGCATAAGGGAAAATAAAAATTATGATAAAATCTTATTATGAATTATCGTTATACATATTTACTCATGGGGCTGCTTTTTCTTCTGATATGGCTGTGTCTATTTATTTGGAGAAGAGATACTAGAAAGGAGATGTTCGCAATGTCCTTAATCTTTGGGTTTATCGGTCCTTTTTCCGACGTTCTTTATACCAGAGACTGGTGGCACCCCTTGACAGTCACAAATACCAAAATTGGCCCAGAGGCTATAATTGTTGGGTTTGCTATTGGCGGTATAGCTTCTGTAATATATGAAGATATTTTCAAGAAAAAAATAAGGACCCGAAGGGTTTCGCGATCCAGGAAAAGGCGAGATGACCTTAATTTTTCCATTGTCTTAATTATTTCTGGCGGTACATTGTTGGGAGCCTTTTTCTTCCTCGGGCTGGGCAGTCTTTTGTCAACAGTTCTCGCTTTTGGAATTCCCGCCGTAATCATTTGGATTCGAAGACATGATTTGATACTAGACTCACTAGCCTCCGGGATTTTTCTGCTGGCGGTTGCATGCTTCGTATATTCGGTACTTCAGATTTTAACTCCGGGGTGGATCCAGGCTTTTTGGACTTTCAGGTATGTGCCTGATATAACGATATTAAGCCTGCCTATAAATGATGTTCTTTGGTACTTCTTGGCGGGACTCTTCATAGGTCCGCTTTATGAATATTGGAAAGAAGGGAAGCTGGTAAAGGCTTAAGTATGAAGAATAAAGAAAAAACGGTAGTAATTGGGTTCGTGAGAAATAATCTTGGGGATTTGCTGGTTTGCCAAAGATATGAACCGGAACTTCCGGAAGTGCATCTGAAGTGGGATTTACCCGGCGGGACAAATGAAGACGGCGAATCTCTGGAAGAAACTTTATTGCGTGAAATTTCGGAAGAGACAGGCTTGAATGTGCTTATTTGCGGTCAAGTAGGTGACCCGGTTGAAAAGATTTGGAGCTATCCAGACCATGATCAGCACACTTGCATATATTGTTTTGAATGTGAATTTATAGATGGAGAAATCGACTCCAGCGACCAAAAGATAAACGACATCAAGTGGGTTTCGGGGAAAAATCTAAATAGTTATAACTTCCTGGAAACAACAAATATTTTTATAAACAGACTAAGATAAATCCTTTTGCCTAAAGGATAATTTTGTTGTATAATGGTTGGGCTGGAGGGAACGATCATGCTCGTTGCTGAGAGTTCCTTTTCATTTTCCCTCTGAGCTTATTTCCTTTTTGATCACCCACACTAGGGGTGTATTTCTGTTGTTTCTCAATCAAGGAGGCTGTTATGAACAAGAAGTTGTTGTGGCTAGCTATAATCGCGTTGTCGGTGATGGTAATGGGTCCGTTCGTGACCCATGCTCTCGCCGGCGGCGGCCCCGGACCTGGCGGTGCCGGACCGGATGGATGTTTCGCCTACCTCGTCAACTGGACGGATACGGGCTACGGCTCGACTGTTCAGCTGTATCCTGGTGATTCGATCCAGTTCGACGTCTGGGCAAACTGCCCGGTCACGATATCGAACACCTGGGATGACGAGAGCGCGGCGGTGACGCAGTACGACATTGCCACCGGTGGTCAGCCTATCAATATGTCTGATCTGCCCGTTACGTTCACGGTACCGCCGGGCACAGCCTCGGGCGACTACTACATCAAAGCAAACTAGGTCTAATGCTACTTTTTGTGTGGCTATTATGTGCACTTTTAACTGCTATAAAAGCATAAACGACACATTTTTTATCTTAAAAGTTAAAAATATAACCTTTTATGGCTTTAGAAGGGAATTAAATACCGATTTCAGCCACCCAAAATCAAGCATTAAGCCGCAAACTACGATGTAGACCCGAGCCAGACGTACTCCTACATCCATGCGATGATCGGAGATCTGCCGGCCTACCCCATATCTCTCTCCCTGTCAACCGGGGGAGCGGAGTGGGCCAGTTACGCCGATTATCAGGCCCGCAATCTATCCGTCTCCCTTCGAGTGACGAACACGGGAGAGAACGACGCCTACGGTATAAAGTTCGTTGCAGCAACGGCGACCAATGGCGTTCAGCCGGTGTCGTGCGCGCTGGCAGGAAGCAGCCTTGGCTGCTTCGGTAGTTACGTTGTGTCCTACTTGCCACCGGGGGCGGCCTCGGACATTTTGTGGGCGCAATTCACTGTGCCATCGGGGGTAGCTTTCTTTAGGACGACAGTCTACGCCCAGGCGCAGGACTATCATAACAAGACGCACTACTTTCCGGGACCTCCGCCCGGCACGTAGACGGCCACAAAGGAAATAAGCGAATCGGGGCGGCCCAGACGGGCCGCCCCTTCACATTTATAAAATAAATTTAAAACCGGCACATATTTTAGCGGTAGCAAAATTATGCTTCTTAAGCTTCTCCTGCTTTCATCTTCGCAAGCAGTTCGATGAGACGTTCGTTGCCTTCACGTACGCCCTTCTCCATACCCGACTCTATCATCCCGTCCCGGTCTTCTTTGGAGGCATATTTCGACAAACTCCAGACGCGCGTCTTGTCACCCATTTCTTCAAAGTTTACTGTCTGGGTTGATACGTGTCCCGGCATGCCCTCCCACTCAAAAGTCCAGGTCATTTTCTCCGGTTTTTTAATCTCTAGAAACTCGCCGTGAAATCCGTACTCATTGTCTCCGGAATCCTTCTGCACAAATCTCCATGCGCCGCCCTGCGTAAAGCCCAGCTTATCGATGTCGGTGGTGTAGCCCTTCGGTCCCCACCACTCAGGGATTAGCTTTGGGTCGGTGTAAGCCCGCCACACCAGCTCTCTTGGCGCATCAAAAACCGAGTCTATCATAATCTCCGTGTCAGAAGGGGTTGTAATTTTGGTTTCCATAAGCCCCCTTTCTTAATTAACTATTTTAAGCATTGTATAAAAGCCGTCGAGGCATTACATTGTTACTTAATGAAAAAATATAACGACACAGAAAGTTATCTGGATGAAGACGGCGGAAAATCGGGAACTGCTTGAGAAAATCAGAGAAATAATTCGCGAAGCGGCGCCAGAGGCGGAGGAGAAATTTTCCTACGGCATGCCGGGTTATTATTTTATGGGAAGTCCGCTAGTTTTCTATGCCGCTTTCAAAGATCACTGTAGTTTCTTTGGCGCAAGCGGAACGGTGCTCGAGAGTTTCAAGGACGAGCTAAAAGATTTCAAAACCGCAAAAGGCACGATTCATTTCACAAAAGACCACAAAATCCCCAAGGATTTAATCGAAAGAATAGTCCAAGCGAAAATGCAAGAAGTGGAGAAGAAAAAGGTAAAATAAAAAGCTTGGCCACAGAAAAAAGCCTTTAAATTGGAACTCTTTTGGACTATAATTAAGTTTCAATAAAAACAAAAAAGACCTGTGTCCTGGTCGACTATTTGAAGTTAGGAAACGAATGATAAAATTTGATCCAACTAAGAAAGCAATATTTGAACCAACTGATCTTAACTTACCGACCACAAAAGCCATTATGGTTTTTGATGATGAGATATGGGAAGATTTTATTGTTAAAGACAAAAAAATTGTCATTTTTCCAGTCAAGAATACTCGCGGACGGGTTTTTGATGCTTTTCGTATGTATAAATATAACGGCGAAGATATTTTACTAGTATACCCAGATACGGGAGCGTCAGCCTCGGCTATTGAAATGGAGCTTTTGATCGCCAGTGGCGTTAACAAAATTGTTGCGTTTGGAACGTGTGGCGCATTAGACAAAAATATTGCAAAAAATACCATCATTATACCAACAGCTGCCGTTAGGGAAGAAGGCACAAGTTATCATTACTTGCCGCCAAGCGATGAGGTTTCTCAAAGCGAGAAATCTCTCAAAACCATGAATCGTATTCTTGATAGGGAAGGTTTTAAGATATTAAATGGCAAAATATGGACAACGGATGCTGTCTATCGGGAGACACTGGGCAAATTCCAAACAATGAAACAGAATGGTTGTGTGGCTGTTGACATGGAATTATCCGCGCTTCTAGCTGTTGCTGAGTTTCGTGGTACTAGCTTTGCTGAATTTTTGATCACCGATGACAATATCGATGGGAAACCTGAGCGCGAAAATGTCCGAGACTGCGCAAAAATATTTGACGCTGCATTACAAGTTGTGACAGCCCTATATTAATTAGTACCAGAGTATAATGTTCGAGTATTCGACATAAAACGGTTTAATTTATACCTTCTTCCTCATCAAACTCACCTCCGGGTAGATTTCTAGTGTTCTTAACTTACGGAAAATCTCAACGATTACAACTCTAATCGTTACACTAATACATATTAGTGTAACGATGATCGCGGTGCTTTGGTTCTCTTGTAAATATACCTAGAGATAGGGTTGCTAACCAATTACCCGCACGCCTTTGTATCTTATCGTTCTTCCTTTGGCTGGCGTCTTCGATCTTTTTGGTTTGGGTAGGCCGGAACTTTTTTGAAACCCAAAACCGCACTTAGTGGCCAACCGATTTAAGGTTGTCGGACTCATACCCGTTTTCAAGCGAATGTCGGCGTATGACTTGCCTTCATCTATCATAATAAGTGCTTGATATCGTCTCCCGATATCATTAATTTCCCTGGGCGTCAAAACACGGTCGAAAATTTTCCTCACCTCGTTTATGTTTTGACAATCCACAAGCAAGGCCATGACATCCAGCACTTCTTTGTCGTGCCAAACCAATCGTTTGCTACTCATTTTCCCTCCACAATTAAAATAACTATCTACTGTTACACTAATACATATTAGTGTAACGAAACAAGTATACAGATTTTTCCCGAGCCCTTTAGATTATTAGATGGTGGGAATGGTTTTAATTGTCGACCTTTTTCCTCATCAAACTCATTTCAAAATGTGGGGTTTTTTGTGATATTATTAATTCATTAATGAACGGGGAATTAGCATGGATGTTAATGAAGCGATAAGTAGAAGAAAAAGCATTAGGAAATGGCAGGACAAGGAAGTAGCAGGTGAGATAATTACTGAGCTTTTGGATGCCGCACGCAGGGCGCCGTCGGCGAAGAATGTCCAGTCGCACAGATATTTCGTTGTGAAGGGGAAAACTAAAGACAAACTAGTTGCGGCAGGAGCTTTCAAGCAGCCATTTTTGAAAGATGCGCCGGCTATCATAGTTTGCATAGCCGATCCGACGCAGTATCCGCAAAGCGTGGATGTCGATGAAACTCCCGAGCACTACGCCTATATAGACCTGTCGATCGCCGCTTCATTTCTGGTGTTGCGGGCGACCGAGCTTGGCCTCGGCACAGTATTTGTCGCATGGATATATCGGGATAAGATAAGGGAAGCGCTGGATATTCCCGAAAACTACATTATTCCGTTTGTCTTGCCAATCGGTTATCCGGATGAGGACCCGCCGGCAAAACCAAGAAAAAGTCTAGAGGAGATAGTTATTCAATCATGAATAAAGATAAAAAAATTGCTATCGATATCGCCCTGATTCCTCCTAGTGATGTCATCGAACTGTTCATTAGGATAAATCAAGAGGCCGGGGAAAAAGTCTGGGGGCCGCTTGGCAAAGACGATTATATCCCACATATATCTTTGGCGATGGGGTGTATCAAGGAAGATGATTTGACCGCGGTCAAAGAAATTGTCGAGAAGGTGGCGGCAAGTTTTAGTCCCATTGACATTGTGCTCGACAAGCTTTATTTTGCCCAAAAGCCGGGTGACGATAGGAATTATGCTATTGGCGCAAAGAGATCTTCGCTGCTTCAAGAACTCCACGAAAATATAATGAACAAACTCCGAGATTATCTGACATATGACTGCACAAAAGAAATGATATTTAGAGAATCGGGCCAGGAAGTGACGGAGCCAAACTACATCAATAAGTTCCTCCTGGAGCATAGCTTCGAAAACTACGAAGCTCACATTACTACGCGGGCGAAAGTTGGGGTGGGAGAAAAAGATTTGCCGATTGAGTTTATTGCCAGCCGAATTGCTATCTGTCACATTGGTACCATGACTACCTGCCGGAGAGTGTTATGGGAGAAAAATTTATGAACGAGCTAACCCTACATCATTGCTCGAAAAGAATAGCTCCCGGGAGCTTGGATTTCGTAATGGATTTGTTCGGGCAGCTGGGATGCAAAGAGTCGTATCGGGAAGACGGCGCGGCTTGGGCGATGGTCGAGCAAGACGACAGGTTTATCATCCAGCTGATAGAAACAGACCAAAAGCCGGAAGCAACAGAGAAGAAAAGCAACTCTCATATAGCCTTCCTTTCAGACGACCCAAAAGCTGACATTGATGAAATTGGTGAGTGGGTTGAAGACAGGGGGTTTGCATTTATCGATGGCCAATGGTCTGGGAGAGAGCGATACTTTGATTGCCCTGAGGTATTTGTCGACTTTGTAGTTGAGATAATGGACAGAAGCGTCATTGAAAATTGATGTAAACTCGACCTTAATCTTTTCTTGAGTTAAAAAATCTGCTAAAGTTATTGAGCCAATTAATGGAGAGGAGCATGGATAGCAGGGAGAAGAAAATAGCCGACTTTCTTTTTGAAATCGGGACGATGCGAAAGTTGCCGAGAATGCATCAGCAAATGATACTGACGCAGGATTTATCCGACAATATTGCAACCCATTCTTATCGTGTGGCGATAATTGCTTGGTTCTTGGCTAAAATGGAAAAGGCGGATCCATACAAGGCTGTTGTGATGGCGCTCTTTCATGATACTAAAGAGATAAGAAGCGGCGACCATAACTATGTCCATAAAAAATATGTAAAAATATACGAGGATGAGATAGCGGAAGAGCAGCTTGGCAATCTGCCATTTGATGATATATTCGAACTGAATAAGGAATACGAGGTCAGGGGGAGCAAGGAAGCCGTCGTGGCGAAGGACGCTGACATGCTTGATCAAATCCTATTGCTAAAAGAATATGTCCATCAAGGAAATGAGGAAGCAAATATCTGGCTTGGCGGAAAAGGCAGGAAGGGTGCGGTAGGCAAGGAGAATATCCAATACAAAAGGTTGAAAACCGATTCGGCGAAAAAGCTTGGGAAAGAGATTCTGGACGGCAACGTTTCCGAGTGGTGGGAAAATCTCTGGACCGCAAAAAACAGATGATAGTTTATTGTAAAAAAGCATAAAGATAATTGGGGTATTTTGTTTTTTAATTTGGTTAAATGAATTTGTGGTGACACAAGCTTAGCATGGTTAACGTGTCATTCTCGCGGAGGCGGGAATCTATATTAATAAAGAGCCGGGTTCCCGCCTCCGCGGGAATGACAAAGAGAGCGGATGACAGAGAAAGAATAACAAAGGAAGGAGTTTATGTGATGGCTGAGGAATCACAAACAGAAAGAGATATGAAGTTTGCGCTTGCGGGGGAGTCCCAAGCCAGGCGAAAATACAAGGCGTTTGGCGAAAAGGCCAAGGAGGAAGGCTACACTCAAGTCGCCAAGCTTTTTAAAGCGGCGGAAATGGGCGAAACTATCCACTCGGGATATTTTTTAAACAAACTCGGTCAGGTCAAGAAAACCAAGGAAAACTTGCAGGCGGCAGTCGATGGAGAAACATACGAGGCGAATAAGGTTTATCCGGCTATGATGGATGACGCGGAGGCAGAGGGCAGAGAAGATGTGAAGACTTATGTGGGATTTGTCCGTGATGTCGAGGCATTGCATGCCAGGCTTTTCAAAGAAGCGCTGGATAATCTGGGCAAGAACAAGGAAGTTGACTACTATATCTGCGGAGGCTGCGGGGCGGTGACCGAGGGCAAGCCGGACAAATGTCCTGTTTGCGGCGCGCCGGGCGCGAAGTTTGTGAAGGTGGAGATTTAGTTTTTAAGGTGCCGGAACTTTAATCTGCTATAAAGATCTTATGGCCGCACCGATGTCATTCCGGACTATTCCTTTAAAGTGTAGTCAGTTGACCTGCCTGCCGGCGAGGCAGGTCCGGAATCCAGGTATTTTTATAGATTCTAAAGTTAAATTTAGAATGACAAGAGAGAGATCCTTCGACTTCGCTCAGGATGACGCGGGGCGGCAAAAAAACACTTGACAAGGTAGCGTAAGTGTGATACTATGTTGCATCACGGTAGAAAAAGACAGTTTTGGTTGAGATTAGACACACATTGAAAACTTGATTGTAACCGGAGCAACTGGGGATGCGCCACATATCCTTTGGAAGGGACGCGTACCGCGTCGAAGCGGGATGTATCATTAACTTGATCCCAAAGCTTTTCTGGAGGAAGATGACCTTCTTTGGTTGCTCTTTTAGTAAATATAAACAGTTTATTTATTGTTGGAGCTGCTAGAATTGATCTACAATTCTGACGATTCTAACAATTAAAGCAGGATTTAAGATGAATGAAATAAATTGGAAAATGCTCGTGGTGCCGGTAGTGATTCTTTTTGTGTTTATCGGCGGCATCATCGGTATAGTAAATTGGCAAAAATCTCAGCAGTCAAATAGCGCCATCTCGGTCAATATTCCCGAGGGGGCTGTTCAGACTACTGAAAAGCAAACTATCGTGAGCGGCAATGTTCCGGCCGGCAGTAAAGTTACCGTAAATGGCCAAGAAGCAAAGGTTGGTGATGACGGTGCATATAGCGCAACCGTTAACCTCAAGGAAGGCGAAAACAAGATTGAAATCAAATCCGTAAAGGATGGCAAAACAAGCACCGTAACAAGGACTATTAAACTTGTTGCGGCATCTGCCGGAACGAGCGCACCTCCCACAACCACACCGCCTACAACCGTTGCGCCTCAGAGCGGTGCCGTTTCAACCCCCGCTGCGCCAGCTCCGCAAGCTTCTAACTTAAGCACATCAGGACCAGAGGACATGATCCTGCCGGTTGCCGGATTTGCGGGAATAGTTATCGTGGCAGGCTATTACCTAAAAAGCAAAAAGAAACTCGGCAAGTCACTTCGAAAATAAACTTTAAATTAATTTCATAGAAATAACGGCTCACGGGCCGTTATTTCTATTTTGCTCACTACTCTAATACAGTTTAGAGTAGTGGTTTTTTGTCTTGTTATTCAAAATTAAATAATCGCAATAAAGAGTTGCAAAAAAAAACGATTATTTATAATTATGTTTATAGGAGAGTAATATCTTATAAGCATAAAAAAGGAGTAATTATGGCAGAGCAAGAACGCCCGCATTGCGATGAGTATATTGAGGAAATTGAAAATTCAAGAAGAGATGTATCGAAAGGAGATAATGAAGAGCATGATAGAGCTCGGGCAATGGCCGAAGCAGAGGATCCTTATCAGGAAGGAATGATAATCGCCAAAAAACTAGGAGTGAATTACAGTGAAATGATAGGTGGTATAGGGAGTGGCAATTTAAAAAAGCAAGCAGATAAAGCGGCAGAGTTGGCGGCGGAAAAATATGATCGTGAAAGCAATGAAACTACGAAAGAGCAAGATGCTTACCAGCGGCTGGCGGATCAGATGATACTCCATGCATTGAAGAATGGAGTATGCGGTGTAAAGGAAACTACAAAAATCAATGTCGGCGGGGATCAAAGAATGATAAATTTTTCAAAACTTGAAGAGATATTAAATGACAGGCTATATGAACAGACTGATGAGGAAGTAGAGCAAAAAGTGCCAGGTTTCGGCCTCATTAAAGAAGGAGACTATCTAGGGGTGGAGTACGATAAACCCATAGAAAAATCAGAGTAATGTTCTTTAAGAAAATAGCTCTTCCGAGTCGTTATTTTGCGTAATCCGTTACTATTATAATACAGTTTAGGGTAGTGGTTTTGTTACACTAACATAGTATTAGTATAATGGCAGATGAAAAATTTTGATAAATTCTAAAAGGCTTCTTTATTTAGATTCTTTTCTCTTCGAAAATATGAAGATATAGATGATCTCAAGGATTGCCAAGGTGTTAACGATTAACAAGATTACAAACCAAGCCTGATCGTTGTTACGAGCTGATTTCCATAGCGCGACGCCTTTCCAGGGAATCGTCCATATGGCTAGCAGTGCAATAATCCACAAGTTGTGCTGTACAAACTCTCTCATTTTTTTCTCCTTTTTTATAGTCCTTATTATAGCATAACTATCGATTTAGCCATTATTTTATTTAGTAACCCTTCACACCTGTCATCCCGAGTCCGTTCGACAAGCTCAGGGTAAACCTCGCGATAGCAGAGCCGAGAGATCTTTAACTCAGAATGACCAATAACCAATAAAACCTCGAATTTGAAAATTGATAAATTGGAACATTCATTGAAAATTGAAAATTGTGAATTAAAAATTAAGTCAAGGGATTCTCCGCTCGTCCCCGGCATAGCCGGGTCGGTCGAAATGGCAGAAATATTTTTAAGGTAATCATGTTTACCCTTTACACAAAGGTGATTTTTTGGTATCATTTATTGGTGATTGGGTTAATAGGTAAATTGGTGGATGGTAAAATTCACAACTAACTAACTAACCAACTAACCTATTTACCGATTTATCAACTAACCAATACTTATGGCAAAAGCAAAAGAAATGACAATGGAGGACCTTCTATCCTCATACGGAGACATTAGCGTTCCTCAAGACGGGGATGTAATAGAAGGCAAGATTATAAATATCACCAAAAACGGCGTGTGGCTTGACCTTGGCACATACGGCACCGGACTTGTTGTCGGGCCGGAAGTTTATGACTTGGAAGGCGAGGCTAAGGTTGGCGATACCATGAATGCGTCGGTTATCGCACAAGAGACGGACGAAGGTTATGTCCTCCTGTCTCTTCGAAAGGCAACCCGCGAAAAGGTCTGGGAGAAGCTGACGCGCATGATGAATGAAGGCGAGGTATTTAAAGTAAAGCCATTTGACGCAAACAAGGGCGGATTGCTCATCGAATATGAAACGGTCAGAGGATTTCTGCCTGTTTCCCAGCTTTCAACGGAACACTATCCGCGAGTGGCTGATAAAGATGAGATTTTGATACGGCTCAACGACCTTATCGGCAAGGCGCTCGATGTGGTCGTGCTCGATACGGATAAAGGCGAGGGCAAACTGATATTCTCGGAGAAGGCGGCGAACAAGGATAAAACCGAGGAGCTCTTGTCTAAGTTTAAAATCAATGACAAGGTAAAGGGCAAGGTCACCGGCGTAGTAGATTTTGGCATATTCTTGAATGTCCAAGGAGTTGAGGGATTGGTTCATATCTCTGAAATTTCATGGGACAGAGTGGAAAATCCATCGGATTTTGTCAAAATCGGCGATGAGATAGAGGTTCAAATCATAGGGATTGAAGATGAAAAGATTTCTCTTTCCATGAAGAGATTGCAAGATGACCCGTGGCTTAAAAAGGTCAAAGATTTGAAAGTTGGAGAAAAAGTTAAGGGCGAAGTTTCAAGAATTACGCCATTTGGCGCCTTTGTAAAGCTTCCGCAGGGTATAGAAGCATTGGTGCACATATCTGAGCTTTCTGAAAAGCACATTGCCTCCCCTGATGAAGTTGTCCAAGAAGGAAAAGGCTATGATTTCAAGATAATTTCGCTTGATAACGAAAATCACAAGTTGGCGCTAAGTTTGAAGAATGTGAAGGCAGCGTCCAAAAAGGAAACCGAAAAAGCACCGAAAGACGCAAAGAAAGACGCCGCAAAAGCGCCGAAAACCACGCCGAACGCGGCTAAGGCAGCGTCAAACGCTGCTGGGGCAAAAAAAGCAGCATCTAGCGATGCCAAGGCTGAAAAATAGTAAGATGATGTAGACTTCTTGTTAAAAAATTTTGATTTTCAAGAAATCTCCGTCTAAGCGTGAGATTTTTTGATACCCCTCATTCGTCATTCTGGCTTGACCAGAATCCGTATATAGGGGATTAAGATTCTGGACCCTCCCAAGGCGGACAAGCAAGCCAGAATGACACAAAAAGTAAATTAATTTCAACGAACAATGACAGAAAAAACAGAGAAAAAACAAATACCAGAGGTAGTCACAGTAGGTGGATTTGCTGATGCGCTGGGCGTTCCTGTGGCGAAAGTCGTTGCCGAACTTATGAAAAATGGCGTGATGGCGACCATAAATGAGTACATTGATTTCGAAACCGCTGCTATTATCGCCGAGTATATGGGTTTTGAGGTTGAAAGGGCAACAGAAGAACAGAAAAACAGAAAAACAGAAAAACAAACAAAATCGCCTGAGGACTCGGCTAATCTTGTTTCGCGACCGCCCATCGTGGCTGTTTTAGGCCACGTCGATCATGGTAAGACATCGCTTCTTGATGCCATTCGCGAAACAAATGTTGTGGGCGGCGAGTCGGGCGGCATAACCCAGCATATTGGCGCTTACCAGGTTGAGAAGGATGGCCGGAAAATTACATTTTTGGATACCCCGGGACACGCCGCGTTTGAAAAAATGAGAGAGCACGGCGCGCAGTTTACGGATATCTCTCTGATATTAATCGCGGCAGATGATGGCGTCAAACCTCAGACGGTGGAAGCCATAAATCACTCTAAAAAAGCAGAAACGCCGATGATTGTTGTGGTTACGAAAATTGACAAGCCAGACTCGGATATAAACAGGATAAAGCAACAAATGGCAGAGCTTGGCCTGACTCCGGAGGATTGGGGCGGCGACATCCCGGTGGCAGAAGTGTCGGCAAAAACACGGCAGGGGTTGGATGACCTTTTGGACTTGATCCTTGTGATGTCTGATATTAAAGAATTTAAAGCCGATCCCAAGATGCCCGCTTCCGGTATAGTTATCGAAACTCACATCGATTACGGAAAAGGTCCGGTTGCCACCATTTTAATAAAAAACGGCACACTTCATGTCGGTGACTTTGTCGCTGTGGGAGAAACTTATGGCAAGATAAGGAGCATGGAGAGCTATAACAAAAAAAGAATTAAAGAGGCAGAGCCTTCAGCGCCGGTAAAAATATCCGGCTTAAGAGGCGTACCCAAGGTATCCGATCTGCTCCAAGTATTTAGTGACGAGAAGGAAGCAAGGGCCGAGGTAGAAAATATTAAGAAAAGAAAGACTATCAGCAGCCTTTCAAAAGTAAAGAAAATAGGAGTAGAGGAGCTATCTGCCTCGATGAGAGACAGCGAGAAAAAAGAACTTAGCATAGTTTTGAAGGCTGATGTTCGCGGATCTCTGGATGCAATTAAAGAGGCCTTCAACAAAATTTCAAATGACGAGGTATCTGTAAAGGTGGTCTCCGGCAAAGTCGGCGCCGTCAATGAAAGCGACATTGCAATGGCGAAGTCATCGGACAACATAATCATCGGATTTAACGTGTCTGTTTCCTCAAATATCGATCAGCTGGCAAAGAAGGAAAAGGTTAAAATCTATTCATACAAAGTGATATATGAACTTTTGGATGATGTAAAAGAGCTTCTTTCCGACCTGTTGCCGCCGGAAATGAAGGAACTGACACTCGGCAAGCTGAAAGTATTGGCAATTTTTAAATCGAAAAAAGGGCAAATGATCGTCGGAGGAGAGGTTAGGGAAGGCAAAATCGAAAAAAACACTGAGGCGAAAGTGATTAGGGGCAAAGAAGAAATCGGCAGAGCGAACATCACTCTGGTAAAGAGAGAGAAAGAGGAAGTTCGCGAAGTCCAGGTTGGAAGCCAGTGTGGCATAAGCCTTGACAAAGAATTGCCGGTTGAGGAAGGGGACACAGTTGAATCCTTCAGAACCGAACGGGTGAAAAGGACCCTCTAAATTACAAATTTCAAATTCAAAATAACAAATAAAATTCCAAATGTATTAATTACAATAATTTGATATTGGATGCTCAAATGGCAGACAGAATAAGAAAAGTAAATGAATTCCTACGGCATGAAATAGCAGAATGCTTAAAAGCGCAGGATTTTGACGGGCTCGTAACGGTGAAAGCGATCGAGACCGGCCGAGACATGAAATCGGCGTGTGTGTGGATAAGTGTTTTGGGCAATGAAGAAGAAGTTTTGGATGAAATCGAGAGCAATAAGAAACAGATACAAAGATTTATAAACACAAAGATGCAGACAAAAAATGTCCCCCGCCTTTCGTTTAAAATTGACCGTTCGGGAGAGCACGCCCAAAGAATCGAGGAACTCATAAGAAATGAAGAGAGTTAATTCCAGCGAAATTGCCGAGCAGCTGAAAAGAGCGCAAAAAGTCGCTATTTTCGGCCACGTCTCACCGGATACGGATTGTTATGGCAGCGCCATAGGGCTAAAAATGGGCCTTGAGAGCGAAGACAAAGAAGCTTACGTCTACCTGCCTGAGGAGATGCCCTACAATCTGGTATTCCTAAATAACTATGGTTCGTTTCAGGAAGAAAAAGCTGCAAAGGACGCGGATCTGGCAGTGGTCCTCGATTGTTCGAGTGTGAGCCGAGCGCATTCCGCCGACATGCTTAAATACTATAAAAATACCGGCGTAAGGGTAGTTTTGATAGATCATCATCTGCCGGGCGATTTATTAACTTTTGCCGATATGGGCTGGCAGGATGAGAAGATAAGTTCGGTGAGCGAGATGATTCTTGCGGTACTAAAGGAAATGCGGGTCAATATCCAGAAAGGCATTGCTACCTATCTGCTTGCCGGGATAGAGGGCGACACTTCCAGTTTTCAGAACCAAAACACGACTCAATCTTCATTTGAGGCAGCCGCATATTTAATGTCAAAAGGGGCGAGATTTGGGTCGATTATCAGTAATACTATTAATTCAAAAAGAAACCTAAATCTCATCAAACTTTACGGACTGGCTCTTGAAAGGGTTATTTACAACAAGAAGTATAAGACGGCGACTACATACATAACGCTTGAGGATTTGAAAAAATACGAGCTGGACGAGGACGGGTCATACAGCGAGATGATTAACTACTTGAATACAGTTAACGGTATCAAGATGATTGTTCTTATAACGGAAAAATCAGACAATGAACTGAAGGTCAGCCTGCGGACAAGGGATGATGGTGTGAATGTGCAAGTCTTGGCTAAGGCTCTTGGCGGTGGCGGGCATGCGAAGGCCAGCGGTTTTTCCCTAAAGGGCCGGATTGCCAATGAGAATGGAAAAATAAAAATTTGTTGCCTTTAAAATTATATTTATGCTAATATGTAAGTTGTACAAGAGGTAAGAAATGGACGAAAGTAAAAAAACAAAAATTTTAATCATTGAAGACGATAGATTTATCGCCAAGATGTATCAGACAAAATTGAGCCTGGAAGGTTATGATGTTGATGTTGCTGAAAATGGCCAGATAGGGGTTGAGAAAATAAAAAGCTTCCAGCCCGACCTGGTTCTTTTAGATATTATTATGCCTGAAATGGACGGATTTGGCGTTTTGGAAGTCATACGGGATGATGCGGCCATAAACTCTACGCCTGTGATTATAATGAGCAACCTTGCCCAAGAAGACCACCTAAAGAGAGCAAAAGCTCTTGGCGCCAAAGACTATATAGTCAAGAGCCAATATACACCGCTGGATGTGGTAAAAAAGATACAGGAGGTCTTGGCGCGCTAGCTAGGCCATGTATTTGAACGCTTTCAGCGAATAGGACCCCTCAAAAATATATGCTGGATTTTCAAACCAATATGTTTCCGATAATTGAATTATTGCCGATAATGAAATCGCTTGTAACGAGCGGTTTTTTTCCTTCAAGCTGAACTTTTTTGAGGACAAGTACGCCGTTTCCGGTTTGCACACCGTATTCTTTATTTCCGAGGTCCACGAATGTGCCGGGTTTCTCGTCCGACTTCTCATTTGTGGCATTGGCCTCAATAACCTTCAACAATTTTTTATTCCAATAAGTATAAGTTCCCGGCCAGGGCGTGTATGCCCTGACTTTTCTTTCGATATTTTCAGCGGATTCGCTCCAGTCAATTGCACCATCTGTTTTTTGGATCATTTTTGTGAATGTGGCTTGCGAGTGATCCTGCCTTTGGGGAGTAATCGTGCCGGTGGTGTAGCTTTTGATAACATCGATTATTTTCTTTGCAGCTAGGCTTGAGAGTCCACTGCCAAGGCTCGCGGTAGTTTCTCTGCCGTCTAAATTGATTGCAAATTGCGAAACCACATCTCCCGCGTCCACTTCGGCTGCCATTTTTTGAATGGTGATACCGGCCTTTTTGTCGCCAGCAAGTATGGTGGCTTGGACGGGACATGACCCGCGATGTAGGGGGAGAAGAGAAAAGTGAACGTTTAGAAATCCGTATTTTGGCATGTCTAGAGTAACTTGTGTAATTATTATCCCAAGAGACGCGACAATAACGATATCGGGCTTGATTCTTGCGACTATTTCCTCCATTTCCAGCTTGTTTTTAGGTTCAAAGATGGGAACATTATTTTTTTGAGCCATTTGCTTAATGGGTGAGATTGTGACTTTTCCGCCGCGTCCTTTTGGCTTGTCCCTCTTGGTGAGTAATGTTAAGTCGCTGTAGTTCTCGGTTAAGGCTTTAAAGATCGGCAAGGCGAAAGACCCGCCGCCGGCAAAGGCTACTTTAAGAGAATCTTGGGTTTTTGTCTTCAATTTCTACCTTTCTGAGCTTATTTTTGTCAGTCAATCTATCTACAAAAAGTATTCCATCTAAGTGATCTACCTCATGCTGTATGATCCTTGCTAATAAACCCGAAGCATTTTTTTTCACTTCTTTTCCATTGATGTCCATGGCCTTAAATCTAACCTTTTTCGATCTCTCAACAGGACCATAATATCCGATATAACTCATACATCCTTCCTCGTCTATTTCCTTTTCCTTGGAAAATTTGGTTATAACCGGATTAATGTATGCGGCAAGGGGAATTGCCTTTTGGATTACCTTTCCTTCAGAATCTCTCTGCTCATTGACCCCGATCACTATCATTCTTACATTTTCGCCGATTTGGGGCGCCGCCAAAGCCAATCCAAGTTTATTCTCGGTCAATGTAAAAAGCATCCGTTCTGCCAGATTTAGGGTCTCTTCGTCCAAAACGGTTATTTCTTTGGATTCTTTTCTAAGAATCGGGTTTGGTATAGTCAAAATTTTATATGGTTTCATTAGGTTACGCCCATGGGGTTAATGTCTATTTTCCAGTCTTTTGGAATATATTGTACCACTTTTTCTACAATATCAGCAAGATTTTTGTCCGGCGATATTTTCAATAAAATCTGCCAACGATATAAATTGTTTATTTTTGGTAAGAAAGCAGGGGACGGACCGACCAAAATGATTCCTTTATTATCCTCTATAATTTTCTGGGTAATAATTTTGCTCAAAGACTTTGACTCGGACTCTGCGCGCGCATTATCTTTGTGCGCATAGGAAAGGTGTATCAAGCGAGAAAACGGCGGGTAGAAAAGCTCCTTTCTCCGTGGTATTTCATACTCGAAGAAGGCAGGATAATCGTGCCTGGAAGCCATTTTGAGCACCGGATTTTCGGGGTCGTAAGTTTGCAGAATTATCTTGCCTCTGTTTGCGCCCCTGCCGGTCCTTCCCGACACTTGCGTTACCAAACTAAAGGCATGTTCGGAGGCGCGAAAATCAGGGAGATTTAGTATATTGTCGGCGCTGATTATCCCGACCAGATCGACATCCGGGAGATCCCATCCTTTTGCTATCATTTGGGTGCCGACCAAAATGTCAAAATCTTTATTTTTAAACTCCTCATAGATATTTTTGTGATCGCGCCTCACAGAATCGGCATCCATTCTCTTCACTCTTGCTTCCGGGAATAGCTCCTTTATTTCCTTTTCAATCTTTTGGGTTCCTTTGCCGAAGTATTTTATGGCGTGCGATGAACATTTTGGGCAGACTGTCGGGACGGTGGTTTTGTATTCGCAATGATGGCAAAACAAGCCATTTTGCCCTCTTGTGTCATGATAGACCAAAGGAATATCGCAGTTTGGGCAGTTTACCACATACCCGCAATCGCGGCAGGAGACAAAGGTAGAAAAGCCTCGGCGGTTCATGAAAAGAACGGCCTGCCTTTTGTTCTCAAGCACCTTTTTTATCTCGGCTTGAAGCTTCCTCGAAAGAACAGACCTATTGCCGTAGTGAAATTCTTCGGACATGTTGACGATTTCTGTCTCCGGCATTTTGTCCTGGACGTATCTCTCATCCAAGATATGGAGCTGGCATTTGTTGTTTTTTGCGCAAAAAAATGTTTCAACAGATGGTGTGGCGCTGCCCAAAATCAAAATGCTTTTCGTGAGCTTGGAAAATTCTTCGGCGACTTCACGGGTTAAATATCTTGGGTTTTTGTCCTGCTTGTAGCTTGTCTCATGTTCCTCGTCTATCACAATTAGCCCCAAATTATTAAACGGTAGAAAGAGAGCGCTTCTGGAACCGATAACTATGTTTTTCTGCCCTTCCAGTATGCTTTTCCAGACACCCGCCCTCTCCGTTTCTTTTAAATAGCTATGGTAAAGGGCAACTTGGCCCGGGAATCTCTCTTCAAATCTGGTGACGGTTTGGGGTGTCAGGGCAACCTCGGGCACCAATATGACAGCTTGCTTTCCGGATGATGCAACTTCTTCCAAAACATCAAGATATACTTCGGTTTTGCCGGACCCGGTTACTCCGAAAATGAGATGCGGCTTATCCCGATTTTCCAGAATAGACTTAGCGATTTTTGCCTGATTTTTTGTGAGTTCAGGCCTTTTGCGTATCTGCCGATGGAGCTTCTGGGGGCTAGTCGCCCTTCTTTTTTTTAGCGCGCCTGTCGGCAGCAGGGTTTTTGCAATCTCGGAAACGGGTGAAGCGCAGCGGTCGCGCATCCACGGCACAATCTGCACCAAATGCCAAGGAAGCGGCGTATCCTCCAAAATGCCGGTAATCTCCCTAGTGTGAAACGGAGGTTTTTTCGTAAAATTCAAAACTATTCCTACGGCTTTTTTGCTTCTGAACGGCAAAGACACGATGTGGCCGACCCTAATCTGATTTTCAAGTGAATCAGACACATGATAAGTAAAAAAATCCTGCTTCCCGCCGCCGCTAGCAACCGCGCAAACAACATATTTCATACGATTATTATAGGTTATTGCAAGATAAACATAAATAGCTTTAGCTTGTTTACATTTATGCTTAAAAGTGCTAAAATTGACCTAGATTGTGGGGAATAAGAGTAAGAGGCAAGCCTCTTATTTCCTTTTCTGCAAAGCACGTATCAATTGGGAGGATGGAATGCCAGAAGAATGTTTGAAGTCCGGCCTTACTCATCACAAAGTTTTGGGTGAGGAGGTCGGAGCGTCATTCCGGGTGAACGTCAAGGTCGAAGGGGTACCATTGGCGAGCAAATCGCGGCTCATGGTCTGCTCAGGTTTTGGTCCGGGATATTACCTGTTCCACGGAGTAGGTATCTTCCTGGACAGAAGGGGCCTGTTCTTCGACTACCGAGAATACGGGCGGCATGAACTCTCGTGTCTGTGGCGCGAGGCAAGTGGCGATGGCGGTAAGACTCATCATGGTCTCGAGCTGATCGAAGGCGGGTTCAAGAATGGTCGCCCTCGTTTCACCATGGACGACGGGATGGTGCGCGGGGCGCTCGAAGCGGAGAACAGGGACGACACAATCGTCCTGGTCTTCGACTTCATCGATGGTGCGCGGCGGCACGTTTTAATCGAAGGAACTGACAAGATTCTTCTCGGAAAGGCAATGGGCATAGCAGATAAAGCCTACAATGCCTTCTCGTTTGAGGAAGCGGAAGCAAAGGAGCTCGCATGAGGAACTCATTAGTCTCTATTGCTGGCAAGGTTCTGTGGGGCATCTTTGCTGTCTTAATCCTCGTTGGGGCTGGTGCCGTGTTTTTTATTCTGCTTCATGCCCCTGCCGGCAGTCATCCGTACGGTCCATAGGACACCTCTTCACAGATTCCAAAGCTTCCCCGTTTGGCAAGGCGGGGAAGACGCCACCCGTGGCAGGGCGGGTTCCCTCGTTGAGGGAGCCCGCCCAAAAAAGTTTTCAAAGTTTCCCAATCGGCGCATTGGGAAAGAAACATTCAATCTCCCCTAGTCGCGCCAGGGCGGTCCCTTTCTTCGGGGCCGCCCAATTTCGTTAGAGGGCTACTCTATTACAATAAATTTATGATATAATGTACTTACGTTTTAAAAACTGCAGGAGAGGTTTAGAGTTTTTTTACGCGCAACTTAGGAGGTAATGTGCCGGTATCTCTGATCGACATAGAAATGCCTTGTTCCACAGTTATTATGGTGAATTCCAGGGCTTTGGATCGGGAAAAAATCGACATTCTTGAACTGAACCTGAAAATCGCCGTTAAACGCCTGCCCGTTAGGGAATTTACGAGGCATGGCCAATGGATATGTATTGAGCTTTCTGAGCCAGACAGGAGCTTTTCTCTCAAGGTTATCGTTGCTATCAGCAAACTGCTGTTTTTCTGGTATGATGTTGCTCTCATCGAGAAGGTATCTTCTCTTTGTGAAGCATCTGCTAACTAAGGAGGTGAACTATGAAAAAGGTACTGTTGGCGGCGGCGGCAATTGTTGCCGGTGTTGCGGCGTTTCTCTACTTTGGGGCGCCGGACAGCAGCAGGGATCCTTACTCTGACTATCTGTAGATCACCAGGGCTCGGCATAATTATAGGGCCGCGCGCAGCGCGGCCCTATCTCTTTGGGCATTAAATTTCACTTTTTATAAAAAGGGGGTTAAATTAAGCATATGGAAAAGAAAACCATAATGCTTGGAATGATAGTCGGCTCTGCTATCGGCAGTTTTGTGCCGGTGCTTTGGAGCGCGGGATTTATGTCATTTTCCTCGATCGTATTTACCGCCATCGGCGGTTTTCTGGGAATTTTGGGCGCCTATAAACTGACAGCGATGTAATTCGAAATACATACGACTTACACATTTCGCACACACCAGGTGAGCAAATACCACCCACACCCGGTGTGTAAAATCAGCGAAATGTGTAAGTCCGCAGGTTGTATCGGCGATAAAGCTTTATGCTAAAATAGAAAGATGAAAAAGGAGCAGCTCTACATTGCGATAGCGCACTCTTTTAGGGTTTGTGCAAAAAAATTGCAATAGCAACAAAGTTGCATAAATTTCAAGAGTCGGCGGATATTGAAAAAGAGCGGCCGCTCTTAAGCTTGAAGGTCAAACCTCCTTATTGTTTGGGGTTGAATTTACGGATCTCGTCGCACATGGCGGCGAGGCCGGCGAGTAGGGTGAGCTGCTGGATATCATAGTCAATATTGCCGTGATGCATCTCAAGCTCCTCGGGCCAGCTTCCGCTTTGTCCTATTGAACCGGCAGGAACGTAGAGGTCGCAGCAATCGCCGGGGCAGTAAAAGGACGGGCGGCCGTCCTCGTGTACCTCTGCTCTGAAGTGGTAGCTGGGCAGTTCCTTATTATTCATTCGGGCGTCTGCTTTCACCATTGCTTCCAAGGGTCCCACCATGACCTGCCCCCTATGGCTCCTCAGCCACTCGTATGCAGGCGGATGGATGTAGGCCGTAATGCCGTGTTTTCTTGGCTCCATTCCCAGGTATTTGACCTGGACGACACTGTCCTGGAGGGGCTTTTCTAGTCTCACCTCTATGCCTGAGAGGATGATCTCAAAGAGAATTGCAAGGGTTGCAATGATGTTGCTACCAGCGTTCCACCCTGCCCAATACAAGCTGTCTTTGGTAGGGTGGATTAAGAGAGGAATGTTGATTTTCCAGGTGAGATAACCGGGATCCTGCTTCTCGATCCGAGTCAAGACTTCCCCGAACCCCCAGGTGGCATTATCTAGTGGACAATATTCATCTACTCTTGTCTTCTTTGAAATTATCTCGCCGTAGGCGTCATAGGCCCTTCGTTCCAACGGCGGCTCCCTAACCTTTAGCGGGGTAAATTCGTGCTCAGTTAAGCACGAAAAAGTTGTAGCAACAAGTTTTTGAATAAAAAATGGTAGGCTCTAAGCAACTAACACAAGGAGCCTACCATGAGTTACTT
>JAJYJC010000016.1 GCA_021796415.1 bacterium
AGCAAAAGGCAAACACGCAAACACAACGACCGCCTTAAAAACACCAAGGCTTGTGATTACACCTAAAAAGCTCTTGCTCCTCGGATCTAGTGTGGCTGTTTTTGCTATTTTGTCTTTCATCGCTTGGCAGATAAAAATTCTAACAGCGCCCCCCGTCCTAAGTCTTAAGTCTCCCAACGACAATATAACTGTTTCCAATGATTATGTTTATGTGGAAGGACAGACTGACAGGGAGGCGGATGTTTACATTAACGATGTTAAAATAGGCACTGACGATAACGGGGTATTTAAAGAAAGAGTGAGCCTGCAAAATGGTGTTAACATTTTGGATATAGCGGCAAAGAATAAAATGGACAAGGAAACGGTAGTTGAGAGAAAAATTATGGCAAATCTGTCAAACACTGCTGCTGTTGTCGACAGAACACTCTACCCCATAGAAGTTAAGATAGTAGTTGGTCCGCATCCTGTAACGCTTGACATTGTTCGAGATGGAGAAAAGCTCAATATCGCAAAGGTAATGCTGCCTGGTTCCACCCAAGTTTTCTATGCCAAGACCAATATCGTTTTGTCTACAAATAACGGTGGCAGCACACGGGTAATTCTAAATGACAAGGATTTGGGTCCGCTTGGAAAAGAGGGCCAAGCGGTGAAGGATAAAAAGTTTAGCAAATAATCATTCCCGTCATTCTGGCTTGGCCAGAATCTAAGATTGTTAAATAGATTCCCGATCAGGTCGGGAATGACAAATTATGAGAATTCGCAGATTGGCATTATTAGTAAATTAGCAGGAGGACATGAAATGGCAAAAGATTTTTCATTTGATATTGAATCAGATTTCGACATGATGGAGATGACTAACGCCCTAGATCAAACCAAAAGGGAAATATCCCAAAGGTATGACTTCAAAGGCACCGACTCTTCTATCAATTTTGACGAGAACAAAAGCGGCTTGGTTCTACTTGGCGATTCGGACTACAAGATTGATGCTATGATAGACATCATCGAATCAAAAATGGTAAAGAGGGGCCTTTCGCTTAAAATTTTGGATAAATCCAGTCCCAAGGAATATGCTTCAGGCGATAAAGTCCGCCAAAAAATCCCATTCAAAAAGGGCATGGATAAAGAAATGGCAAAGAAAATCACCAAGATCATCCGCGATAAACATCCAAAGGTCAAGCCTCAAATCCAAGGCGACGCCATTCGCGTATCATCTCCTTCAAAAGACGATCTTCAGGGGACAATGACGCTTTTGAAATCAGATGCCTCGATCGACATCCCGCTGCAATTTACAAATTACCGATGATTAACTCTTAAGATTATTAAATGGAACTTCAACATATTCTGGATCTTTCAATCTGATTAGATCTGT
The DNA here is from genome assembly GCA_021796415.1 of bacterium. Taxonomy (GTDB): domain Bacteria; phylum Patescibacteriota; class CPR2; order UBA1875; family JAJYID01; genus JAJYQQ01. Next base: position 1,370 of record JAJYJC010000016.1, read on the forward strand.
TATTATTTCTTTTTTAGGATTTTCATCTTCTAAAATTAAAAAGTCGCCTAAACCCTCAATGATATTTATGTTAAAGTCGAGACTGTGAACTTTCCAAAATCTTCTCCGCTTTTTCAGAACAGAATCAACTCCGTATCTTTTGCCAAGCTGTTCTTTTAGTTCTTCACTATTATTTATTTTTTCATACTTTTTGATTATAAAACCGCCATCTTTTCCATGCAGTTCAACTAAGAAATCACCCTTGTCATCTTCAGTTATTTTGAGTACTTTTCCATCTAACTGATTGAAGTATGTGTCTTTAACCCTAATTTCACCCTTAAATTGCCCGCCAAGCCGTTTCAGCCTATCTTCAACTGATTTGTAATCATGAATTTTGACCTTTAATTCCTTTTTCATTTTGCTATCTCTTCCATCAAATTATTTATAAAATCCATGCCCTGGTCGCCGGGCAGCACTACATCAAAGGCTTCTTTTCCTCAAATTCTTTTTTATTCCGAATCACTATATCTTTCATTGTATTGGTTGCTCAGTTTTTATTTTATAATTCGCTGCAAAAGGGCGCCATTCTGACGCAAGGAAGAATCTCCGGATCCTTCGTCGTACCTCCTCAGGATGACACATTAGGGCAAACTCAAGATGAGTGAATATTCTGCATTTTTTAAATTATGATTACAAATCGGCTTTATTTACAATGTATGATTTTACCGAACTCAAATCATAACTTTTACCCGAAAGGTAGTCTTCAATGGCCTCAAGCAGCCAAACATTTCGAAGCAAGCCCTGTTTTCCCATGATTTTTATTTCGTTAAGGCTAAAAAACTGTACAATCGGATGTTTCTTTGACGTTCGAATTCTACCGGAAAGAACCTCTGAAGCAAAGACAAAAGTAACTATATTATTTCCTTCCGGCACCAGAATTCGCTGATAGGCGCCTACTAATTTTTGCGGCCGAACCTTTAGGCCGGTTTCTTCTTCGGCTTCCCTTACAGCCGCATCAACGATTCTTTCCTCGATTTCCAATCTCCCACCTGGCAAATTATATTTGCCTCTAACAATTTCTTTTGTTTCCTGAACTAGAAGGAACTTGCCATCTCTTTCGATAACATTCGCCGCGCAAATATGAAATTTACCCTTGCCAATAATTTCCTTTGTCATGATATTTTCTCCAGAAGGAACAAAAGCTCGGGGTGGAACTTTTCACCCTTTCTAATCATTTCATTAATCACATCTGTTGAGAAAAACTCAATCCTCTCCACTTCTTCCGGATTAATCTGAAACGGACCGTCGAAAATCAGCTTGTAAACAGATAGAAACATTTCTTGCCCTCTGCCGTCTAAGTAGTGATATTTAGCAAAAAATTCCGGCTCCTTCTTAATGCCGATTTCTTCTTGCATCTCCCGTATGGCCGATTCTTTATAGCTCTCACCAAATCTGACATGGCCTCCAACCGAGGTACACCAATGCTCTGGACAGAATGATTTATGTTTGCTTCTCATTTGCAATGCCATTTTGCCTTCACTATTAAAAATCAAAACATGCACTATCCGGCGGGTTAGCTTTTTGGCAATCGCTTCTTCGTATGCCACCTTGCTTATTTCTTCGTCGTTTTCGTTTACTATCGATAAATATTCAGTCATCAATTTCTTTCTTGGCGGAGGCGGGAGGATTCGAACCTCCGATCCCGCTTACGCGAGATTCTGCATTTCGAGTGCAGCGCATTAGTCCACTCTGCCACGCCTCCCTGTTTACTGTTATTTCTTAATATAAAGGTAAACTCCGTCTTTTTGTTTCACGGGCTTTTCTCCTTCCATCGAGAAAATGTTGGAAACTATCCGGGTACCTTTCTTTAAGGTATTATACTTTTTTCTCTTGAATCTATCCATGGCTCGCGGCATCAAAAAACAAAGCACAACATCGGCGTCTGAAATGTCTTTGCCCCAGAAACTTCCCCAGATGACTTTCCCCTTGGATCGAAAAACAGCTTTTTTAAGCCAAAAATAAAGTAATAAAGTGAAGGATATTTCATAACCGACCGCGGCAGCGCCTTTTCGCGCGGCGCGCTCAACCAACCTGCCATCACCAGCTCCCAAATCATAAACCTTCATGCCCGGTTTGATACCGGCAAGCTCAAGCATAGCGTCTGCATTTCTCTTGAGCGTCGGGACAAATGGCGCAGAATTCAGCGCGATGATACCAGGAAGACAGAGGAAAAAAGCCATGATTAAAATCACGTAGAAAACCAGCGATCCCGTTACCTCTGCGATGGCGAATAAAACTACCAAAAACAATATTTCTACAAACATGGGAATTGTCATTCCCGCGGAGGCGGGAATCCAGTCTTATTTATATAGATTCCCGCCTCCGCGGGAATGACAGAAATTGGTGTCCCTGAGAGGACTTGAACCTCTGACCTTCGGCTCCGCAAGCCGACGTTCTATCCAACTGAACTACAGGGACATATTATGTGCGGGGGCTTTATGGATTAGAACCTACGGCTCTAATCCCCTGCCTGCCCGCCTTTGGCGGGAGCTACGGGCGCCAAAACTAGATTATCTTAACACAAAATCAGCCAATTTCGTAGCTCTTTCCGCTCGAGATAACCAACTTATTACAACTTTAGCTTTCTCACAAAAAAGTCTGAGAATTTTTCTTCCCGGTATTCAGTTTCCGGCACTTTTTCTCCGAGATCATTCCTTAAGGCTTCTGTATTTTTCCTATCCAGGATCAGAAATGTTAGCCTGGGGTAGATTTTTTTGATAAATTGAAAGGTGACCGTATTGCTATCACCGCTTTCTGATAAATAGAAAGACTCGATTGATCCAAAGGCAAAGAATTTATTGTTTATTTTTATACCGTCTTTATCCACTGACAGTTTAAATGTGGTGCCATGAGCGCCCCGGAACAAGGTATATCCGGCAAAAACGACGATAAAAAAGAGCAGGGCCCAGTCCATAAAATAAATGCTGAGGCCGCCGGATATGATAAAAACAAGAAAAAATACAATGTGCCACCAAACACCCCGCTTTGGCACTTTGTAGTCCATCACATCACAGACAAGCGGTTCCTTACTGCCTGTTGGCTGCATCTTAGCCTTTAAAGGACCGGCTGGTTTTTTTTCTGCCGGCTTGATGCCGTCTACAGATTTCTTTTTCTCGCTGCTGCTCTCCATAAAAATATTATAGCCCTTATTTTAAAATTCTGAAATAGGGCTATACTGAACCACCTTGCTTTACAAATTAACATTTAATTTAGACGTCATTCTGGCCAGACCTGTTCCGGCTTGACAGGAATCAGTCCAGAATCATTTTTTATGCTGGATTCCGGATCCCGCCTTCGCTAAGGCTACGAAAGGACAGGTCAACTGATTATATTTTTTAAAGGAATGGTCCCTGCCTGCCGGCAGGCAGGCGGAATGACAGAAGTGAGGGCGGTTCAGAGGGTTATGAGATAAGGTCCAGGCTTTTGAGTTTATTTAGAATTTTTAGAGTGATTCTTTGCTTGCCTTTTTGGTAAATTTTTTCGGCTAACTTTATGCCTGCATCAAAGTCCACCCATCTAAAATCATCAAATTCGGTTTCTTCTATATTAATTTGGGGATCGAGTCGATATGCGCATACGAAAAAATATTTCTTTCCCTTCATTTTTATCGGCTGCCCGTCGTCAGTCTGAAGGTCGCGGTCTCCCTGTTTTTTCAAGGGAAACTCTACCTTATCCTCAGCGACATAAGCTATTTCACCACCCGTTGACTTGACAAATTCGGCGCCGAGCTCCTCCGACATTTCCCGGCTAAAGGCTCGTTCAATTGTTTCGCCGTTTTCAATGCCGCCCTGTGGCAGCTGCCACAAGTTGTGCTCCTTTTTGTAAAGCAGCAGGATTTTTTTATCATGCAAAAAACAGCCGACAACCCCCGGCCGAAAACCTTTTTGCCTTACGGCGTCAATTTGTTCCGGTGTCTTTATCATTAGTGCACCTTAAACTCAGCCTCTTCGGGGAAAAGAAGCAAAAAAGCATAGCCTCCTTTATTGCTTCTCAATTTACCGCAGCCGATTTCCTTTAGAAAATCTCTCATCTCCTTCTTTTTCTCTTGCGGATCGACTCCATCCATATTCCCGCAGTATTCTACTTCCACCGATTCATCCAGGCCCTTAACTTTATCTAGAGCTATTTCGTAATCTTTATACCTCCATGTCTTCCTAATTTTATCCACCATAACAACCGGTTTACAATCGAGCGACTCAAGGATTTTTCTGGCAGCGCTTACGTCTTTGAGCTCGGTCTCAAACTCATCAGCGTGAGTCCCTTCTCCTTTTTCGGTATAATGCCAATTTTTATAAGTAATGTAGCATTTGCCGTCGGCGTCCCTTAGCCTTAGCCACTCCTTCACCGGCCTTTCAGCCACAAAATTCTTGTGTGCCGGAGAAAAATACTCATCCAGTTGATGATCTTCACTTTCAAACTTAGCATTTTTCTTCAAGAATTCTTCAAGCGGTTTTATCTTTTCAACATTTACTTGTATTTCGATCTCTATATTATCTTTGGCCATTTCAATTCTCCGGCCTGTAGCCCGATGTTATTAGATTTTGGATTGATAAAAAGAGCGGTTGTGGCAGGTCGTCCCAAGCAAACCAATCCCACCCTTCACATTTATCAGGTTCCATAACTTTTACATCCCCACTATCGTATTCGGCTTTCATGACCATGGTCACATAATGTTTGTCTTCATTTAGGTGGATATCGTTTGTGGTGGTTATAAATTTTAAGTTTTTTATCTTAATCCCCGCCTCCTCCAATGTTTCTCTTTGAGCGCATTCTTCCTAGGTTTCGCCAAATTCTAAATGGCCGCCTGGCGGACACCAGGTTCCTTCACCATGTGCACCTTTGCGTTTACCTAAAAGAACTTTTCCATCCTTGAAAATTAGTACACCCAATCCTACCTTTGGTCTTTTATTTTCCATGATTTTCTCCTTTCACCTTGCCCAATTTAATATATTCAACTAACTTTTCTCTGGCTTCACCAGGATATAAATCCTTGGTTTCTGCAATTTTTTCCAAGGGGATCCACTCAAAATGATATTGGTTATTTTCGCTTGCCCTTTCTCTCTCAGGGCCGCCAAGCTGCAAATCTCCCTCAAAATCCTCGATTAGATAGAAGTGTTGTAGCGATGAAAACTTTTTTAATTCCGAGCCTATATAGTTCTCATCCAGCTCAGTTTTTACCTGAAAAAGAGGTTTGTATTTCTTTATGATAATAGAGGCTTCTTCTTTTATTTCCCTTACAGCCGCTTCGTCCGGCGTTTCACCCTCTTCAATGCCGCCGCCAATGAAAGCATGGTACCTTCGACCATCTTTTACGCGCCTAAAAACTAGGATTTTATTATCCTTTAAAACAATTCCGACTGCTCTTTCTCCTGTTCGCATATTCGCTTCCTTTTTGGCGGTGGGACAGGGATTCGAACCCTGGAAGCCGTTGCCGACTTACACGCTTTCCAAGCGTGCGCACTAGGCCACTATGCGATCCCACCATTTTCTTGTCATTCTGAACTTGATTCAGAATCCAGATTTTATTGGTATAGATTCCGGATCAAGTCCGGAATGACAACCTCACGAGAGTTAAAACTTGAACTTATTATAGCCGATTTTTTACTTTTCCTCAAGGAAGTTGAGGAGCGCGCCGGAAGACCAAGCTTGCGGGTAGCAGGGCATAGCCGGATAACCCGGAATTTTCGACTTTAGTTCCGCTTTGTCCTCCTTTACCCGGTAAAACTCCGGCAGAAAACCAATCTCTTCGCGGGCTTTCATGACGGCTCGGCGCAGAGCAACGTATTCGTGCGTAAAACCCAACTTTTTGAGTCCTTGGGCAATAATCCAGTTATCATGCGGCCAAACGGCGCCGAGATGATAGCTTTCCGGGTGAAAGTCAGGTTCAAGCGCTGAATGCGTTCGGATGCCGCGCGGGGTGAACATATCCCTTCTAAATAATCTCTGAATAACGGGATTAATTTTGCCCTCTTCAATAATTCCAGTAAAAAGAAGATGGCCGGAGTTTGAGGTAATTTTCTTCACCTGGTTTTTCTTCCCATCGAGCGCTAAAGCAAAAAATCCTTCCTCTTCCATCCAAAATCGCTCATTAAAGGCTTTCTTTAGCTTTTCCGCTCTTTCTTCAAGCTTTTTTGCCACCTCCAAATCGTTTTTTATTCGGGCAAGCCTCGCTGTTTCGAGCAGGGCCAGATATTGGTATCCCTGTACTTCTACGATTGCAACCGGCATCTTTATTTTGTACTCATCGGAGTCTTTCCAGCACTGATTCGCCAAAGCGTTTTTGTTGTGGGAAAAGTATTCTAAAAACAAATCACCGTCCTTGTCGCCGTATTGCTCGATCCAGTTTACAGCCGCCAAGATATTGCCCCAATGTTTGTCCAGAAATTCTTCATCGCGGGTCTTGCGAAAATAAATTCCAAAAATTATTAAATATAGCGGGGTGGAATCAACCGAGCCATAGTAGGGAAAGGGGAATCCGGGAATGCTTGGGTGCTGGTCAAGCTCCATGTCCGTTTCATGAATAATTTTCCCCGGCTCTTCTTCTCTTTTCTCGTCAATTTTCGATCCCTGGAGTTCGGAAAGTATCGCAAGTGTTGCTTTGGCAATATCAGGGTCATAATCTAAGAGCTGCCATGCCGCAATTAAAGAATCGCGGCCGAAAAGCCTGCTGAAGGTAGGCTGCCCGGCTTTTAAAAATCCTCGTTCGTCCTTCAGCCCTGCGATTTCTTTTATTGCAAGGTCTTTCGGACTTCTTTTTGTTTTGATTGCCGTATTATTCATAATTCTTCACAAGCACTAGAATCCCCTTTTTCATGGCCACAAAAGCATTCGCCCACAAAAACGGAAGCCACAAAGGCATTACTCCCAGATAAGCTCGATGGCTAAAAGTTTCTACCCCGGTCTTAATAAAAAAGTATTCCGAAATAGTCATCGCAACAAATCCAAAAGCTAAAAATATGAGATCTTTCTTGTCTCTTTCCGGCAATAGGCTCAAAATTATTATTCCCACATATACTATTGTCAGCAAAAGGTCATTTTGGATAAAGGGAATCAAAAAAATCATAATAACAATTGGCGCAGCATAAATAATCAGTTTGCCTATCATCTTAAGCATCTTATCCATAAAAGCATTATAATTTCAGTGGGGCGAAAGTGAAAGATTATTATGTCCTGGAAAACAAAGGCCTCTCCTGCTATAGTTTTAATTATCAATTTTAAACTTTCGGAGGACTATGAAAACTGCAGAATGTGTTTTCCCGGGGCACCCGGACAAGATTTGCGACCAGATCTCAGATGCTATCTTAGACGAGTGTTTGAAGCAGGATCCAAACTCAAGGGTAGCCATAGAAACCATGGGGGGGCATGGCATCATTACCATTACCGGCGAACTGACAACGGAAGCGTACGTGGACATGAGAAAAGTGGCCCAAAATGTTTACCGGGATTTAGGATATCACGACAAAATAGGCGTACAGGAAAATGTCGTTTCCCAATCTCCCGAGATATCCCAAGGCGTTGACACCGGCGGGGCAGGAGACCAGGGAATAATGGTCGGCTACGCCACAAAAGCAACAAAAACCATGATGCCGCTTGAGTACGAGCTGGCAAGAAAACTGGCAAAAGGAGTCTCAGAAATGAATGGCTACGGACCGGATGGAAAGTGCCAGGTTACACTTGAGGGAAATGATGTCAAAACGGTTGTCTTGTCCGTGCAAACCAAGAAATCGGCAATTTCCAAAGAACAAGTCGAAAAGATTCTCGGCGCAAAGTGTGAAAATTATTTCTTTAACCCGACCGGCAAGTTCGAAATCGGCGGTTTCGAAGCTGACACAGGCCTTACCGGCCGAAAGCTGGCCGTTGATAATTACGGACCCCAAATCCCGGTCGGCGGAGGATGCTTCTCCGGCAAGGACGCAACAAAAGTCGACAGAAGCGCCGCCTACATGGCCAGATACCTCGCCAAGTGGTTTTTGCAGGAAAATCCAAACGAAGAAGAAGCCTTGGTTAAAATTGCGTACTCCATAGGAGTCGCTGAACCGGTCATGGTCACGATTAATGGAGATGCGGCAAAAAATCTGCCCTTTGACCTCACACCGGCAGGGATTATAAAATTTTTAGACCTTAAAAAACCAATTTACAGAGAAACAGCTCAGTTCGGCCACTTCGGCAATGAGAATTTTTCTTGGGAAAAAGTTAAAATAACTATACAAAACTGAAAGTTCGAAGGTTGCTTTTATATAATCTTGTTATGGAACATGAAGAAAATATATCAATAGTTTTATCATGCATCGATTATAGATTTTGGCCGGACGCCTTGCCGAAACTCGAAAAAAAGTTTGGCACATTTGATTTGATTGAGTTGGCGGGAGGAAGTAAAAATTTGGCTTCACCCGCTTCAGAAGCAGACAGGCGAGCTATACTGGAGAGCATCCAAGCGTCAGTCGGCTTGCACGGCGCAAAACAGCTAATTCTCACGAATCACACGGATTGCGGAGCTTATGGCGGAAGCGAAGCATTCAATTCGCAAGAAGATGAGATTGAATTTCATCAATCGGAACTCAAAAAAGCAGCGTCAATTATACGAAAGACATTTCCCGATCTTGAGGTTCAAAGGGTCATAATCGCTCTGGACGACAAAAATAAAATTCAGCTGATGAAAGTTCCTTAGATCCGCTCTAAACCATTGAAAAAAAAGCCTCTTTTCAGTATAATTGCAAGGTCTGGTGGGATGGCTGAGCGGACGAAAGCGGCGGTCTTGAAAACCGTTGTACCGGCAACGGTACCGGGGGTTCGAATCCCTCTCCCACCGCCACGTCGAACGTGGCAGAATCGCACCCGAGATTCGACAAAGTGAGACGTGATTAGCCGCGTTCGACGTGGCCATAACAGGCAAATAATTCGTGGTGAGGTACCCAAGTGGCTGAAGGGGCGGGTTTGCTAAACCTGTAGGTCGGGGTTACCCGGCGCGGGAGTTCGAATCTCCCCCTCACCGCCAAAAGAAAATTATTTTTTTAGCTCCCCAAGCAAGCAATAGTGCCTTTTGTCTTTGTCAACCCAAATGTCAATTATCTTGAAATTTTTGAACTCTTTTCTGAGGAGAGCTCTATTGAAAAGATAATGGGGCAAATCTTTTTCTCCGCCTTCAATGGGAACATAAGTACGATTTGCAATAACTTTATAGTTTACTTTTTGTTTGCCATATTTTTCAACAATCTTATTTTTTGACCAGTTTCGAAACCTTCTCTTTCTTACAATAAGAAAAATTAAGCCCTTTGGCCTTAAAACCCTTTCTATTTCGGAAATAGCCTTTCTAATTTCAGTAATTTTTGCATGGTGGATGGCGCTAGTAGAAATAACTGCATCAAAAAAATTATCAGAATACGGTAAGCAATTGTAAAAGGAACCAACCTTAAGATCAGCCATTAAGCCCTCAGCCTTTAGCCATTCTTTTGTAATCTCGATGCCTTCTTCGGAAATATCAAATCCGTAAGAGGCAAATCCGCGTTTCGCTAGATAAATCAAGTGCCTTCCTGAGCCACTTCCCAAATCTAACACCGTTTTAACCTTTTGCTCTTTAAAGATCTTCGCGACTCTGGGCAAATCTTCATGAGTTTTAGTAAAAACTTTCCCATTGTTTTTAAATATTTCGTCCCATTGTTTCATGCATGCATTTTAGCAAAAATTTCATTTTCTGGCGATTTAAAGAACCTCCTCATGCAAAAAATTTAGGATGCATTAATTATTTATTGTATATGGCAGCTGTGCTATGATTTAATTTATGAACGATGACTTGGATTTAGTTTCAAAAGCCAGGCTGGTCAACAGAAATTCAACTGAGGATAGGGTGAAGGAAGACGCCGAGAGAAAAGGCCTGCCTTATTTTGACCTTCGAAAAACCCTGCTTTCCAAGGAGATTCTTGAGAATTTTGAAAGCAAGGACTTTTTTGATTGCCTGGTCATTCCAATAAAGAAGGAAAAAGACGGTTTGGTAATCGCGAGTTCCGACCCAACCTCAAAAAAAATAGAGGAGTTTAAGGAAAAATACAAAAAAGATTTCCCCAAGATGATAGTAGCAATGATATCGAGCGAGAGTTTTCAAGACAACGAAAAGCTGCTTTCAAAGATAGTAAAAATAACACCGCCCGAAAAGGCCGGCGAGGTAGACATCAGGGGGATTGAGCTAAATGAGAAGTCATTTGAAGAGTTCCAAAAGAACCTCAATACTGCCGAGATCCAAAACTTGCTAAAGGTTGTCATCGTGGAAGGCTTTGCCCTGGACGCTTCTGACATTCACATCGAACCGGGCAATGACGAGGCGACTATTCGCTTTCGGCTTGACGGAGTGCTGCACAGTGCCGGCACCTTATCTAATGAAAAATACAAGCACCTCCTCTCACAGGTGGAACTGCGATCGGGGCTTAAGCTAAACGCCAACCACCCGCAAGACGGCAGATTTAAGGTAAAGGTTGCCAAGGATGAGCTGGCGGTAAGAATAGAGGTGATGCCCTCACTTTACGGGCAAGACATAGTCATCAGAATTTTTAATGTTCAGGCGGGACTGCTCAAGATAGAAGACCTGGGCATCAGAGACGTGCAAATGCCTTTGCTCGAATCGGCCCTTTTAAGGCCTCATGGCATGATTTTAGTTGTCGGCCCTACCGGTTCCGGTAAAACCACAACTATCTACTCGATTTTAAATCAGCTAAACGCGCCTGAAATCAAAATGATCACTTTAGAAGATCCGATAGAGTACACTTTGCCGGGCGCCACCCAGTCTCAGATCAACGAAGGGGAAAGCTTTGCTTCAAGGCTTAAAGCTGTTTTAAGGGAAGACCCGGACATCATTATGCTTGGTGAGATACGAGACGGGGAAACGGCTAAAACGGCGCTTCAAGCTGCCATTACCGGACACCTCTTGGTCACAACTTTGCACGCAAATGACGCCGTAACCTCGGTGCCCCGCTTGATAGGGCTGGTTGAGGATGCTTCCTCTTTCCTTGACTCGGTCAATATCATTATCGCCCAGCGTCTGGTCCGCAGAATCTGTCCGTACTGCGCCGAGGAGTATAAACCAACTGATAATGAACAAGTAGAAATAGAGAAAATTTTGGCTTCTCTGCCCCTTGAGCATCGCCCGGAAAAGGATCCGGAATTTTTCCACGGCAAAGGATGCTCGAAGTGCTCAAACATTGGATATAAAGGCAGAGTCGGCATCTTTGAGCTGCTTAGAATATCCCCGGAGTTTCAAAAAGCCGCCAGCCAGAACGATACCTTGGGAGAACTCAAAAAAATTGCCGCAAAAGACGGCTCCTTGACCATGGAACAAGACGGGTTTTTAAAGGCCATTGCGGGCATAGTCAACATCGCCGAAGTGTTAAAGGTTATTAAAGAATAGCTTGGAAAAATGAGGAATAAATAATTTCTAATGATTAATGAAATCCCAATGGCCAATACAAAATTAAAATTCGATTTAGAGGAAAGGACCGGAAAATTCGGCGAAGAGATTATCCAGTTTGCTAAAATAGTACCCAAAAATGCGATAACCCTCCCTCTAATAAACCAGCTGGTTCGGTCAGGAACAAGCGTTGGGGCTAATTACTGCGAGGCAGATGATGCAGAGTCTAGGGCAGATTTTAAGCACAAAATTGGCATATGCAAAAAAGAGTCTCGCGAAACAAAACATTGGTTAAAGATGGTCGCTTCTGCAGTACCCGAACTGAAGGAAAGAACACAGAACCTTCAACGGGAAGCACAAGAGTTAAATTTAATTTTTAATGCAATTATCAACTCAACAAAAAAGAATGCCCATTAACTTAATCATTTTGAATTGGCTACTGATTAGAAATTCTTAATTCTTGATTGGAAATTTAAACGATATGTCAAATCTATCCAATAAAAAACTTTTGGTTTTTGCCTCCGGGACAAAAGACGGGGGCGGGTCGGGTTTTAAATGCTTAATTGAGGCAACAAAAAGCGGTGTTTTGAAGGCCGACATTGCCGGCGTTGTTTCAAATCACGAAAACGGCGGCGTCAGAAAAATTGCCGAAGGATATGGCGTCCCTTTTGAACATTTTGAAGGACCCTTTACCAGGGAAAATTACCAGGGAATCGTCAAAAAATTTAATGCTGATTTTGTGGCTCTCTCCGGCTGGTTAAAGCTTGCTTCGGGGCTTGATCCGAAAACCACCATCAATATCCACCCCGGACCTTTGCCCGAGTTTGGGGGCGCGGGAATGTACGGCATCCATGTTCAGGAGGCGGTGCTTGAGTCTTACAAAAACGGCAAGACGAGAGCTGCCGGGTTGACGATGCATTTTGTCACCGAGAAATACGATGAGGGTCCGGTCATTTTCAGATGCTCCGTGCCGATTCTGGATGGCGACACTCCGGAAATTTTGGCAAAGAGAGTAAACGAAGCCGAGCACAAATGGCAGCCGATTGTTACAAACAAAGTCGTAACCGGCGAGATCTCCTGGGACGGCAGGGGCAAATCCAGCCTAAAAGGCTACATGGAATGTTAGCACGGGCAAGCCACCCTTTCTTGCCCACCCATTCCGAAAGGTTATTATAAGCAGATCCGGAATCCACTCTGTCATTCTGAACTTGATTCAGAATCTATATAATAAAAATCCATGAAATCTTATTATGTCTACATTACAGCGAGCCAAAGAAACGGAACTTTATACACTGGTGTCACAAATGATTTAAAGAAAAGAATTTATGAACATAAAAATGCAAAGCCAGAAACATTCACGGGCAAATATTCAGTCAACAAGCTTGTCTACTTTGAAGAAACAAATAGCGCGGAAGAAGCCATTAGAAGAGAAAAGCAGATTAAGGCCTGGAAGCGCAAATGGAAATTAGATTTGATTGAAAGCAATAATCCCAAATGGGATAACTTATATGATCATTTTCTGGATTCTGAATCAAGTTCAGAATGACAAACGAAGTTATCTATTCCTTGCGAGCACTAACCCCCAGACCCTAGAAGCTCCCATTTTCCTAAGCTCTTTGGCACAAGCGCTTAAAGTCGCGCCGCTTGTCACTAGATCATCAAAAATAATTACCTGTTTGCCTTTTAAATTTTTCTTTTTATCGGCCCCAAAAGCATTTTCTACATTTTTAAAACGCTCTTTTCGGGATAATTGCGTTTGAGGTGTTTTATAGCTGGTTCTTTTGAGTAGGTTTGATTCAAGCTTAAGGCCGCATTGATGGGCCAAGATTTTGGCAATTTCTTCAGCTTGATTATAACCTCGCCATGCCAGCCTTTTAGGACTTGAGGGCACGCAAGTCAACACCGAATTTTTAGGAAAATCTTCAAGATACGGCCAGGCAAGATGCGCCAAATCATCCTTCAAAGCCTTTATAAATTCGTACTTATATTGATGAATCACTTCCTTCAGAGGCTCTTCGAAGTGGGCCATAACCGTGACGCCGGTCAATGCGCTTTTATGGCTGCAGCTTTTGCAAACCCGGCCGCGAGGAGTGATCTTTAAGCAAAAGGGGCAATTCTGGGTACGTAAAAATGTTATTTTCGACTGGCAATTTTCGCAAAAAAGAGTGTCTAGCTTCCCGCAAACAACACATTTTTTAGGGAAGGCAACATCAAGAAAAAAATCCGTGATTTTCTTGGTATCGAGTATTTTGTATTTAGTATTTGGCTTTACCAATGATTTATTCTACCTTCCTGTCATTCCCGTATGCAACCCGCCGCTTTCGCCCTCTTTGTCATTCCCGCGCAGGCGGGAATCCAGTCAAACTATTGATTCCTCTCAAAATTATACTTGTATTCTGCATCCCTTTCTAGTATACTAAAGCCAACAATTATAACCTATAAAGCAAGGAGGGCACATGAGTAAAGACACTTCTTTAACTGATGAAGGATTTTTCGCAAGCGGGTTGGCTTCCGCAAGCTTGGACACAGACGAGGTTGAAGGCCAGTTGGCCGTCGATGTATACCAAACAAAAAACGATGTGGTTGTGAAGGCCCCCGTTGCCGGAGTTGACCCGGACGGCATCGACATAGCCGTTACAAACGAGTCTATTGCAATCCGCGGCGAAAGATATGACGAGAAAGAAGTTGACCAAGACGGTTATCATTTTCAGGAATGCTACTGGGGTTCTTTTGCCAGACAAGTTATGCTGCCGGTCGAATGCGATGCCGACAAAGCTGACGCCACTTTCAAAAACGGCATTTTGACCGTCAGAATTCCTAAACTAGTCAAAACCAAGACCAAAAAGGTCAAGGTCAAGGCAAGCTAATCCCTCGATCCTGTATCATGTACAGGATGACAGATAAAAGGATATCTAGTTGACAAATAATAGACAATTATATAAAATCTCTATGATGTTATAATTGTCTATTAAGTATGGATATAAAGAAACTAATAATAAAAGAGCTGGACGCTAAAGGCGAGGTTCGGGTTGCCGACATTGTCAAAAGGACGTCTTTTTCTCGAAAGTATATTCACCGTTTTTTTGACGAGCTCCAAAAGGAAGGCAAGATAACAAAGATTGGCACGACAAAGGCTGCCAGGTATGTATTTTCTAATGATCAGAAAGTGCTTGAAGCCAAGAAAAGTATTACAAAAATAGATCTTCCTTTAAAAAATATAGGGCTCAATGAAGACATAGTTGAGGATAAAATCAAGGAAAACACAGGCATCTTTATCGGATTATCGCAAGAAGTGAATGGCATAGTAGATTTTGCTTTCCTGGAAATATTAAACAACGCCATAGAACACTCAAAAAGCGAAAATATTCGCGTCACTATGGCGAGGCTGGAAAATAAACTGATTTTCGATATCTTTGACTGGGGGGTGGGCGTATTTGCCAGCATCAGAAAGAAAAAAGAGCTCCAAAATGATCTGGAAGCTATCCAGGATCTTTTGAAAGGAAAGGAAACAACTGACCCGGAAAGGCACACGGGGCAAGGTATATTTTTTACTGCGCGCATTGCTGACAGATTTATACTGTATAGCTCGAAAAAGAAACTGATATTTGATAATGATATCGGTGATATTTTCTTGAAAGATTCTCCCGAGAGAAAAGGAACGCGAGCTCATTTTGAAATTTCTCTGGATACAAAGAAGAAATCGGAGGAGATTTTTAAGCGTTATTCGGATCCCCACTCTTATGAGTTCTCAAAAACTGAGGTAATTATTCATTTATATAAAATGGATGTTGGTTACATTTCCCGTTCTCAAGCGAGAAGAGTGACGGCGGGCCTTGAAAAATTTAAATCAGTAATGTTGGATTTTACCAGGGTTGACACGGTTGGGCAGGGGTTTGCCGACGAGGTTTTTCGTGTGTGGCAAAG
>JAJYJC010000017.1 GCA_021796415.1 bacterium
AAGGTTATATTTTTAACTTTTAAGATAAAAAATGTGTCGTTTATGCTTTTATAGCAGTTAAAAGTGCACATAATAGCCACACAAAAAGTAGCATTAGACCAGATGTTCTCATTTATACAAAGCGAAAGCCCGCGGGGTTTCGCCAAACCCCCACGGGCTATTATTGAGAGCTAGCCGGCCTTCCGGACAGCCTCTCTGCACTGGATGGCGTACTCTACAGCCGGCAGCCGCATCCAAAGGCGGACTAGATTGTTATCGCCCGGAAAATAGGCGACCTCTTCCCCGACTTTTACTTCTGTCGGCGATTTTCGCAACCAGATTTTTCCGAAAGTTGGCGTCGGATGAAGAGCCTGCTCGGGTCCAAGGATCAGGCCTCCGGAAATGCACTGGCCAAGCGAACAGACCTCTTCCTCCACTATAGCAGTTTTTAGATACAGCCGCTTCTCGGGAAAAGTATCTATATCGGTGGTCCAAACGGCAATTCCATTTGGCAAGACGGTGGGAAGAAAAAGAATTTCATCCTCTTCATTGGCCCATTCGTAAGGAAAAGGATGTTTTTGCCAGTGCCGCATGCTTTCAGGCCAATCAGCCTCGTATGTCTCACCGTTTTCACCTTCGACATACATAAAGTTTATGGTCACATCCTCTTCCTTTTCTCCATCCCATTCCCCGGAAACTGTTGATATGACACCCTTAAGTAAATCCAAATACAAGTCCACCGTAAGACCTCCATTGAGATTTTCGGATTTGTACTCCCTCTTGGCATAAATATAACACCAATTGTTTTCTCCGTCTAGGTAAGAATTTTCACCATATACTCACCATCGATTTTATGTCCAAGTTTCCGGTAATAATCGCGAACTCCAACTCCGGAAATAATGGCAATTTTTTTATAACCGCTTTCTTTTGCCATTTTTTCCGCTTCTTTAATTAATTTTTTGCCCAAACCTTTGTGCTGAGTGTCGCCCCAGCCTGGCCGGCAGGCAGGTTTTTTGCCGATTTTGATCTGTTGGCCATAAGTATGAACCTCTCGGATAATGGCTGAGTCTTTTAACTCCGGCAAAAATGTTTCTGCCGGAAATCTCAATCTGAGCAAGGCAAATAATATTTTTCTATCCGGCGATTCGTAACTCAAAAAATATTCCGTTCCACCGGAGGCTTTGTATTCATCCTGAAACAATGTCATTCTGGCTTGTCCAGAATCCGTTCCTCTTGATTTTTGATCATTGGAAATTGATTGGAAATTAGAAATTGGAAATTGGTCATTCTGAGAAAGGGATCCCTCGACTCGTCTTTCTATGAAGTCGCTCGGCCTGCCTGCCGGCGAGGCAGGGATGACGGATGAGAAACTTTTCACTTTTGACTTTTCACTTTTGACTTGCGTCAACCCTATCTCCCGGCACCTTATGCACTTGCAGCTTGCTCCTTCGGATTGCAATTTTCTCTGCACGTTTTGGCGCATATTTGAGATCTTGCTACCGGCTTCAATTTCTGACGATGGGATGTCGCGAATTAAGCGCATAATTCGCACGTGATACGGCACGATCTTTTTAATCTCGCAAATTAAATTTTCCAGTTCTTCATCGGTATACGGCGCGTACTTCCCGGCTTTCCATAAATCATAGAGTTCGGAACCCTTTGTGACGACGCAGGGATAAATCTTGACATAATCCGGCTGAAATCTTGCGTCAGTAAAAATAATTTTAAACATCTTCAGATCCTTGCAAGGGTCTGACCCTTGCAGTCCCGGCATCATGTGATAGCAGATTTTAAATCCGGCGTCTTTCAAAAGCTTGGTCGCCCGAACTGTTGCCGAAACTTTGTGCCCCCGTTTGTTAGTTTCTAAAACATCATCAAAAACAGACTGCACGCCAAGCTCGACTCTTGTCGCGCCAAGATACCGCATCCATTGAACTTCTCCCTTTGTAATGTAATCCGGCCGCGTCTCAAGAGTCAGTCCGACACACCGATGGCTGGCTGTTTCGTTCTGAATTTTTGCCTCACCAAGGGTGTCATTTCGACCGACTTCCGCAAAAGTAGAGTGGAGCAATCCCTTTTTCGTCATTCTGGCTTGACCAGAATCCGATTCTGGAGTCCTGTCGTCCCCAGAATGACTGCTTGTGTTTGAAAATTGAGACTTGGAATTTGGTTGATCATTGGTCATTGGAAATTGATCATTCAATGCCTTTAAGCATTGTGTAACAAACCATTCCCGGTAATCTTTCGGTAGCGCCGAGAATGTCCCTCCAATCACTATTAATTCAATTTTATCCGTCGGATGGCCCTCTAGCTCCAATGATTCCAGCCGAGCCTTCACTTGCTTATATGGATCGTAATCACACAAAATGGCCCGCATGACCGCCGGCTCGCTTGAAAGATAGCTTTTGGGCACATCCGCCTCTGTCGGGCAATAAAGGCACTTACCCGGACAAGGCCAAGGCTTAGTTAAGACTGTAATAATGGACACTCCGGAGAGAGAGCGCATTTTCTTGGTCACAAGAAGCTTTTCAATAGTTTTGCTGGATTTAATCTTTCCATCGTGAACCATTGAAAAATAAGCTTTCCTAAGTATAATGTTGGAAGGAAACTTGTGTTTGTTTTGGCCTTTCATATTTTCTTTAACCAAAGACAAGAAAGCCTCCTCATCGGAAACTTTCCTTTTCGCAGCTTCAGAAATAATATTTTCTAAAATTTTATCCATTTTAATAGCCAAGCAGTCAATCAAACCTATTTTTTGTCATTCCGGACTTGATCCGGAATCTATATCAATAAATTGGAACTGGATTCTGAATCAAGTTCAGAATGACGGAAGAGAAAAAATGAAAAATCCAAACAAAACCAAAGACGATTATAACAGAATTGCAGTCCAGTTTTCCAGCACAAGACATTACGTGTGGCCGGAAATGAAAGAATTTGCCGAATATATCAAAGATGGCCAAAAGATTTTGGATCTAGGCTGCGGCAACGGCCGGCTGCTTGATTCCCTAGATGGCAAGAAGTTTGATTATCTCGGCGTAGACCAATCCGAGAAATTAATTGAAGAGGCAAAACAAAAGCATCCGAAGAATAAATTTCAAGTAATGAAGATGGAGGATTTGAAACTGAATGACGCGCAATATGATGCCGCTTTCATGATAGCTTCCCTTCATCATTTGGATAAAAATGGCAGGCGAAAGACATTGTCCGAGACTAATCGAATTTTGAAGCCAAGTGGTATGCTGTTTATAACAGTTTGGGATCTCCGGCAGCCGAAATATGAGCATTACATTCGAGACAATGAAGCGCTCATTCCCTGGAGGAACTCCGCGGGCACTGTCCTGGCCGAAAGATATTATCACGCCTACACAGAGGATGAACTTGAAAATGATTTAAAATCCGTGAATTTTAAAATAATCAAACTCGCAAAAAGCAAATGGAACATTTACGCCATTTGCCTAAAGAGCTAAAAAAGCACTTCGCTAATACAGTTTAGTGTAGTGCTGCACTGAAGCTAAAAATATACAATATTTCCCCCTAAAAACAGCAAGGCCGGCCGTCCAATGAATGGACAGCCGGCCCTTTGTAGCTAAGCCTCGACGGGTTCGGATATGCTCTCCAGTATGGTCTTGACCATCGCTTTTGAGTTGACGGTGAGGTCGAGATCATCGACATCGATGTCAGCGTCCGCGAGCGCCTGTTTCAGCATCCTGAATTCATCTGATGACCGCTCAAGTCCCGCGCGAATTTCCGCCAAGACCATCTCGATTCTTTTCTGAAAGATCCTTTTATAGATCTTTTCGAGCTCCTCCAGCGAGACGCCGATATCAGATAGGGTTAGGCAGCCATAATAACGGGCGAACTGGAAATGATTCCAGCTGTCGACATAGTAGCGACCACCCTCCTGCGCCTCTTCCAGGTATTTCCTGCAATTCAAGATGCTCTGCTGGCGGGTAGCAAAGTTCTTCAGAATCTGCTTCGCACCGGAGTAGTTCAGGTCGGAGAGTTGCAGGCCACCCTCGGCAAGAACTTCATAGAGCCTGTCCACTCTCGAAGTATACCAGTCGTCGTAGCGGTACCATCCGTCCTCGACCTTGTCCGGCCCTTTATGCATTTTCAGAAAAAGCCTGTTTGCCTTAGCCAGGCAGCTCTGCCTAACTAGGTCTGCCAGCTCTTCCTCGCTGGTTCCTTCGTCGGACAAGCTAGCCCCGCTTTTCAGCAAACTGGCCTTTAACTGCTTGACCAATTCGCAAGCACAAGGGTCAACATCTCTGAGCCTTTCCAAAATTGCCCGACGCTTGTTCTTGGCCAGCTGTTCGTCGAGATCATCCAGTTCCTGCGGGCTCGTACCGATATGATCCGGTGAAATGCATTCCATGTACAGAAATGCTCTAATGACCCGCACGTCGTCCAAGCCGTCATCATTCGCTTCTCCAGCCCTGAGTCTTTCAAGACATTCCAAGGCTCTTTCCCTGTTAATGGTCTGTTTGACATCATTGCGCATTGTGATTCCTTTCACTAGAGATTGGATTAAAAAATGATCTCAAACTTGATAAGCATTCTAACATAAAAGCTATGTTTTGTCAAATTTTTTCGGGCTTGCTGCTGGTTAGTGTGCATTTTGTATCCCAAAATACAGCTTTTTTTCATTCTGAATTTCACTGAAGAGTCTATCCCGTTCAATTTCTAGATTCCAGGTCAACTGATTATACTTCTTAAGGATAGTCCCTGCCTACCGGCAGGTAGGCGGAATGACAATCCTAGCGGTCAATTAGACTTCTTTTACCTTTATCATGTTCGTTCCGCCTTCGACGCCAACTTTTTCACCGGAAATAATTATGATTTTACTGCCCTTTTTAACCAACTTTAGTTCTTTTGCTATTTTTGTCGACTTCAAGCTCATTTCACGGACTGTTTTGTAATTCAAAACGCAAGGATATACGCCCCAAACCATATTGAGTTCGCGGGCGGTTTTTTGAGTATGGGTTACGGATATAATCGGGCAATGCGGACGAAATCTGGAAACATTGCGAGTGGTCCTGCCGGCCGCCGTGGCATTTATAATCACAGACGCGCGAAGCTCCGAAGCCAGTTTTGACGCGCTTTTGCCGATTGCTTCGGAGGTAGAATCAATGTTTTTAACTGTATGTTCACCAATAATATGTCCAACATCGTTCGACCACTTCTCGACTGTCAAGGCGATCTTTCTCATGGCGCGGACCGCATTGATCGGATACTTGCCGACAGACGTTTCTCCGGAAAGCATTACGGCGTCAGCCCCATCCAAAATAGCATTGGCTATATCCGAGGTTTCGGCCCTTGTGGAGTTGGGGTTTCGTATCATGGAGTCAAGCATCTGAGTGGCGACTATAACCGGCTTGCCATATGCATTGCATTTTTTGACAATGTCTTTTTGAAGAAGCGGCACGCTTGCCAGCGAGACTTCAATGCCGAGATCACCGCGAGCAACCATGACAGCATCGGAAACCTTGATGATGCCATCCATATTTTTCACCGCTTCGTGGCGCTCTATTTTTGAGATGACTTTGGTATTCTTCCCGGCTTGCTTTATTAGCCTTTTTAACTCCCAGATATCTTCCTCAGATTTCACAAAAGATAAAGCTATATAATCAGCGTCATTATCTAGGGCGTATTTTAGATCTTCTTTATCTTTCTCGGACAGAGCCGGCAGTGAGATGCTTGAAGAGGTTAAATTAATTCCCTTGTTCGAAAGAAGCGTCCCTCCGGTCACAACTTTGCATTTCAATTTTGTTTCGCTCTTTGAGATGACCTTCACTTCAAGCGTGCCGTCGTCAAGCAGCACCTTTTCGCCAACAGCCGCGTCGCGCGCCAGGCCCTTGTACTGAACCGGTATCTCGCCCTTTTTTGGTTTTTCAACAGTCAGAATAACTTTCTCGTCCTGTGTGAGTTCTATGCCTCCTTCCGGCAGTTCGCCAACTCTTACTTTAGGTCCTTGAAGGTCAGCTAATATTGTAATCGGCCTTTTTAGCTCCTTCTCGATTTTTCTGAGGCTAGAAAATCTCAGCTTCCTTTCGGCATCCGTAGCGTGGGAGAAATTAACGCGAAAGATATCTACTCCCGCATCTATTAACTTTTCCATAATTTTTGGGTCATCCGTGGATGGCCCAAGAGTGGCAATAATCTTCGTCTTTTTCACAAGAGTAAATTTTACACTATATTAAAAATCAAAGCAAGAAAATTTTTAAAATTTAGGAGCAACAGAAATTTTTATAACAAAAAAGGGTTAGGGTGGCGCTTATGCGCCGAGATATTTTTGAGCGCAATAATTTGCTTAAAGTAAACGGGCAAATTCCGCGCAGACTACCTCAACTTTGAGCGATAGCAAAATTTTGAGACAGTTCGCGCACCAAGAAAAAAATGCCACATGTTTATTCGTTTATTTTTATTTCTTAGCAATAAAAATAAACGAATAACTCGTCCCTCTTAGCCGTTTCGTAGGGTAAGCTATTCTTCTGGCCCACCTTTCAAAAGACCTATCGTTCTTGAAGGCAATCTTATCCAACCCTCCAAGCGTCCAGTGGAAATAGTTTACCAGAATATTTGGCCAAGGTTGCCCAAGTGATTCTAAACCTCCGAATCCAGCACTTTCTAACATATTCGTTATGTCCGCTCTAGAAAATAGGTGCTTATGAAACTCATTTTTGGGAGCGCCGTCTTCCTTAACCGGATCATACTTCCTGTTTGGAACCGAGCAAATCAAAACACCTCCTGCGTTTAAAAGGTCAAATGCTTCTCTCAGAAATTTCTCGGGTTTTTCTAGGTGCTCTATCGTTTCGAAGCAGATTATATAATCTGCCTTTGGAAGATTTGAAAGCGATTCCTTATCCAAATCTGCTTGCCTGTATTCAATATTATCCGAACTATTATTCTCTCGTGCATCATTCAAAAAAGATCCCGTCTTATCTAAACCGATCGCTTTCTCGGAGACTTTCGAAAGTATTTTTGTTCCATAGCCATTTGCGCAAGCAATATCATAAACAATTTTGCCATTTTTAATGCGGTCGGCGGCAAGTCGATAACGCATCAGATGCTCTGCCTTAACCAAAAAATCATTTTTCTCCCCATCAAAAGGATCTACAAACTCTTCTTCAAAAAAGACTGATTTTTCTGCATTCATAAGCAAAATTATAGCACAGAAATTCACTTACCTTGTCAGTGTAAACGGACATATTTCCCTGTAGGCGCAGCGGGAGCATTCGCCAAATCCGGGAGAAGCTTTGAAGTTTTCTGATTTAATGCCTCCGACCACCCTTTCGACTTCCTCGCGAACCTTATCAAGATCTTTTTCCTTCTTTTGGATCTTGCCGACCAATCCCGAATCGACGAAATAAAGAGAAACTTCCGGGATCACTCCAGTTTCGGTCTGTTTTGCCAGCGCGTAAACTGATAATTGCCTATTTGCCTTGGCCTTTTTGTCCGCCTGTTCCTGGTTTTCAACTTCAGAAGTCTTGAAGTCGCGAATTTCGGTTTGTTCACATTTAACATTTTCCGTCTTACATTTGACATATATTGCGTCAAATCGGCCGCGGATTTTGACATCCAGATCTTGAAGCGGTATTTCAAACTTGGCCTCCACTTCCTCAGGCAATTGATTTCCTGCCTCTTCGCGGGCAAAGAACTCTGCCAGCGACTTTTTTCCTTGCCTAAACCTTTTATCTTCATGTTCTCGGGTGATAAATCCCTCGCTTCGCCAGTTCGCGCTAAAGACTTCTATTAAATCATCTAAGCTGACCTTTTTGCCGGCTTTTTTCGCCACAAAATAGCTTTCAATCGCCTTGTGGATTGCCGAACCATAGACCACTGAGTGATGGGTCATGATCGGCACCCGCAGGATATGGATATATTCAAATTTTTTCGGGCATGACAGATAGTCATCGATTTGATGCGGATTCAAAGTTAAAAGCCCCTTGCCGTCATAGAATTTTTTAGGAATGACGATTTCATCACGTTTCCTGAACCGTTCTATAACCTGCACCTTGTCAAGCTTCACCTTTTCTTTCGCCGGAGCCGGCTTGTCAATCGCCTCCAGAACGAACTGGGAAACCTTGCGCGCCCTTTTCCCGCCGTAATCTTCGGCACTTGTGAGATATAGAATTTCTTTGGCCCTAGTCATGCCGACGTAAAAGAGCCGCCGCTCCTCTTGCAGATGCCAATCGCCCTCCGGCAAAGACTCTTTAATTAATTCTTCCGGAATCGGCAGCTGTTCGGCGCGTTTGCGAGTCGGGAAGCTGTCCGAGACAAGCGAGACCATGAACACTACCGGAAACTCCAATCCTTTAGCCGAGTGAACCGTGAGTACGCTGACTGCCTCGAGATCCGGATCGACCTCGGCCATTGCCGGATCATCGCCGGCGTCCATCAGGGCCTTCAAGTGGCGCACGAAGTTCACAATGCTTTTGTCCTCCGAAACTTTTTCAAAGTCGCCGATTCGTTCGAAGAACTTGGCAATGTTCTGGATGGCCACTTGCGCCTCCACGCTTTTCTCGGATTCCGTCACCAGCTTTTGCAGGTACCCCGTTTCTTTCAAAAACATGTAAATAACTTGCCCGGCCGTCAGCTTCTTTGACTCTTCGCGGAAATTCTTCAGATCCGCTAGCATCCTGTCCAAAATTGCCCGAGATTTTTCATTTAACCCTATGCCTGACTGGATTCCCGCCTTCGCGGGAATGACAGAGGAGAGAGATTGACTTTTCTGTTTGTTATTCTGGCCTGTCTGCCGGCGAGGCAGGCTTGTCCAGAATCCCTTTGCGACATACTCTAAACTCTTCCGCGATTTATGGCTTTCAGAGTTTAGCTTCACTGCCTCCGACACATCCATCCCGTAAACATCGGATGTAATTAAATGGTAGAACGCCAGATCATCGCCGGATGAGACCATAACCTTAGCGAAATTTATCAACAAGCGGATTTCGGCCCTAGAATACAGGCCTGAGGAACCGGAAAATTTATAAGGAACGCCGTAGTGGTTTAAAGCATGAATGAAGTCCTCGGCGTTCCGGCGCGACCGCGAAAGAATTGCGAAATCTTTGAATGAGTACCTGCCTTCGTCAAAGTAATCCCTGATCATCTTCGCCACCCGGTCAGTCTCAGCCGTCAAGGTGTCTGAGTGCAGGTGGATTGGTTCGACCGAATCGGCGTCAAACTTTGAGGTCAGCTTCTTTATTATATTATTCTTCACTTCCAGACGGTCGGGGTTGTTGTGTTTTATTAATTTGTATGCACTGTCCAAGATCGCCTGCGTCGAACGATAGTTTTCGGTCAGAACTATTTGCTTACACTTCGGATAATCCTTTGGGAACTGCAAAATGTTTGAAATGGCGGCGCCACGAAAACGGTAGATCGACTGGTCATCATCACCTACAACTGTAATGTTTGCAAAATTTTCGCCATTCCTTTTTCTGTCATTACCACCATTATTTTTGTCATTCCCGCGAAGGCGGGAATCCAGTCCTCTTTGAACTTTTAGATTTTGGTCATTGATGTTTGATTGGAAATTGGAAATTGGAAATTGGTCATTTCCTAACGCCAGTAACTTCAGCAACTCGTTCTGGGCGTAGTTTGTATCCTGAAACTCATCAACTAGAATGTACTTGAACTGTTTCTGGTATTTTTTCAGAACCGCCGGTTGGGTTTTAAATAGATGAATGATCATATTTATCTGGTCGCCAAAGTCGAGATTGCCGGCCTCCGCCATCAGCTCCTGATATCTTTCGTAAGAGCGTGCCAACTCGAGAAGTTTTTTAACCTCAATTAAACCAGCTTCTGATGCTTCATATTTTTTCTTAGTCTTTAAATCCGAATTTCTAATTTCTAAATCCGAAACAATATCTAAATTCAAATTTTCCAAATTAGAAAAGTTTTGATATTTCTTATTTTTAATTTGTTTAGGATTTAGGATTTCGTGCTTAGGATTTTGTCCCGATGAAATAGTAGAACTCAGCTCTTTAAGCCTGCTGTCCGCATAAGCCAAATACTCTTCAGGGCTAATCAGTTCATCTTTCAGCTTTGAGAAATGGCCAAGAAGCGCGTCGATGTGCTTGGTCGGGTTTCCAAGCGGCGAGAAATATTTCAGGTCAAAGGCGCCCAGATTATCCTGCATGAAAATCACCTGCTCCGGCTTAGAAAGAACTCGAAAATCGGTAGTCAAACCCAAGTCCAAAGCATGATCGCGCAAAATGCGATCGCCGAAAGCATGAAAAGTAGATATCCAGGTGTCAATAAATCCGTAAGGCACCAGTTCATCGACCCTCTCCTCCATCTCACCGGCTGCCTTGTCGGTAAACGTCAGCGCTAAGATTTCACTCGGCAATGCCTTTTTGGACGCGATCAACCAGGCAATCCGCCGGGTAATCACAGTTGTCTTCCCCGTCCCCGCCCCAGCCACGATTAAAAGCGGACCTTTGTCATGAGTGACTGCTTCCTTCTGCTCCTTATTTAAACTCTTCAATAAATCTTCCATAAATATGTTTTAATGCTCTTCCTTGTCATTCTGAATTTAATTCAGAATCTATATAAATAATTCCTGGATTCCGGATCAACTGATTATATTTTAAACGAATAGTCCGGAATGACAGCCCTGTAAATTCATTTTAACACGAGAAACATTCAATTCCAGTAGACAGAATTCAGACATAGAAAAAGCCGACGATTCGAACGTCGGCTTTTTACCTCGCATTTGCGCTGATTATTAGCTGGGCTAGGGCGAGACAAAATAGCGGTTATCCACCGATCCTTTCGGCACATGTACCTCAACCTTCGTGTCGTCAGGACCACCCAACTCTGTCAGGAACCGTATCCAACCGTTTTGCGAACCTGTATCAGGCTCATTGGTAAGATGATCAAGCTCGGCGTCCTGCCGGTTTTCTTCATAGATTACGGCATCCTTGGCATCGACCTCGCCATACTTGTATCCGCCGTCGCTCAACACCTTCATATAGGCATATTTTGCCACGCCGTTGATACTCCCCGAGCCAAGAAAAAAGCTTCCCTCCGTTTGTTCCTTTGGCTTCAAAGAATGTAGTTTTTCTGAACCGGTTACAACCCACCTGGTTGGAAGTACCGAGCCCACTATGCCGGCATCCATAAGACTAAGCGCAAAACAGAGCAGAGCCATAGCCACTAAGGGTACAAAGAATAAACCAAGGAATTTGTCAAAATTATCTTTTCGACACCACCCCTTCTTGGCAGCAACTGTCTGGTACGTCAAGAATCCAATAACGGGGATTGACACAATCAGCAATGTTATCAAGGTAAGCATTTCCTCTCCTTTGTTCGTAAACCCGAGACATAACCTATCCACAAACTTTGCAGATTTGCAGATAAGTTTAGCCGCGGATTTAGGGGGAGAAAGAACAATTTATATTAACATAAGTATCATAATCTGTCAACTCTTTCTTTATTTTTTAATCCATGCTACACTTTGCTCATAAAAAGCTTTTGGAATGAACAAAAAACTTGCCATAAGGTCGGCTAAGCTTTCAAGTGAAGCGCAAAAATTAAAGACTTCAAGCAATATCTGCATTGCTTACGAACACCAGCCCAAGGATCCGGAGGAGCGTAAGCACGGGGTGCTTTTTGCGGTTATTGACCTAAACGGCAATCCGAAAAATCTGGAAGATTTGATAGAGCTCATCACAGATACATTTCACGGCGAATATTACCAGGATCTTGATCGCGAACCGCTGGAGAGCTTCGAAAATGCTCTGGCAAAGATAAATGAAGAGCTTGGCGATTATACCTCGAGCGGGCACACGGCTTGGATGGGCAAGCTCAATGCTATTCTGGCTGTTTTTGCCGATGACACCATACACATCAGCCAAGCCGGCAAAGCTGAGGCATATCTGTATAGAAGCGGCAAAGAAAGCCATATTACTGAAGATTTGGCCGGCGACAGCGTCAACCCGCTTAGAACTTTCGTAAATATCACAAGCGGCGAATTGGCAGAAGGCGACAAAATCGCAATCCTGTCCTCCGGCGTCCTTGTGTCCTGCTCGCCAAATGAATTGGCGGATTTCGTTACCAAGTACCAGTCAAAGGTCGCCATAAACCATTTAGCAGATTTAATAGAAGGCGTGGGCGGCTCATATGGCCAGAACGCGGCAATCTTGATAGATTTCCTCTCTCCTGAAGCCATGGCAAACGAGACTCTCGATGACGAACCGGATGAAATATGGCTGCAAGGCACAACCAAGAAAGAGATTTTGGCCGAACAAACCGGTAATATCTTGCAAACCATTTTTAAATATCTGAGGCTTGCTTCTCTGGCATTGGCGGAATTTTATACAAACACCCTGGCACCGAAAACTATCGCCGCTTATAAATTCCTGGCGTCAAAATCCAGCGAGCTATACGGAAATTACGCGGGCAAAAAAGACAAGAAGCACCCCGAGGTTTTAATGGATACCGAAGAGGAAATTGACGGTTTTGAGCGCGAAGAAGTGCCGGAAGAGATAGAGCCGGAATTAATGGAGGATGAGCTGAAAGCAACGGACGAGAAAATCGAAGATTTCAAGAAACCGGCATACAAGTCAGAGATTAGAATTAAAGAAAGCGATGAGTCGCCAAACAAGGCACGTATCGCCAAAACAAAGAGCACTGTTTTGAACAATCTCGGCGCGCTGTATGGTTCGGCCATGAAACTCGCCGACATCAAAAAAACAAAAAAGAAATTGCCAAAGCTAAAGAAAAATTATTACCTAGTCATTGCTGTCGCCGTCATTCTAATTTTCATTCCTTCGGCATTACTAACTTACCGCGCTAAAGTTGATGCGAAGGGTAAAAAGGACGCCCAGACACAGCTTCAGCAGGCAAAGGACGATGAAACTAAAGCATCCGCGCTGGCCGGCGGCAACGACAAACAACAGGCAGTCGCTCTCCTTAATGATGCCAGGAAAATAGCAGAGAGTGTATCAAGCGGGAAATATCTTGCCAGTGAAGGCAAACAGGAGCTTGGCAAGATTGATGCGCAAATAGCTTCAATAACCCAGACTACTACGGTAAATGCGGCATCATTTTCCGATTTATCCAAAACATTAAAGTCAGACGCCGTGGGAATGTATGCGCTCGGCAACTATTTTTACGCCATCGACAAAGACGGCAATGTAGCAAAGATAGACAAGACATCAGGAAAGTCAAGCGCCATCCAACTGGACGGGAGCGTAAGCGGACACGTGGTCGCAGCTACGGTTTTAAGCCAAGTAAAAACAATAGAAATTCTGACCGACAAACCCGACGTATATGAGTTCTATGCCGGCGACAACAGCATTACAGAGAAAACAGCTTCCGGCGGTTGGGAGAATGGCGTTGACATGGATTCATACGGCACAAGCCTTTACATCCTTTCAAAGGACAAAAACCAGATTTACAAACACGTGCGTACTTCGGGTGGCTATGGGAAGGGAGCTGAATACCTTGCGGATAATTCAGACATAAAAGATCCTATCTCCATGAAAATTGATTCGGATATTTATGTGCTCGGCGGCGGAAATATATTGAAGTACACCTCCGGCAAAAAGCAGGATTTCTCGACATCCGGCATCCCCGTGTCTCTCTCCTCGGCTGATTTCATCTATACAGACACTGCCACAAAGGACATTTTGATAGGTTCGCATACCGACAAATCCATTCTGATAATGGGTAAGGACGGCAGCTATCTCGGCAGGTACGCATCTGACAAGTTTAGCGACCTCCAAAATGCCTTCATCGACGGCAATACGGTATACGCCGTAATGAAAAACCAAGTCCTTTCATTCCAAATAAAATAATGGCCTCAAAAATTGAAATCAAACCCATCGGAAAGAAAGATACCGAATGGGTCAAAGAAACCACCAGAGAAAAATTTGGTGCTGACTTTATTTTTGATGCCGGCAAAAAGAAATACCCATACAAACTTCCCGGCTTTATCGCCTATCTTGGCAATGAAAAGATTGGTGTATTAACCTACGAAATAATGAACGGTTCATGTGAAATTGTTACGATCGAGAGCTTGAAAGAGAAAATCAGTATCGGCAGTTTACTCCTGAAAAAACTAAAGGAAACCGCAATTAATGAAAACTGCAGGCGCATCTGGCTTATAACCACAAACGACAATCTAAGTGCATTGAATTTTTACCAAAAACGGGGATTTAATATTTCAAATGTTTATCCCAATGCGGTAACAAAAACCAGGGAGACAGTCAAGCCGGAAATCCCTCTGTATGGTGAAAATGGCATTGAAATCAAGGACGAGATAGAGCTCGAACTTAAAATTTAAATAGGAAATCATAAGCAATATTTTTGACATATTCTGCGATGTGTGTTATAATTGTGCCCGTTCAGCTTCAAATGCAAAATCGAGACAGGAGGCAGGATGAGCGTCATTATTTTAGCAGGGCTGTCCGATGAGGCAAAAAGCCTCATCGCACGGGACATGGGCGAAAGGCACGAAACGCCGTTGACTTACGGCTACTTTCCGCCTTTCAAGGGTGGTCTCCCACTCTTCGAATACATCCTCGAGGACGGCACGATTCTGATCGAACGAGCCAACGCCTTTGAGGGAGACTCCGGCAACACCGTATGGTTCAAGGAGCTCTGCTGCCAGGATGGGCTCCCCATTCCCGACACGTCATGGGATATGGATCTCATCGAAGCCATAGCCAACAACGACTGACTACCTATCCTTTTTGAAGCATGAAATTTGCGCGCGGGAAATACCACACCCTCCTTGGTATATCTTCCCGCGCGTTTTCTACTTCCAAAAAACGAGGCAAGTATTTTACTAAACCAAATACCAAAATTAAAATTCAAAAAACTACCCTAATACAGATTAGTGTAGTGCCAAACTGAAGGATTTATTTATGTACTTTAAAGATTTTACCGTGACCGGGGATAATAAAGTTGGCTTCTTCTAATAATTTTTTGCGGCTTGCGATTAACTTTTTCATATCCATATCCGGTGCCTCACTATGATCCTTTTGGTTTAAATCGAGTACTTGCTCCTCTTCGTCCAGCCACCATATCACATCACCGGCAACCGCAATTTTACCTTTCGAAGTATCAACTAAAAGTGATATATGTTGGAAAACATGACCGGGAGTATTTATAATTTTGATATCTTTCCCCAGAATATCGTCCCCAAATTCGATCAAATCATCGCCATCGTAAAGCAAGCCTCCGTCATAAGTAACGAATTTTGCATTTTCAAAAATTCCCGCGAGTAATATATGATCCGGATGGCAATGAGACAGAAAAACATAATCGATGTCGCGAGTTTTTAGCCTTTCTTTTTCCAAAGCATCGAGAAGAGCTTTGCGATTGCAGCCGGGATCGGTAATAATTTTCTTGCCATCTGAAATTATCAAACAGCACGCGGAGCTTGCCTTCCAACCATTCCCCACCTGCTTTGCATAACCCTGAACTAATACTTTTATTTCTGCCATATTGTGTTTCCCTTAATAAACCTAATAACCCGTCACCCCAATAACCAACCTTACATTTTTTCAGGAAGCTCAATATCCAAAAGCTTCATTCCATTCTTGATCACTTGAGCGGTTGCTCCAACGAGCGCCAATCGGAAATTTTTAACCTCTTCACCTGCATTTAGAACCGGGAGCTTATTATAAAAAGTATTAAAGTCTTGCGCTAAGTTATAAATATGGGACGCGACCACATTCGGCTGGTATTCGACTCTTGCTTTCTCGATCATCTCAGAAAATTGGTAAAGACCTCTCAATATATTTTTCTCCTCCGGCATCAACTCTGTGGCTCCTGCTTTCGAATTGCCTGCATCGCCTTTTCGCAAAATAGATTTCGCTCTCGCGTAAGTGTACATGATGTAGGGCGCGCTGTTGCCGTCTAGGGAAAGGATCTTGTCCCAAGTGAACGAGATGTCAGTCAGGCGGTTGTGTGACAGGATAGCGTACTTCACTGCGCCAACCCCAACCATTTCCGCCACCTTTTCTTTGTCTTTAAGTTCTGGGTTCTTTTCCTTGATTATCTCCAAAGCCTTTTCACGGGCCTTTTCCAAAACATCCCACAGGAAAACGACCTTTCCTTTTCGGGTGCTCATCCTCCCTTCCGGAAATCGCATCGAACCGAACTTCACATGAACAAGCTCGGCATTACCTTTAAATCCGGCCAGCTCAGATATTTTAAATGCCTGGGCCAAATGTAATCCTTGGGCATTCTCAACCACATATAAAATTTTGGCGGGTTTATATTTCTCTGCCCGATACTTTATGGCCGCCAAATCGCGAGTTAAATACAGGGTGGCTCCGTCCGCTTTTTGGATTAAAGCAATCCGTAGGTCATCCTTCTCAAGATCAACGATTTTCGCCCCTTCTTTACCGGTTTCCAAAATGCCTTTCTTATCTAAAATCCCGATAATTTCACCTGTTTTGTCGTTGTAGAAAGCCTCGCCGTTGTAGTAATCAAAGCTTACATCTAAGCGCTTGTAGACTTCGTTTAGTTCTTTCAGGCTCTCGCCGCGCATCCATTTCCAAAGCTCGATGTTTTCCTTGTCGCCCTCCTCTAATCTTCTGAATTCTTCTCTGCCTTTGTCTTCTAGTCCCGAATTCTTCTCCGCTTCGTCATGAAACTTCACATACAATTTCAAAAGCTCATTTATCGGGTCCTTTTCTATTTCTGCGCGGTTCCCCCACTTTTTGTATGCATAAATGGTTTTTCCAAACTGTGTCCCCCAATC
>JAJYJC010000018.1 GCA_021796415.1 bacterium
TAAGTTTTATAATCTCTTTGCTAGCCTAAAAACAACGGTCAAGGTGCAACGGTTACATATGATACCACAAAGGATATCCTTTGTAAAGAATATTTTGTTTACGCTAAAAGAAAATATGCAAAGACCTTTGACAAACAGCACGGTTTATGATACTCTTATGTATTAATTTTTATGGTTAAATTTGCCCTTGAAAAGATTGCTTTTGAAGGACAGGTAAATCTGTAAAAAAGAGTATTGGGAGGAGAAATAATGGCAAAAACACAGATTAGAAGAAAGCTCTCGAAGATGGCGCACAACCGAATCAATGAAAACAGGTGGGTGACATTGGAGGTTCTATCAGTAAACCGATTCGGATGCAAGACCCATGGCGTAGACGGCGCGAGCATCGTGGTTCACAAGCATCTCGAATTCTGTATCGGGTACGAAGACTGGCTCAGAATCGAACCGGAGCGCGCTTCTGCGGTCAAGCTCACGGACGATGAGGTCATCTTCTATAGCGGACTTCGTGAGCGCGGCCGCGTGCCAATCTCCAGCCTCTGGGATTAAAAGCTCGCTCGAGCAAATCCTCCCTAACTCTGTAAATCAAAGGCGGCCCCGCCCGGGGCCGCCTTTCGGCGTTTAGCCTAAAATTTTTTCTATCAACCTTAGCTCGTCGCGAAGCAGGCGCGGCAATAGGAATTTTTCCCTGACATCTTCCTTGCCTTTTCGTCCCATTTGCTTGGCAGCATCTTTATTTTGCACCAGATATTCTATTTTTTCGGCGCACTCTTCGACATTATTTACCAAAAACCCTGTTTCACCATCACGGATTTGGGTTGGGATGCCGCCAACATTGCCGCCGATCACCGGCGTTTCCTTCCAAAGGGCCTCGGAAACTGTAAGGCCAAATCCTTCACGAATGGACTTCTGAACGATTACATCCGAAAAAGCCTGGAAAGCATTTACTTCAATATCATGCAGGGCGTCGTGGTTTGTTAAAACATAAATGTCTTTGTCATCTCCGGCATATTCTTTGAGCTCTTCATATATCTCCATTCCTTCCGGGTCGTCATCTGCCATAGAACCAACCATGGCAAGCTGCAGCTCAGGTATTTCTTTTTTGGCTATTTTATAGGCATCAACCACGCCCATCGGATCTTTCCACGGATCAAAACGCGACACTTGGGTAACGAGAGGCTTTGTCACATCTATATGAAATCCCCTGACCAGGTTTGCCGCTTCCCTGTGGGACAGATGGCGATTTTTAATGGCCAGAGGATCAATGGCCGGTTCGATAATGAAGATGTCTTCCTCCATACCTTTGAAAACATATTCTTTCATGGTAAATATGGCGGCGTCATACATATTCAAAAATTTTAGAAAATAATCGGCGATAGCCTGGTTTGGCTCGGCGGTGTCGATATGGCATCTCCAGACCCACTTGGCGCCGTTTTTGCCGATACAGGAAACTATCTCGGCCGGCTGAGGATCGTGGATAAAGAATACGTCGTAATCGTTCGGGTTGATGCGCCTGACCTGGTCGATGTTGCAGCTTTGGTAAATATCCCATTCTTTTTCTGAAATTTTAAGGTCAGCTCCCTGAAGGCCGTTGTGGATCTTCTTTGTCACATCGAAAAATTCATCCTTGGCGGACACGGTCTTCCAATCAAAATGAAGCCCCATGCCACGAGCCAGCGGGATTTCTTTTTGCAATATCTCGGCTACACCTCCCCCGTATGAAGTAGCATTCACGTGGCAGACTCTGACATCCTTCAGCTTTTTAGCCAAAGCCACAACTTCATCAAAAAGAGAGTCGTCGATGACTCCTTTGTATAAATCTATTCCAACCTTTTTTTGTGTTTTGACCGCATTCATAACTCAAGTATAAACAAATTGCGGTTTTTGAGAAGCCTATTTTTTAATGAGAATTTCCAAGCAGTTTTCAAAGATAATTTGCAGCGTTTAACCAACCTGAAAGTTCCGCCTTGTTTTGGACGTAACCTCGAAAGTCTATTTGGGAGCCTTTGTGAATGCCTAGATGCAAATGTTTCCGCTCTCCGTCGGTAAAATGGCTATCTGCCGGCGCAAGGATAGCAAGTTTTGTGCCGGCTGCGACATTCTGCCCCACGCTCGGCTCAAAAGATTGGGTAATATCAATGTGTCCGTATAAAACCGTCACGGCTTGGCCTTGAATTCGGCAATCCTGGACAATCACTCCCCCGTACCCTGAAACAAATTCTTTTACCCGAACATTGCCTGAACAAGTGGCAAAGACTAAAATCTCCTGATTTGCCTCTGCGGGTGTTGTCTCGAAATCCGTACCGGTATGGTAACCGGTGAATTTTTCCGGCTGGACCGGTGAATTTTGCGGTGTTACAAAAATGCCGAAAGGCTTTTTGGTGATTCTCGACTTTGCATCGCTGACAGGCGGGTAAAGAATACTTTGTTGCTTGGTTGTTATCTTCTCTGTGGTTCGCGTAGAGTTTTGGCTTTGCTTTTTAAGGCTTTTGCTAAAGTTCATAATAAAGACCAAGAGGAAAATCAAAAACAAAAACAAAATCAAAAGGCCGGCAGCAACAAGGATTTTTTTCACTTTTTCCATAGGTATAAATTATATGGATTTTCCCCCTGAAACCATAGCCAGATTTATAATTTATTTGCAAGCAATGTGCTATACTTATGTTTATGGATTCCGGAAATATTCAAAACATTTCAAACAATTCAAACGGCATCATTGCAAGCCTGCTTGCAATATTTAACTTACTTTTGATCCTTTTGCAAAAGCTGCTTGGGTTTTTGCAAACTGTCTTGCAAGACTTGCTGGCTCTCTTTAAATAATCAGCATCCCGTCGCCGTATGAGTAGAAACGGTAATCTTTTTGAATTGCCCGGTCGTATGCCTTCAATAATTTTTCTCTTTCCCAGAATGCGCTCACAAGAAGCAAAAGAGATGTTTTGGGCAAATGAAAGTTTGTGATCATCGCGTCCACAAATTTGAATTTGTATCCTGGATAAATGTAAATGTTGGTTTCACCGGTTTGGGGTCTCAAAATGCCGCCTTTCTGGCAGGTTTCCAGAACCCGAACTGTTGTCGTTCCTACAGCGATAATGCGCCTGCCTTCACTTTTGGCTTTATTTAATCTGGCGGCCAGGTCATGCGACAGCTCAAAATATTCGCTATGAATCTTGTGGTCTTCTATGTTTTCGCTGCGAATCGGCTCAAATGTGCCAAGACCCACATGCAAGTCAACAAAGCCAATCTCGCATCCTTTATCTTTAATTTTTTCTATCAATTCTTTAGTGAAATGAAGCCCTGCCGTCGGCGCCGCCACCGAACCAGGCCTATCTGCATAGACTGTTTGGTAATCCTGCTTATCAATCGCCTCATCATGTTTTTCGCGTCGAGCCTTCAATATGTACGGCGGCAGAGGCATTTCGCCTAACTTTTCAATCTGCTGCCACAGATCACTTCCCGAAAGGTTAAACCTGATCATGGATGCTCCCTGATTCATTTCGACAACTTCAGCTTCTAAACCCAGCTCGAATCTAATGCGAGATCCTGGCTTTAGCCTTTTACCCGGCCTTGCCATCACCTGCCAAATATTGGATGTCATTCCGGACTTCTTCAAGTCGTCATTCCCGCGCAGGCGGGAATCTATAAAGTCTTTCTGGATTCCCGCCTGCGCGGGAATGACAGAGGAAACATTGCCCGCTAAATCGAGCTCAGAATGACACGGAGAAATCAGCAGAATTTCAACATCTTTACGATCAACTTTGCCAAAGAGTCTGGCCGGGATAACTCTTGAGTTGTTAAAGACCAGGGAATCGCCTTCTTGCAAAAGGTCCGGCAAATCATAGAAATGCAAATCTATTATCTTTCCGCTTTCTCGATCAGCAACCATCATCTTGGCAGCGTCTCTCGGTTCGACTGGATGGGTAGCTATGAGATTTGCGGGTAATTCGAAATTAAAATCAGATAATTTCATGATTAGATTTTAGCACAGTTAAGCTCTTAGAATCCGGCAAAAGGGTTTTTGGTCGGATATCCCGGATTCTTTATATTGCTCGTGTTGTAGCCGCTGTTTAGAAGCTTATCGATTTTACTGACGCTTATGTGAATTGTGAGATTATCCATCTCTTGGGTAGCTGCGGTTTTGACAGCCGCTTCCGGCTCTCTGTTAAACAGGGTGTATCCAAACACAAGCAGCGCGATGCCAACCGCAAGGAACAACCCAACCAGAATGTATGGCATCTGTTTTGTGAGTTTTATATTAAATTTGGGTATTTTAAAACCTATCTTCATTACTTTAGATATGCGTTAATTGTTAGATTTGCATTAATGGCATCACCCGGTACGTTATAATCTTTGTTGTATTTGATGCCCATTATCTCGGTAAGTCTGTTGTATCCTTCTATCGCCTTTATCATGGTGTCAACCTGCGCGTAACTTCCTTTCAGAATGATTTGAAACGGAAAGACCGTGTAACCGTTGCTTTGATTCAGCTGAAGATCGCCTGTTTTGCTCTTTGAAGAAACTGTGGTAATTTGCCCATTTCCAACTTGGTATGAGTTAAAGTCTAAACCATTTTTTTGTGCCATTGACTCTAAATCCCTCAAGAGGTTTGATACCTCCTTCTTCTCCGGCAAGTAACTTTCGACTTGATTCACTTCCGGATAAAATTGTTTGTATTGGTCATCCAACTGAACTAAGGCTTCTATCTTTTTATTGTTGTTTTCGGCTGTATATTTTTTCTTGGCGACTTCCTTGCTTAAACTGTTTAATGCCACCACAAAATAGGCTGAAATAGCTATAGTCAGCGCAATAATACCGGCAATCAATCCGTATAAAATCTTGTTGAATGACTTTGCGTCAAGTGAAATCTTGCTCATTGCGCTGCTCCTGCATCTGTTGCTTCATTTGTAATATTCATATCCATCTGGAAAAGGTTCAATGTCTTCTGGCTGCCTGCCGGGTCTGTTTGTTCGCTGACTGAGTTTATGTTCACTCCGGAAAAAGCGCCCGATTTCTCAAGTGCATCTCTGAATAAACCAACCGTATTTTTAGACTGGGCATAACCGGTAATCCTCAGCTTGCCTTCGTTTTGTTCTACATCATCCAAGAAGATCCCTTCAGGCACGTTATTATTTAAATATGCATTAAACTTCGACCAGTACTTGTAGCTGTTTTTTATTTTTTGGATATTTTTAGTGTCCTGCTCTAGCTTGTGGGCCTTTGAAACCACAGGATTGTAGCTGTTGATAGTCTGAGTGCTCTCTGCGATTTTGTTTTGGAAAAAACTATTGCTTTCTCTCAAAAACACGGCGCATACCACAAAAGAAACAACTATGAGAAGCGATAGCATTGATAATAATTTAATATGCCTTAGCAAATGGCCGTTTTTGCGGCTATAGCCGATGTTTTCTCTGATGTCTTCCGGGAGTAAGTTTATGGAAATCATTTTCCGGCCTCCATTGCCCGAAGCGAGAGCCCTATTGCGCTGGCATAGGCAGCTGATTCGGCCCTTGGCACCGGTTTTAATGGATACGTATCGATGTTGACCCACGGATTGCCGATCTTAACTTGGATCCCAAGACTGTCTGTTAAAAACTCGGTCAAGCCAATAAGATTTGAGGATCCTCCGCAAAGAATAACTTTGGCGGTTTTCTCCTCAAATCTTTCGTCGTGGTATTTTATAATCTTTTGCATCTCATCTCTTAAGGATGCTAGGGCCGGCTTGATAGCGCCCTCAACTTTTTTGTCCTTAAGTCCTGAGGAAATCTTCAGCTTCTCGGCTTTCGCCCCGTCTAATCCCATCACATTTGATATCGCATCGGTAAAATTATCACCCCCCACTTCCAGAGTATCTGACATCTTAAGCGCATGCTCGTAAAATCCAAAGTTAGTAAACTTTTGCCCGATATCGGCAACTAGTATTGTTTCGTCTTTGTCTTTGTTTGAAACTAACGCCCTGATAACAGAAGCTAAGCTTATTTCTAGAGCTTCGGGCTGCAAGTTTAAGGCTTGTATAAGCTGAACATAAGAGTTAATGATGCTTGTAGGCGCGGCAACCAGCAAAACATCATTCATGTCTTTTTTTCCGTGAGACGGTCCTAAAACTTGCCAATCTATGACCAGGTCGGTAACTGCCATGGGGATTGACTGATCCGCTTCCCAGTACACCGCTTCTTTCAGTTCTTTTCCGGAAAGATTTTTGGGCAACTCAAGCACCCTGGTAAAGACATTTGCGTCCGGGATAGAGGCCACTACCTTTTCTGCTGTAAACTTGCCTTCTTTAACCTTAGACATCATCTCCTTAATCAGCTTTGCCATCTTCTCCGGATCTGAAATGATGCCCTCAATGACCAGGTTTTCAGGAAGAGCTTCACGCCCATATCCAACCAGTTTTGTAAGTGATTTCTTCTTCTTGAGCTGAACCACCTTGATAGAACTGGCGCCAAGATCAAGCCCCAGGCAGTCTTTATTTTTATAAATGAGATCTTGCTTTAGAATCTTGTCCCTCCAAAAAATTAACTCACTTGAATTATAATTAAACTTAAATGCTTTGGCAAACCAAGAGTAGAAAATTCCTAAGTCTTAATACCTAAGGTCTAATCAAGCCATAATTCATTAATTTTCAATTTGAAATTTGATCATTTGAATTTGATTAGACATTAGAAATTGTTAATTAGTCATTCCCGTCAGGGCGATATCTCCTGCCATTCCTTAACCTCCCAAGTTCCGCCCGGCCCGCCGGCAAACTGCTCGGACTTCAACCCGCTTTCATATTCTATGTCGCCGCTATTTAAATATAGGGTTTGTCCGGTCATGGCAACTATCGTGCCGCTGCCCGCCAAATACATCGAACCGTTATAAGCATATAAGGCTAAATTCTCAGCTGTGCCGTGACCCGTAAAACTTATGGCGGGACTGCTTTTCGTATTGGCGATGTTAGTTGAAATAAATAGGATATATGAGCCGCTAGAGTTGCCTTGAAATTCAGCATTTCCGCTAATGTTGATTTGCCCATCGACAATCACAATTGTGCCATTTGAGCCAAATGAGTCATCAAGTTTCCAGGTACCGCCCGATATGTTTAAATTGCCATGAATATACAAGGGTCCCGTTAAATTCACTTTTTGATCTGAGCTAGACATAGAGAAGCTGCTGCCCGTAAACTCCTTAGGCCCTAAATTTGTGAAGCTGCCTGAAGATGGAGGAGAATAATTGCTGTCGGTAATAGTCCCTCCAGCTTGAGCTAAAGATTTCCACTGATTAAGATCGATCGCAGGCATAACGACTGGGTTAGCTCCAGAAGTCTTTGTCCCATGAATCCCGCAATGCTGCGGACATCCGCCGTCTGTAATTGTAGTGACTGCCCAAGCATTTCCGGGACTTTCTATATTAACCGAGGAACCTTGAGTAGTAATGGAGCTGTTAGAATAAAGACTTCCTTCTACATGAGTGGAACCTTCTGCCCATATGCCTCCTGCCCCGGCCTGGATAGCGTAGCTAAAAGCCGGATTTGTTGTTGTCGGCGTGTCGGAAATTTTTATTCTGATGGCCTTCTTGTATTTAGGATTGGCCTTCGAAGGAACATAAGCCGTTGAAGTAACATAGTCATTGTTAGCGTCAATAGTAGTCACCGCCACATCAAACTCCCCGCCTGAAATGGAAGCATTGCCGGTTTCGCCGGTATAAGAAGGGCTGTGGCCGCGCAGTTCCCACAAAGCTTTATTTATCCCCGCTTCAGCTATATTTAAAGCGACATCTTGCTGATAGGTTCTTGAGATAGAAACCCGATTTTCAAGAGTTAAGGTTGCCGCCGCCAGGATAAATGCCGATAAAACCGTCATTAGTATGACAAACACTGCCAGGATCGACCCGCTTCGGTTGCGAATTTGAAATTTGACCCGCCTGCCGGACGGGCAGGAATTTGAAATTTGAAATTTTTCAGTCACTGTTTCTCCTTTTTGACTGGCTGCTGACATTTACTGTCCTTGTCTCGCCTTGGCCCGTGCTGGCCAGCGTCAAGTCGGTAGTCACCTCCACACTGTTGGGAGGAGCGCTGTCATAACCAAACGATACAGACTGCACATCATTTAGAATAATCTGATCTGAGTTGTTTTGCGAATAAAGGCGGCTGTTTGGATTATCTGAGAAAACCAGCTTATGCAGATTATCGGTATTATCGGGGTCTAGATAATAGATTATGTGGTCATAGGCCTTCTGGGAACCGCTGTATATAAAGGTGTTTGAGCTATCAATAGCGGGAATGTCCAGGATTAAAGTTGTTGCGGAGCTCGTATAGGTAACGCTTGTATCTGTTGTATAGGATGGCTCCATTTTCGCGCTCAGCTTAATATTGCTATTTATGCCTTCGAGGGCGCTTTTTGCCTCGACTTGGAGTTTTGATTTTGCAATCTCTTTTTCCGATGAGATAGTGCCGCTTATATACATCTGGGCAAGCAGCATGACAATCATGGCCATTATCGCCGTAGCGATCGTGACCTCGATTAACGTAAATCCTCTAATTGATATATAAATCTTCATCTTAATCCTGAACTATTGTTTTTTGTATTTCCGAAACAAAGCACCGCGTATTCAATATAGTGTTTTTGCTCATTTGTATATGTTATACTCAATACTCAATACCCAATACGGTATACTAAACTTCATTTTGCTATTAATGTTGTTAAAGTTACGGTTTCATTTTGATTTTTCTCGGTGAAGTTCACATCAACTTTGGCTTTGACGATATTGGTTTCAGC
The DNA here is from genome assembly GCA_021796415.1 of bacterium. GTDB lineage: Bacteria > Patescibacteriota > CPR2 > UBA1875 > JAJYID01 > JAJYQQ01. The sequence continues at coordinate 8,748 of JAJYJC010000018.1, forward strand.
CTGGCCGTCGCCGTTTATGTCGTTTGAAATGGTTACCGCACCTTGACCGCCTGGAATCGAAGGGGGCACGCCAAAGCTCCCGCTCGCCAGAGAATCAAAGGGTGTATTTCTTAAGGTTTCGAGTTCTTGTTGCGCTGCTTCATACGCCTGAAGGCGAACTTTAGATTCGTTATTGCCGACCATGTTTTCGGTGACAAGCGGCAGAACACCTAAAATAAAAAGAGAGACAACCACAACTAAGATAATTATCTCCATTATCGTGATGCCCCTTTTATTTTTTAGGATCTCCCTCATGAGCTAATTATAACTAATTTAAGAATAAATAAAAACAACTCCTTTTGCCGGAGCTGTTTTTATTTATAGCCCTATTGCTTCTGGCTCAAAGTGGTCAATACTGTTGTTCCGTCATCCTTGTATGCCTTTAGCGTGTAAGTAGAACCGTCTGTAGTATACGAATAAGGATTATTTGATTTCGGATCTACAGGTAAGTTGTGATTGCCCTGTTGATCGGTAAACTTGTTTGTCACACAAGTGTCGCTTAGATTGGCTGGGTAGGTGTTCGCATTCTTTATGGTCGCGCCGGTTTCCGCGTCAGTGTAACAATCCTCAAGCGCAGTTTGGATTCTGGTAATGTCTGCGTTTCTTTTGTCATCATTGGCTTTAGATTTGTTTCCGCTTGTTGCGCCAATAACAATCACGATGAGTATTCCTAATATAACGATAACGATGAGTAACTCAATCAAGGTAAAACCTTGTTTGTTTTGCAGCTTTCTTAACATTTTTCACCTCCTTTCAATTTTGTAACGCCATTATATGTTTATGCTCTCGTGCTTGTCAATAGAATGGTCGTAATCCCTCATGCTGTCATTCCCGCACTGAATCGGGGTTCAGCATAAACTCCAGCGGGAATCCAGTCAAGGCAAAGGATTCTCCGACTCGTCCTTAACAGGAGGTCGCTCGGAATGACAGGAGGTGTGAGGCGTTATTAGGTTAGTTGGCAATCTATCTCATACCTACATACCCATTAACCTATTGATCTATTTTATGCTCTGTGTTGCCTGGTATATGGGAGTAATAATTGAGATCACAACAAAACCTACCGCCACCCCAACTATCAGCATAATGACAGGCTCTATGATGCTTGATATATTTTTTGTAAAATTCTCAATTTGGCGCTCGTGAAACTCAGCAATCTTAATAAGCATTTTGTCGAGATTGCCCGTTTCCTCCCCCACGGAAACCATTTGAGAAACCATGACGGGAAATATTTTACTTTGCTTTAAGGGTTCGGCAACGGGCGCTCCATTTTTAACCTTTTCTGCCACCTTCTCGATCTCTGCCGAAAATACGATATTTCTTGTGGAATGGCTCACTATCTCTAAGGCCTCGAGAACGGTCACACCGCTTGAAAGCAGGGTGCCAAGTGTCCTTGAGAATCTTGCCAGGTTAAATTTGAGAGAAATCTTGCCGATGATAGGCATTTTAAGAATCGCCTTATGCAAGCCCCACTTTAAAGATTCAATTTTCTGAAAGGCAAAATAAAGGCAAACTATTACCGCAACTGCACCAATGCCTAAAAGCAACCCTTGATGCACCATCAAATTACTGAGGCCAATAAGCATCTGTGTAGTTATCGGAAGTTTTGCGTCCAACTCATTAAACAATCCGGAAATTGATGGCACCACTTTGACCATCAGGAAGATAATTGCCCCAATCATTGCAGTCAAAATAACCACAGGATAAGTCAGAGCCCCCTTTATTTTTGAAACTAGCTCGTGATCTTTCTGCGTCTGGATAGCCAGTTCCTCCAGGGCTTTGTCCAAAGTACCGCTAGCTTCACCCGCTCTGACCATATTTATAAACACCGGCGAAAAATATTTACTTTGTCCCGCCAGGGCGTCAGAAAGGGATTTGCCCCCCTCAATGTCTGCAAGGAGTGAAGCCATTATTTTTTTCACCACGCCCTTAGTAGACTGATCCTTGATGATATTAATCGATTGTGCCAAGGGTACGCCGGAGTTTATGAGAGTGGAAATTTCCTCGCAGAACATCAGCTTGTCGCTAAGGGAGAGATGCCCGAGAATATCAACGCCCTTAAGTTTGCCAAAGATATCCTTTTCCTCGGAAATAACAATCGGGGTAATATTATTTTTTCCCAAAAGGCTGCCGGCCTCTTCGCGGCTTATGGCGTCTATAACCCCTTTGGTCATGTTGCCGGTTTGATCTTTTCCTGTATAACTAAATTTTGCCATATTGTTGGTTGGTAGGTTAATGGGTTTTTAGGTTTGTAGGCATTTGGGCTTTTCCCATCAACCTATTAACCTATTCACCCACACACCCATATTACTCCTGCGTTACCCTCATAACTTCCTCGATGCTCGTTATCCCCTCCAGCGCTTTTGCCAGCCCATCCTGGTGCATGTTTATAAAGCCGTCTTTCCTTGCCTGGGCAACCAAATCATCTTCTGAAGCTTTCTTCACTATTAAACTGCCAATCTCATCATTGACTTCAATAACCTCATAAATACCTACTCTTCCTTTATAGCCGGTTTGCTCGCATTTGGCGCAACCAACAGGTTTGTATAGATTCATCTTAAACTTTCCTTTTGTCTTCTTTTCGGTGACATCATACTCCTCGAATATATTATGCCGAACTTCTCTGTCAAAATCAGATATTCTGTTTAGGATTGCCGGGTTTTCTTGCAAGAGTTCAAGAATAGTTTTTTTTCCCAGTTCTTTAGTTAATTCCCCTTCATCCTTTTTGTCCAGGCCCAAGGACTTAATCTTTTTTGCCTCCTTCTCCTTGCTCTCAAGAAGCGTAAGCTCTTTCCTTAGATTAAAATTGGCTATGATTTTCGCTGTAAGCTGGTCATCCAAAGTAATCTTTTCCTTGCATTTAGGGCAAAGCTGGCGCACAAGCCTTTGGCCGATCACGGTATTTACAGTTGACGCGATGAGAAAAGGCTCTACCTCCATATCCTCAAGCCTAGGAAGAGATCCCGGGGCGGAATTTGTGTGCAAGGTGGACAATACAACGTGGCCGGTAAGCGAGGCATGCACGGCCATTTCGGCAGTTTCTTTGTCGCGGATTTCCCCGACCATTATGACATCCGGGTCTTGGCGCAGGAGGGCCCTGAGTCCGGAAGCAAAGGTCATGCCAATGGCAGGATTGACTTGCGTTTGGTTCACGCCGGGTATCCTGTACTCAACGGGGTCTTCAACGGTAGAAATGTTTACCCCTATGTCATTGATCAGTGTCAGCAAACTGTATAAAGTAGTTGATTTACCGGATCCGGTCGGACCTGTGACAAGAGTCATGCCGTGAGGGCGGTCAAGATTTCGCTTTACGACTTCCAAAGCCAGACCGCGAAAACCCAATTCTTCCAGAGAGGCCGCTCTAGTCGACTCGTCTAAGATTCTCATAACTATTTTTTCACCGTCCATGACCGGCAAAGTAGAAACACGCAGGGAAATGTTTTTGCCTGCCATTTTCAGCTTTATTCTGCCGTCTTGCGGCACACGATGCTCATCAATTCTCAAGTTCGATAGAATTTTTATTCTGGTGACCACCGATGACATTATCTGTTTTGGCAGCGTCATAGTATCCCGCAATATGCCATCTATGCGGTAGCGCACCTGAATGAATGTTTCCCTTGGTTCTATGTGAATGTCCGATGCTCTGGACTTAACAGCATACTCAAGGATAATGTTCACCGCCCTGGCGATTGGAGCTTCTTGCACTATTTCTCTGACCGAATCAACAGTGTCAGCCTCGCTTAGCTCCTCTTCTTCTATGGAAATCTCCCGGTTTTCGGCGATCGCCTTTGAAATTTCTTCAGAGAATTCATCTTTATACTGGTCAAGCACTAAGTCAATCTCCGGCTTTGTGGCGATAAAGATTTTGAATTTCTTGCCAAATTCTTTCTTTATAAACTGAATGGTTTGAATATCTTCAGGGTCAGACATCGCCACCTTTAGCTTGCCGTCTTCCTCTTTGCCAAAAACAACCATATTGTATTTTCGGGCTATCTTTTCGGGAATTTTCCTTAAAGTCTCTTTGGGAACCTGGACATCCGACAAATCAGCAAAAGGTATGCCTATCTCTTCGGCATAAAGTTTTGTAAGCTCCTTTTCGGTTATAATCTTTTTTGAAATAAGAAGCGGAAGAAGCCCTATCTTGCTATCCTTAGCTTCTTCGATCAAATCCTCAAATTTTGCATTAGAAAGGACGTTGTTCTTTAAAAGAATGTCCTTAAGTTTAGATTGAACGACCTGCAAATTTCCCTCCGTCTTTCATGTTAGTCTGTTCCTCCCGCTCCCTCGTTCGGAACAGGCTCTTGAACAATGGCAGCGTTTTGTTGTCCGGCAACAGGCTGAGAACCGGTCTGCCCTGCCCCGCTTTCACCGTGCCCATACTTATCCCTTATCTCCATAATCCTTTGGCTGAGCCCGTCGGGATCAGGAACTCGTTCAAAGTTAAAGTTTGGTTTTTCGCCCGCGGTTTGCACATTGATATCACCGAAATCGTAAAATGTTTCAAAAATGCCCTTTTTTGTCGCTGAAATATCTTGTATTTCGGATAGTGCCAGCTCTGATATTTTCCTGGAAAACAACCCCAACTGGCTTATGTCAACAATATGCTGATTGGTCACGATTTGTATGTTCAAATAATTAACCAGCCAGTTGATATAGAAAAACAAAGCCGTAAAGAGCAAAAACAAACTGAAACAGCAGGTGGTAATGGCTTTAAAAACCTGATTTTGGGCAAAAATTTCAATGTGCTTTGAAAAAAAATAAGCAAATGTCATGGCCGAAACAACCAAAAAGGTTACCAAGAAAGCCGGCGCATACACTGTCCAATGCCTTCTGACGATTATCAGAACCTCCTCGTCGGCTTTTTGGGTTTCGAAGTATTTTCGATTCGGCTTAATCTTTTCCATTTTATGCTCACAGTTTAATGCTTATCGGTTGGGTCCAATTAATTTTCAAAAACATATATAGAGAGATGGCCAGAATAACGACACAAGTCCAGATAAAGATATGTTCTGCCAATCTCATCTTGCTGTTGGACTCGAAGTGCAGCATGCCTTGGTAAATTGCAATCCCGGCGATCGCGGCCCAAACGAGAAGAAAAACCATATAAATTAAAAGGATGATTAACATAGTTTAATTATAATTGGAAAACAGATAACAGTAAACATATAACAAAAGAGGCCGTTAAAAAACTAGCTTAATTTGTCATTCTGGCGACGATGGGAGGCCAGAATCCAAGGGTTTTAAGCGCAATGATTGATTCTGAACAAGATTAAAGTATACTATTTTCGCCTGCGCGAAAATCTGCAACCGCAGTACTTTTGAAGATATAGGCCAAGCTCTTTGGAAATCTCTCGTGATTCTTTGTATAGAGCTCGAAAATCCTGATAATGAAAGTCGATACCATATTCTTTCGCGATTTCCTCGCCAATCTTTTTCAATTCTTCGTGAAATTGAAAAGGGCTTATGAGTAAGGTGGTTGAGAAGGCATCAAATCCATTTTTCTTGGCAAATCCGGCCGTTTTCTCAAGCCTTTGGCGATAGCATAAAAAGCATCTTTCCGGCTTTTGTTTCGTCCCGCCGATAAAACGCAGATAGCTTTCATAGTCATTGCTATTCTTCCATCCCCGTTTGTTATTCCCTCTCTCTTTTTCGTCATTCCCGCAAAAACGGGAATCCAGACCCCGACTTTTATTGATATAGATTCCCGCCTCCGCGGGAATGACAGCAGAATGGTCCGGCACAATTAGTTTAATGCCATTGAACTGCGCCACTTTTTTTGCCGAATCCAGCCTGCTCACAAACTCGGTTTCCGGAAAAATATTCGGATTATAATAAAAACCGGCCACCTCAAACTCTGGACTTAGGTTTGAAATCACGGGCGTCGAGCACGGCCCGCAACAGATGTGTAAAAGCAGTTTTTTCATTAATATTCCAAATAAACAGATGTAGCCGGCTCCTTAAGAACCTCTAGAGCTTTCTCCAGCTTTCTCTTCGTAGTTTCGCTGAGTAAATTCTTTGCTTGTTCCACGGGTAAAAACTGATATTTTTCTATCTCTTCTTCTTGCAGGGAAATCTTTTTAATCATCTCCTGCTCCACTACCCCACAATCGAAATAAAACATTAAAACTTCTATATTTTCGTCCCTTGGCCATTCGTAGCTGACCATTAAGAGATTCCCTACATCTAAATCTAGACCTATTTCTTCTTGAATTTCCCTTTTACATGCTTCTTTAGGAGATTCGTTTTCATCAACTGTTCCACCAACCATAGACCAATGATCCTTATATGTTGTTTTTAGAATCAAAATCTCACCGTCTTCGTTGAAAATCAAACCGGCCGAACTGACTCTCTTCTTGGGCAGGCTCTTTTGATATTCTTTTTTGTCCATAAGTTTATTATAATGGAACCAGCAAAATTTAGAAATCAGGAGGGCATATTTATACCATTACCGAAGCCGGCATACGCCAGCTGGCCAAAAGTCTCCAAGAAAAATATGAAGTATATGCTCCGGTCAATACCCATGACGAGGCAGTCTTTTCGAAGTTTCGTTTTAAGCAGCTTGAAGACGGCGACAAACTGGAACTTCATTACCCTATTACTCCGGTTTCACCGGCCAAGTATTTTTTTCCGGCACGCCAAACGATCTTGGGATTCAGCCGACAACCCCATAAACCCAATAACCAACAAACCCATTCACCCATCGTTGTTTTTGGCCTTAGCTTGTTTGATTTAAAGGCTATAAACCGGCTGGATAAGATTTTCGGCGAGCCAACTCAAGACGAGATTTATAGTGCAAATAGGAAGAACTCAATTTTAATAAGCACAAGCGAAGACTTCGACCCCAAGAAGGATCAATCCTTTGATCTTCATTTTCGAAAAACCGGAGAGAACAAATATATCACTTGGATTAGCTCAAAAGCCGGGCAGAAAATCGTTGATCAAAATAAAGCATTATTTACAAAAGCCAAAGGTGTAAAGAAAAAATATAAACCCTCGAAAAAAGGTTATTCGAGGGGAAATCGGGCAGAAATTCTGGCCAAATCAAAAGAAGATAAGATTTGGGACAAGCTGGCAGAAATATGTTTCGGCTGCGGCATCTGTTCCTACGTTTGCCCGATGTGCTACTGTTTCGACACTGAAGATGTGGTGAAAATAGAAGGAATTACAAAATGTGAAGGCTGCAGGCAAAGAAGCTGGGATTCGTGCATGACCGCCGACTTTGCCGCCATTTCCAGCCATGACTTCAGGCCGGAGCTGAGAGACAGAATCTACAACTGGTATCACCATAAGTTTGTGCGCATGCCGGAAGAATACGGCTTCTCCGGATGCGTCGGCTGCAAAAGGTGCATCACCTACTGCCCGGCAAAGATCAATTTCCGCGAAACATTGAACTATCTGGAGGAAAAGTATGGATAGAAAGTTACTCAATTGTTATTCCATGGTTATACAATGGTTATTCAATAGACAATCGAATAACTACCAAATAACAACTGAAGTGCTATCGAATAACATTATAAGATGATATGACTTGCAAAACATGCGACTACAAACTAAAAGAAGCAACCGTTCTGGCAACAGATCAACTTTGCCGTGACATTTTGGCTTTAAGAATTAAACTCGACAAGGGCAGTTTAAGCTTTAAGCCCGGCCAGTTTATTATGCTATCACTTTTCGGCTATGGCGAAGTGCCGGTTGCGGTTACAACCACC
>JAJYJC010000019.1 GCA_021796415.1 bacterium
AAATAATAAGCCGAGAAAGTCTTTAAAATACAAGACGCCTTATGAGGTTATGATAGAACATAAATTATTAAAAAATGCCCCGGAATTTACGGGACAAAAAGTTGCACTTGGGGGGTGAATTTAGGCACCCTCCGTTAGCTATATTCTACCTTATTTTGCGCTCTTAGTCAAATCACATTCTGCTATATCTTCTCTATCGGCGCATAGATGGCAGACAGCACCTTCTTGCCCACTTCCTCAAAAACAACCTCTACCTCCTCGCCGCGGACATTTAAAACTATTCCCATGCCAAACTTGTCATGCAGGACTTTCTCGCCCGGATTGTAAACCGGTATTTTCACCTCTTCCGACGAGCTGAAATTTTCAAACATATTTATCTTTCTTTGCAAATCATCCGGTATGTCATCTATAAACCTTGACGATGGGTTTGACTGGATATTGCCATATAGCAAACGGCTTCTGGCACTTGTCAGGTAAATCTTTTCCTTGGCTCTTGTGATGCCGACATAGCAAAGGCGGCGCTCTTCCTCCATTTCACCCGCATCCATAGTCGACCTAGAATGCGGGAAAATCCCCTCCTCCATGCCCGAGATAAATACATAAGGAAATTCAAGGCCTTTGGCAGAATGCAATGTCATGAGCGTCACCGATTCTTCGCTCTCGGAATAGTTGTCAACATCGGAAATTAAGGCAATCTCTTCTAAAAACCCCGCCAAATCACCGCTCCCGGTTCTGTTCTCAAACTCTTTGGCGACTGACAAAAACTCCCGCAGGTTCTCCTGCCGTTCTTCTCCTTGCACGCTTCCACCGTCTAAAGACTTCAAATAGCCCGTATCTTTCATGACCCTTTCAATGAATTTAGCCAGCGACAGCTTATCCTTTTGTTTTTCCAAGTCAATTATAACCTTCATAAAAGACTCAAATCCGGCCAACACTTTCCCTGAAAGAATATTTTTAGATTTTATCTCCTCTAAAATTTTAGCTAAACTAGAATTTGCCCCGCCTTTCGTCATTCTGGCCTGCCTGCCGGCGAGGCGGGCTTGTCCAGAATCTGATTCCGGAGTCCTATCGTCCCCAGAATGACGGCTTTTGTTTGGAATTTGGTCATTGGGATTTGCTTGAAAATTGAAAATTGAAAATTGAAAATTCTTAAAAAAATCTTTGATTTTTTTAAAACTCACTGTGCCTATACCTCTTACCGGCACATTAATGATGCGCTCCAGAGCAATCAAGTCGTTTGGATTAATAATGAATCGCAGGTACGAAATGATGTCTTTTATCTCCTTTCTTTCATAAAACCTTACGCCGCCATAGATCCTATATTTGATGCCGGTTTTTAGAAAATGCTCTTCCAAAAACCTCGACTGGGCGTTCGTCCTATACAAAACAGCAAATTCACTCAGTCTTCTGCCCTCTTCTTTAGCTCTTTTCTTGATTTCTTCCGTGATGAAGCTTCCCTCCTCAAAATCATTCTTCCCTTCAAAAATGAGAACCGGCGCGCCGGTCGGGTTATCGGTCCAAAGCTCCTTCTCACTTCTGTTTTCGTTTTTTCTAATAATGTGGTGGGCAGCATCAAGAATTGTTTTTGTTGATCTATAATTTTGTTCAAGCTTTACAACTTTGGCGTTGGGATAATCGGTTTCAAAGTCGAGAATGTTTTGAAAGTTGGCGCCGCGCCAGGAGTAGATAGAGTTGTGCCCAACTATTCCGGATGCCACGTAATTATGAACTTTATCAATATCAAGATCATAAACACTGCCCTGATAATGTTTTCTCGAAACGCTTATGATCTTATCCTCTATAATAGTATCTTTACTGCCCAAAACGCCGACCTCCATCCCTTTATGCAGTTGTCCCGCCGGCATAAACATAAACTTTTTGTCTGTTAAAAACGCATACTTGCACACATTCACTCGTGACAGATCAAGATGCTTTCTCGACTCTGCCAAAATCTTTTCTACCTCACCGTAGTCAACCCTTGGTATCTCCGTCCTAAATGTACCAACCTTACCTTTTCGCACAGAAAAACCCATTTTCTCAAAAAATGAAAAATCTTCTTTGAGCGAGCTATTTATTGATATCCTGCTGGCAGACCATGGACTTTTCGCGCTGGTTCTTTTGTCGCCAAAAAGAACCACATTCATATTCACTCGTTCAATACCATTTCTAACTGTGGCTTGGGGAACAAAATGCGGATAATCAAAATCTATATTAAAATCCTGCGCTAACTTTTCGGCCCTTTTCGCCGTATCAATTGCCGCATACAAATCGTCTATCATTTCCTGGCTGAAGGACATTTTTCTGTTTTGATAACTGCCAAAAACAACCATTGGGATGCCATACTTATAAGAATAAAGGCTTTCATAATAGGCAGCTTCTTTTTTATCTTTGCAAACCCTTAAAATCCACATTTTATCGGCTCTTTCTTGATTTGCCCTTACCCTCAAACCTACGTCATGCCTTCTGCCATCATATCTCGTTCCGCAGGCCGTACCGATTCTATATCCTTTATCTCTTCTGTACATAAGGTAGACATAATGGGAATTGCCGCCGTTTAGTTTTGCAAACAAAATGTGTTTTGGCGTACACATCATTTTCTTACCTGACTTTGTTTTGATTTCTATAAGATCATCATTAAAATCAAACTTTTTCTTTTTCAAGACCTCAAAATAGTTGGTCCTTCCAAAACCGCTAGCCGATAAAACCTTATCACCAACCTCAACTGAATCAATGTTCTTGGGCCCGTCAAGAGTTATTACTTTTGTGTCTCCTGGACAACACTGCCAGTCATCACCCACCACGCAGATGTTTTTGTGATGCGCTGCCAGCAACTTGGCAAATATGTATTGAGCGTGATTGGTGTCCTGATATTCGTCGATGTGTATATAAGTAAATTGCCTTTGATATTTCGCAAGCACCTCGGGATATTTGCGAAAAATCTCAACCATCTTCATTATCAAATCATCAAAATCCAAAGCCTCGGCATTCTTTAATATTTTCTGATACTCAAAGTAAACTTTTGAAGCAATTTCTTGTACAAAACCTTGTGCAAGCGAGGCATATTCCTGTTCGTTAATTAATTCATTTTTTGCCGAACTGATATAATTCCTGATAACTCGCGGGTTTGTCTTCTTCTCGTCAATAGCCAACTCCTTCATGGCCATCTTAACGGCTTGAAGGCTATCGTACTCATCATAAATGGTGAAGCTGGATTTATAGCCTATAATCCCTATCTCGCGTCGCAATATCCTAGCGCAAATTGAATGAAAAGTACCCATGACCGGCCTACGCCCAATCGGTATTGAGTATTCGGTATTGTGTATTGAGTTTTTCGGTTCTTCTGTTTTTCGGTTCTTCTGTGCGAGTAGCTCCTCTACTCGTCCGGTCATCTCTTTCGCTGCTTTATTAGTGAATGTGACCGCTAAGATACGCTCAGGCTCAACATCTTTCTCGGAAATCAGGTATGCGATGCGATACACAAGAGTCTTGGTTTTGCCGCTTCCCGCTCCGGCCAAGATCAAAAGAGGCCCTTCAGTGTGCTTAACCGCCTCTTTTTGCATCTCATTTAAGTCATTTAAAAAATCCGCCATACGTTCCATTATATCCCATCCAAGAGACGGTTTTAAGTGTACAAAAATTACAAGGGTCCGTCCCTTGCAAGGCAGTTATGTAAATTTGCTATTATAAATACTTGCGGATTGTGTTAGAATAAAGCCATGGAAATGCTAAAAGACAACGAAAAACGAGCTTTAACCGCATTCAAAAAAACTCTTGGAAATGAACTGAACGGTCTTTTATCCGGTATTTTTCTTTTTGGCTCGAAGGCTCGCGGCGAAGCAACCAAAAAATCGGACATAGATGTTCTGGTAGTGATTACGACAAATAATAAACAGATTAACAAAAAAGTCACCGATATAGCCTTTGATATCATGATGAAATACGGCATCGATCTCTCAGTTGTGATAATGAATCGAGCAAAATGGGCCGCTTATCAAAAAGTGCCGACATCTTTTATTTATAATGTAAACAAAGACCGCATCAAGCTATGAAGGAATTCACTCCTAACGAAAAAGAGATTGAGGCGTTTTTAAGTTTAGCCGATGAAAGCCTAAGGTCGGCAAAACTGCGGCTTAAAGAGGATTTTTATAGAGGCACTGTCTCGGATTCTTATTATGCTGTTTTTTAGGCTTAATTGCACTTTTTCTGTGGCTGAAACAGCCGTTTTTTGTTAATATAAAGCCAATAAGTTATCAATTTTTAATTTAGGAAATAAAAATGACTAAAAAAATGTTCAAAATGCGGCTCTTTAGAAACTAAAAAAGACGGGCAAAGAAACGGCCGTCAAAGCTACCGCTGCAAGAGCTGCGGTTTTGTTTTTCAAAACAGTAGAAGGAAAACAAAGATTACAGCTGAAATTTGGGACAGTTGGGCAGATAGGAAACAAACCTACAGAGAACTTTCCGGCGATTATTCCAAGGGCTTGCGCTGGGTGCAAAGCAAGATAGATCAGAGTAATCTTCCGGTCGTCAATCCTGTTCCTCAAGCAATCTGCCTCTGCATAGACGCTACATGGTTCGGCAACCTTCTAATCATGGTCTTTAGGTCTCCGGAATTAAAAAAGAATCTCTACGCCAAGATAGTTACTTCCGAAACAGTAGAAGAATACAGGTCGGGTATTAAATACTTAATTAATCAAGGATGGAAGATAAAAGCCATCATCTCAGACGGTAAGGGGCTCAGGCAGGACTTCTTTGGCATACCGGTACAAATGTGTCACTTTCACCAAACTAAGATTATTACCAAGTACTTAACCAAGAATCCAATCCTGAAAGCCAACATTGATCTGAGGCACATTGCCTTACAACTATCTAAAACTGATAAGGAAAGCTTGGTTGGATGGTTAAATGACTGGTATGTAAATCATGGGGAGTTTTTAAAAGAGAAAACATTAAACCCCGAGACAGGAAGATATCACTTTACTCACAGGAGAACCAGAAGCGCTTATTTTAGCTTAAAAAGAAATTTAGATTATTTATTTACCTTTTATGATCATTTGGAACTTAATATTCCAAACACCAACAATTCCATGGAAGGTTATTTTTCTTATTTAAAAAAGAAGGTTAATATCCATAACGGACTCAGAGAAGACAGGAAAATCAAACTAATATTTTATCTGCTTTTTAGGAGGAAACAGCCACAGAAAAAACGCAATTATGCTGTTTTTTATACGGCAAAGGCGCTGCTTTTAGATAAAGGTTTGATTTCAAAAACTCATACCGGCACAGTGCGGCTTTTTGGTGAGAATTTTATCAAAACCGGCATTATTGAAAAGAAATACGGGCAATGGCTGTCTTCACTCCTGCAGGAAAGAACGGAAGCCGACTATGACGCTCTCAGAGAATTCGACTTCGAGGAGGCAAGCCAAGCATTCAGACTCGCCGAAGACTTTACGGCCGGAACAAAGACTCTCTTTGAAAAATAAAGTTCCCTCTTGCATCTCATTTAAATCATCCAAAAAATCCACCATGTAGAACCTGTTGAAAATCTCATGCCTGACTGAAATTTCAGAATTTCGAGTGAAAAGTGTGAAAAGCAAGAAAAGATATTGAAATACCTTGACGAAGCTTTGAGCGGTTTGCAGCCGAAATTATGGGATTTCAGACGGCAAGCTAAAGATTTTTAATCTAATATTATTTAACCTGCGGTGAGATTTTAAGCAGGTTCCTACTATTATAACGGATTTGGGAAGTGAGAGTAAGTGTACAAAGAAAAAAGCAGGGTTATCGTACCTGCCGAAAGAATAGATCCTTTCTTACGCCCACTTTCGTAGGAAGGGTTTGCTTATTTACTCAGTGCCCTTTTCATCATCTCTATTGCCTCTTCCTTACTCTTTACCAGTTGTATTACTGGCATTGGTTTTGGGCAGCGCCTCGGAACAAAAACACCAAAACCATTCAGCGACAAATCTCGAGGGCTTTTTTGACAATAATCACAACAGCTGTCACACATTATCAACCCTCCTCAGTTTTATAGATTTAGGCAAGGTTAGTCCTGTCCTCCCATGTAGCCTTCGAGAGACGTGATATGCGGCGAATCATGCTCCATTGCATGTTCTGCACGTTCCAGCTCATGAGCTTCTCGCTCGTCCTGCTCTTGCTGCAGTTTGTAATCGGGCTGCAGGATAATATCCCGTGCAATGCAAAGGATTGTATCCTTGGCCATCTTCTCTAAAATCTGACGGCCACTTCCGCTGTAAAGGCCACATCCAAGATCGTTAAAGCCGGTTTTGTTGATAAAATCAACACCAACTATGGAGGCCCCTCTATGGATTCCTTCTTTGTTGCCATACGCGCAGATACGACCAAGTGTTTCGTCGCTCATTACCATAACTTTAGGACGAACCATCGGCCCTAAAAACAGATAAAGAGCGCGTCCATTTGCCTGCTCGTTAAACCTCAAGCTCTCGAGTACTTTTTTGCCGACAACTGTCGTGGTCAGATTAACAATGTAATCCGAGTTCCACCAAGCACTTGTCTTCATTTCAATCTCCCTTCAGAGATTCGCCGCCACCTTTATGGCTCGTTATATATCGATGGATTTCGATATTCTACGAGACGAGCGTTTTAGCCCGCTAACGGAATATGGATAGTATATCACAACATAAATACTTTGTCAAATTTTTCGGTTACTCCTCACACTGCCATTCCCATGCAGACGAGAATCTCGTAAAGAAAAGGGATTCCTCGGCTCGTCCTTTCAGGAAGTCGCTCGGAATGACAAAGGAGGGCGGGAATGACAGTGAATTCGGTTTGAAAATTTGAAAATTGAACCTTTATTGAAAATTGTGAATTGAAAATTGAAAATTACCCTTTATCCACTCTTATGGCCTGATCAGGGCAATGAATCTCACATATGCCGCAGGCTATGCACTTTGAAATGTCGCACTTCACGGTAAAGGTACCGTAATGGTTGTTTCGCTCCTTATCAAATGCTAGGCATTTTTGCGGACACTTTTCTATGCAAAGCCCGCAACCCTTGCAGAGCTCCGCAAAGTTCGTCCATTCTTTATCGCCGTCTGAATATGTTTTTCCTTTATAATCTTTCATTTCTTATTAATTCCGCCTTCAATTATTGTTTTGACTGGTTTCCCGCCTACGCGGGAATGACGGGAGGGGTCTGAATATGTTTTTCCTTTATAATCTCTCATGACATTCTCCGGATGAAGAAACAATATAACAAGGCACGAGAAACAACAAATTTGCCTTATGTTTTCTTTGATTATTGAAATTTGAAATTTGCCTGATCATTGTTTCTTGTAACTTGTTACTTTAATAGGATTCTGGACAAGCCTGCCTCGCCGACAGGCAGGCCAGAATGACTAATTCAATATTTCCTCCACTTTCCCTCTTTGCGCCCACATTTCTTTCGGTATCTCTCTCATCCCTATTTCAAGCGCTTTTTCATTAAAATGTTTCAGCTCGGGCCTTTTTTTGTACTTATCCTGCAAACGGTCATTTACGGTTTGCGCCAGAATATCCAGCGAGATGCCGCCAACCATATTGGCCAAGAATCCAAGCACTATCATGTTCATAACTCTGCCGGTTAATGTGCTTTCGGCAATCTTTAGCGCCTGTATAGCCGTCTTTTCATTTTTAATGTCTTGGAGCTTTTCGCCGGATACAAGAGTCTCGTCATAAACAATAACCGTATCTTTTGTAATATACTCTCTGACTCTATCAATGGCTCTTTCGGCCAGAATAACCAGAATGTCGGCATCCTGAAACTTCGGAAAACCGATTTCAGCATTGGATATCTGGACAAAACCAAGTGAAACACCTCCGCGCTGCTCTACTCCGTAGTTTGGCACATACAAAGCCTTCTTGCCCGAGTTGTAAGCAGCCGTTGCTAAAATCTTGCAGATAACCTGCACTCCTTGTCCGCCTTCGCCTGAAACTAGTATGCGTTGTAAGCTTTTCATTTTTCCCTTAATAATTGATGTAATTGAATTTTAACTTAATACATTGATGTGACTTGTTGGGACTTTTCGGGACTCATTGGCAACTAGCCCCCACTAGTCACAATCAGCCCCTATTCTTAATCTCTCCTAGCGGGAATACTTTTTTCATCTCCTCCAAAAAGTCTATGGTTTGTTTTGCATTTGTTTTCCAATTTGTGGGGCAGTACGACAATATCTCGACGAAGGAAAAACCTTTGCCGTCCATTTGGTGCTGGATGGCCCTTTTCATGTATGCTTCAGCTTGAACCGGATTTGATACCGCAGCTCTTGCGATATAAGCGTCATCGTGCGCCTCGCGAGCTAACATTTCGGGACCGAAAAACGGCTTCTCCTGGGTAAATACGCCATCCGGAGAGGATGAGGTGGCCTCACCATGCAGGGTTGTCGGCGCCATTTGCCCGCCCGTCATGGAAAACATGGTGTTGTTGACTAAAATGACGGTGATATTTTCATTTCGATAGCAAGCATGAACCAGATTTTGAAGGCCTATGGCATAACCGCCGCCGTCACCCATGTATGCCAGGATTATAGCGTCAGGATTTGCCCTCTTCTGCCCCACGGCCGCAGCGGTAGTCCTGCCATGGTGAGTCTGAAAGGTATCGACATCCAGAAAATCCCAAGCAAGAAGCGAACAGCCTATATCGATGGAAAATACAGTCTTCTTTTCAATTTTTAAATCAGTTATGACTTGTCCCAGATTTTTCAAAATAATGGAATGGCCGCATCCCGGACAGAAGTTTGAGGGTTTTGAAGATGATTTAATTGTTTTTGGGAAATTTGGCTGTACCATACATCTCTCCTGTCATTCTGAACTTGATTCAGAATCCCCGCCTACCGGACGGACAGGTATACCAATAATTTCTGGATTCCGGATCAACTGATTATATTTTTTATGGAATAGTCCGGAATGACAACATTCCGCAGCTAATCTTTTGACTTTCATTTAAAAACCTCCTTAACTTTTGCCTGGATTTCCTCCGGCATGATACCCATCGCCGGCTTATATAGGCGGTGAATTTTCGCTTCGCTAATACCGTACAGCGACTCCCTTATAATGCGTCCGAATTGTCCGTTTGCAGACTCTATTATCAAAATTTCTTTTGCGCCTTCGGCGGCTTTTTGCAGCTCTTCCACCGGAAATGGCCGCATGGTTATGGGCCTAAAAAGTTTTACTGAGATATTTTGCCTTTCGAGCTCCTTGAGGGCCGTTTTGGCCGAGTTTCCCACCGCGCCCCAAGCACAAACTAAGAGATTGGACTTTTTGTCTCCCAAAGTTTCGCTTGTTGCCACTTCCTTTGACATCTTGGCAAAGTCCTTAAAATCTCTCATTAAGGCCTCATACAGCTCCTCTTCTAGCGAATAACAGTTTCGGATATTGTTTGGTTGTTTCTTAGGATTTAAGAAAAAACTTTCTGCCGGTACAATTTCAGACTTCTTCGGCTGCCAGAGATTTACTTCGCCGTAAGTCTTGGCAAGATAGCCGTCAGATAAAATAAATGTCGGAAATCGGTACTTCCAAGCCGCATTAAAAGCTTCAATGGTTAAATCATATAGTTCCTGGAGGTTTGACGGCGCAAAAACGATGCGAAGCCCTTCGCCATTGCCGCCCATCCGGGTCAGGTTGAGCTCTTGCTGCGAATAAATAACCGTGCCGGTGGAAGGACCTCCCCGCTGGCCGATATATGTCACTGTTGGAAACCTCATGGCTTCTGCCATGGAAAGCGGGTCCTGCATCAAGACATTCCCTACACCTGCCGTTGCCGTCCAGGCTTTTTTGCCCATGGAAACTCCGCCAATCATCACAAATCCGGCCGCCGGCTCGTCTTCGGTTTGCAAATACACCAAATCCCTGTCTTTTTCAGCCGCTTTTGACCATTCAGTCAGTATTTCGGTGGTCGGAGTTATGGGGTATCCCGAAAACATCTCAGCGCCAACAGCTAAAGCAGCTTTCACCACCGCCTCGTTACCCGTCATTAAAGCTGTATTTGATTTAGTCTGAGTAGCCACAACCCCTCCTTTTAGATATCTCATTTTAGCACGAGACAACTATAAGTCCAAAATAATTTTCCCGTCCACCGCAACGCATTTTTTATCAGTCACCTTTAGCGGATTTATGTCTACTTCTTTAATTTCCGGAAAATCGTGCATTAAATGGGACAGAGCCACAATGGACACGGCCATTTTGCCGATTGCTGCTTCCGGCATTCCGCGAAATCCATGGAAAAGTTTAGCTGATTTTATCTCATCGATCATTTTTTTGGCTTCTTTTTCACTGATTATACCGATCCGATAGCTGAAATCCTTTAAGGTTTCAACCATCACGCCGCCCATGCCAAATACAATCATGGGGCCGAAGTTCGGATCTCTTTTAGCCCCGAGAAATATCTCAAGCCCTTCTTCTTCCATGCGATAAATATCCATTCTCTCCGCGTCTTTTGCAAATCCGGCCTTTCTTACATTGTCACGAATGGAAAAATAGGCTTTTTGGAGCTCGCCCTCGTCTCTGATGCCGATTATGACTCCTCCGATCTCGGTTTTGTGCAAAATGCCCGGCGCGGCAGTCTTTAACACAAGAGGAAAGCCAATTGCCTTTGCCCTTTTTAATAGTTTTTCAAATCCTAATCCGTATTCGCAGTTGGCTGTTTCTATGCCGCAATCTTTTAAGACGCGAAATGCTTCTTCTTCTGATAACTTTTTTCTCCCGTTACACATCGCGGATTGCAGCGAACGTGAAACATTTGCTTTTTTATAGGTAAAATTATTCCCTCCGTCTGCCCTTTTGCGCCTAAATGCCCAGTACCGCTCCAGCTTATCCAGCGCTTTGACTGCACGCTCCGGAAATTCGAAAAAAGGCACTTCTTTTTCCTCAAGGATCGCCCTGCCTGAATCGATAATTTCCCCTCCCAAAAAGCATGTGGCGATAGGTTTGCCGTACTTTTTCATTTTGGCAATTGTTTTCGCGGTTTTGTCTATCTCGGTCATTGCTTGAGGCGTCAAGGTCACAATGACCGCGCTCACGCCATCATCTTGAAATACCTCATCCAAGGCAAGCTGATACCTGTCGGCTCTCCCGTCGCCCAAAACATCAACAGGGTTGTGCACATTGGCTTCAGCCGGCAGATGTTCCTTCAAAACGCTTTGGGTTTTGTCGCTTAGTTTCGCCAAACTAAGCCCGCTCTCGCTTATGGCGTCTGCAAGCATTACCCCGAGACCTCCCGCATTGGTAACCACAGCAACTTTTGAACCCTCCATTTCCGGCGAAAATGCAAAGATTTTTGCCATATCAAAGAGGTCTTCCAGGCTTTCGGCTCTTATCACTCCGCTTTGCCTTAAAGCCACATCGGTCACCAGATCGGATCCAGCGATATTGCCCGTATGCGAGGATATGGTTTTTGCACCTTCTTTCGTTTTGCCGGCCTTGACTATAATAAAGGGCTTTCTTGAAGATAATTTGCGGGCTTTTTCCATAAATGCCCGCCCGTCATTTATGCTCTCTAAATATGCCAAAATAATGTTTGTTTTTTCATCTGCCGCTAAAAAGTCCATGATCTCATCCTCGCTGACATCTATTTTGTTGCCGAGTGAAATAAATCTTGAAAAGCCTATTTCCCGAGCATTTGCCCAGTCGAGTATAGCGCTGCAGATCGCTCCGGACTGAGAGAACAAGGAAATTTTCATCCTGTCGGGCATGCTTTCGGCAAACGAGGCGTTCATCTTGCTCCATGTGTCGATGATGCCAAGGCAATTGGGGCCGATTATCCTTATTCCATATTTTTCGGCTATCATTTTCAGTCTTCCTTCCAAAGCTTTGCCCTTTGCGCCAACTTCGGAGAAACCGGCGCTAATAATAATAACGGAGTTGATCCCTTTCTCGCCGCATTCCTGAATCACCTGAGGCACTGCCGGCGCAGGTATAACTACAACTGCAAGATCTACCGGACCGGGAATATCGCCTACTGTTCTGTAGAGCGTAGTCCCGCACATATTTTGCGCTCCTGATTTTTTGCGCGAGACGCGGCGCGAAATATGTGCGGGGCCGCCCTTTATGTTTACGCCATAGAGTTTTCCCTCGTAACCGTATTTTTGCAAATTTTCATAAATTAAATAGCCAAGCTTCTTTTTATTATGCGAAGCCCCGATAACGGCTATACTTTTAGGCTTGAAAAAATTATCCAGCAAGTACCCTCCTTTAACAATCATAAGATTATTCCTCTGAATTCCTAAATTCAAATTTCCAATTTCTAATGAATTCCCAATTACCGAATGTCAAATTTATGAATTTTTGCATTGGGATTTGATTAGACATTAGAAATTTGTTATTTGTCATTTGCATAGCCATTTTGATTAGTATCCAAAATTTAATTAAATGTAAAGGTATTGAGTATTTTGTTGAGGTCATCCATATAGCCTCCATTGTCATTGAAGTCGTAAACCGAATCGCCTTTTGCTATTTCAACTGTATTTACCTGAGTAGATGTATCGGAGTTGGTATAAGTGTATTTTGTCCCATTTGCACTGCCTACGGATATTGCCGCCTTTTGAGTTGCCGGATCGGTCCTAAACCCGCCCGAAGGTTTGTTAGCACCTGAGTAAACTTTGATTTCAATCGGAATAAAATACGATCCCGTTGGCGGAGTGGCGGGCAACTGACTGTTTGAAACGGCCACCCAGGCAGCGAGGTCTGGCGAGGTATAATTTTGGATATTCCAGTCTTTGGCGTATTTAAATGTGAAGCCATTTCCGGTAAATGTCTGGGAGTTTGAGTCTTGGGTGGCCGGCGCCGCGGAATCAGCAAGGATGGTGTATTTTTTTGAAATCCAACCGGTTTTGCCCTTGTATGAAATCTGATACCAGCCATCTAGCTCTGCCTGGATTTCGGTCTTGGTTTTATCCGGGATCTCGCCGATTTTTTTAGAGTTTGAGTCGTGATCGGCGCGTATGTTTAAAGGAAACCCGCCGGCGTTTATGGTAATCTCTTGCTTTTTGGGCAACGGCTGGTCGCCTGACTCAACACGTACCGGAATCTTGGCATTCCCGCTAGGGGTCACCTTCTGTTTCAAGCTATAGAGCCCATACAAAACTATCACCGCAAATATCAGACCCAGCACAAAAAGAATTTTCTTTTTCCCGGGATCCATGCCCTTTTTTATGCGGCTGTTTGTTGGAATTTTTGATAATGTCATCTCATAACCTTGATTTTCTTAAGCTTTGACTCTATTTCTTTCTCGGTTAAAAGGCCGTCTTGAGCCCCGGTAAATTCAGTTACATTCGCGGCATTTATAGCCGCCATTTTCTGGGATTTTTGAACCGAAAACCCTTTGATAATACCGGCTAAAAAGGTAGACCCGAAAGCATCGCCCGCGCCCGTTGTGTCTTTAACTAATTTCACCTTGAAAGCCGGCTCGAAGTTTATGGTGTTGCCGTCATAGTAATAGCTGCCGTCCTCCCCTTCTGTGACGATGACTTTTTTAGGACCCATCTTTTGAATCTTATTTAGAAGCAATCTGGTGTCAGTAATGACTTCGCAATTATCCTCGGAGCAGGCTAAGGTCTCAGCTTCTTCATGATTTAAGATTATGAGCTCGATCTTATCCAGCATCCCTCTTAAGTTGCCGCAATCGCCCTTCAGCTGGGAACCGCCGGGGTTTATGGCTACTTTTATATTATTTAAATCCGCAAATTCTATCAGCTCGGGCAGCATGCGGGCTGAGTGGCCGGTAAGGGAGGTTATGAAAAACCACTTTGTTCTTTTGAGTATTTCCTGTTGCGGGAATTTCAGATAATTGTTTGCTCCTCTGTGCAGGAATGCAACGTGATCCTTTTTGTCCATCACAAGCAACGAGAGAGCCGTGTGGTTTACCGGATCTGTTTTTACCAAACAAGTGTCAACGCCGATATCCCTCAGCTTCTCGACAATGGAATGAGCGCTTTCGTCCCTGCCCACATTTATATGCGTCGACACCTTTAGGCCTAGTTTATTTAAGCTGACAGCTGTGTTGAAAGCGCCGCCGCCAAAGGAAAAAATGGCATTGTCTGTGATGATTTTTTGGCCGTATTTAAAAGCCAGCATTTTCTCTTCTTCGTCTTCCGGATCGGGAAAAATGAAGCCCTTTGAGGTTTTAAAGAAGATGTCCCTGGTGGCGCCCCCAAATGTAATGCAATCAAACATATTGGCCTCCTTCGGAGACACTTAAGAACTTAACAACCAAAGAACTTAACAACATAAGAACCAGAAGGTTGTTTTCATGGATCAGATTTTGTCTTTTACTTAGATAGTTCATATTGTTTTTCTGTTTTTATGTTTTTCTGTTGCTTTGTTATGATTCTCATCACATCTTTCCCATAAATATGCCCCAAACTGCCTTTCTTGCAATAGCTTTCACCAAATTTGACTTTTGAATTTTGATCATTGGAATTTGTTTCGAATTTCGGATTTAGTGCTTCGGATTTAATCAGAAATGGCACCGGATCGGTTGAATGGTCATGCAGCTTGCATGGTGTTGAATGGTCTCCGGTTACACATATCATAACATTTTTTAGATTGCATAGCGTGCCAAATGCCTTGTCTGCTCTTTCTATAAACTCTTTTTTCAGCTTAGCGCTGCCATATTCTTCGGCGGCCACATCCGTTCCCTTTAAATGCATGAAAACAAAGTCGTTATTTTTTAGAGCCTTTGTAGCGGCTTTGACCTTTGCTCCGACATTTGTGTCAAGTTTGCCGGTTGCGCCCTTGACGCGCAAAACCTTCATGCCAAGATAGCTGGCAATGCCCTTGTAAAGCGGGGCTCCTGCAACACAAGCGGCTTTTAAGCCGTATCTATCTTTGAAGCTTTGGACCGGCTTAAGTCTGCCTTCGCCGCGCGCCAGGATGAAGTTTGCCGGCGGCAAACCCTTTTTTATCCTTTTTTTGTTAATTTTATGTTCATCCAAAATTTCATGCGTAAGGTATTGATATCTCTCGAGCGCTCTTGCTACCGTTTTCCCCTCTTTAGAACCGCCAAACGGCTTCGGGTGTAAAACTCTCACGCCTATTTTGTGCGGTCCTGCTTTATGGGGGTCCGTATCGGAAATAGCGGCGTGTTTTACCTTCTTTAAATAACTTTCAATCGGTTGGCCGCTAAGCACCAAAACGCCCCGATATGAAAGCGAGGGATAAATTTTAAAGGTCACCCCATCTACTTCGACTCCATCTACTGCCTTGCATAATTTCTCAGTCGACTCAATCACCCCGGCTCTAGGGTCGATTAATTTTAAGTCTTTATCCACCGTGCCAAAATCAATACGGAAGGCCATCTCATCCGGTTTTAATTTAATGCCAATGCCAAGCGCCTCCAAAACCCCCCGACCGGGGTAATCCTTGACAAAATCGTAGCCAAAAATGGCCAGATGCGCCTCCTCGCTCGTTGGGTATAAATTTGTAGGCATGGCATTCATTGTGCCGCAAATTCCAAGCCCGGCCATTTTGTCTAGATTCGGCGTATGCGCTGCCTCAAGCGGCGTTTGCCCGCCCAATTCTTTAATCGGCCTGTCGCCAAGCCCGTCAAATATAATAAAAAGAATCTTCTGCATGATTTAATTGTATCAAAACTCTTGTTTTAAACCAAAGAAAACCGTGAATCCGAAAACCACATACACTTTTGGGAGAATAGGGTCTAATGAACTTTTTTGTGTGGTTTTTTCTCCCTAAAAAGCAGATAAAATATTAGTTTTAGTTTTCTATCTTCTCTTAGTCCGTTATGAATATTAACTTTCTTTTTAATATATGAAAAAGTTCCT
>JAJYJC010000048.1 GCA_021796415.1 bacterium
AAAATTTTCGGTTCAAAAAAAACCTGATAAGACATTAAGGAATATCCTGGTCATAAGCAACCGCTATATTGACAGGACGAGGAAAATCATAGAGGGCGCAGCAGTGGAGATTGGTGCCAAAGTTACCCATATCGGGCTTCCGGAAAATCCTGTAATGAATACCTTACCGTTTATTGCAAAGGCTGATTTGGTTATTAGCTTAGGGAGAGGGGCATTAGAAGCAATGGCTTGCGGCAGGAGCGTCATTATTTATGACGTAAACGGCGGGGATGGATTTGTAGATGAGAGTAATTTCTTTGAGATCAGAAAAAATAACTTTTCCGGTAGAAGATTTAGCAGAGATTTCACAAAAAGCGATCTAAAAGACGAGTTCTTAAAATACAGTGCCGCCGGCGGTGAAAAACTAAAGAAGATAATACAGACGGAACATTCTTTGGACAGGACCATAGTAGAACTGCAAAAAATTTATAAAGAGGTTGCTCGCGATGTTATTCCAAAAGGTCGAGAAAAAGACATTTTAGGAAGAATAAGTGAAGCTAGGTTTAAACAAGCGCTTGCCTTTGACCAATACGGGCGGCACGCCCTCATCCGTGAGATTATCAGCAAAAACCGCCAGGGCAGCGAAAAGGTTAAAATTCTCGACGTTGGCGGGCGTGGCAATACGCTGAGAGATTTTATGCTCGAGGATGATGTTTATTATCTCGACCCATATGTTGATGCCAAAGACAATAACTATATAGAAGGAGATGGCCGTTGCATTCCGCTTAAAGACAATAGCTTCGATTGGGTTGTTTCAGCTGACGTCCTTGAGCATATTCCCTCTGAAGATAGGCATAAATTTCTGTCAGAAAATCTGCGCGTTGCAAAAAAAGGGGTGATTTTAGCAGCACCGTTTTTTTCGCAAGAAGTGTATCAAGCAGAAGTAAACGCAAACGAAAATTATAAAGCCTTAACAGGAGAAGAACACCCCTGGCTTAAGGAACACATTAAAAATGGATTGCCAAGAGAAACTGAGATAGAGAATTTTTTAGCGAAAGGAAAATATAAATATCAAAAGATTAATAACAACTCGCTTTTTCTTTGGGAATACCTTACAAATATAAGTTTTTTGGCCGCCCATTATTACACACCGGAGATAAAGGAAAAACTTGAATCTTTAAATACCTTTTACAATATGAAAATTTTTCCGTTTGATCACGGAGAGCAATCATATCGAAAGATTTATTCAATAAGTAAAAATGGGAGGCAAAAAGAAATAAAGCTTCAAGAGACGAAAAAGCATAACATTTACTTTCACGAACTTTTAAAAAGAGGCTCCTTTATAACAGACAAAATCATGGGTGATATGAAACAAAATATCAGTGATTTGCAAGCAAGCGTCCGTCAGCTAAATCGTGTTGTTGAAGAGCGTGGCAGAAAGATATCGCAAATTACCTCTGAAAAAGAAAGCGAGGAGAATAGATTATCACAAGAGATAATCGCCATGCAGAACTCCAAGTTTTGGAAGCTTAGAAACGCCTATATCAGGTTTGGGCCGAGAAGGGCGAGAAACGTCTGGCGAAGGGGGTTTACGGCTCTTAGGCGGGACGGACTGGCATTATTTTTACGGAAAGTATGGTATTTTATTTATTTCAAGAAGAAAATTCCACAACAATACCCGCAATATCAAAATTGGATCAAGAAAACTGAGAGGTACAATGAGTCTAAAATTAAACAAGAGATAGAAAACTTTAAGTATAAGCCGAAAATATCCATTATTATCCCCGTTTATAATGTCGATCCCAAGTGGCTCAACAAATGTATAGACTCAGTGAGAGGCCAGTATTATGAAAATTGGGAGATTTGCATTCATGATGATGCTTCAACCAAGCAAGACACCGTTGAATGCCTAAAGAAATGGCAGGATAGCGGCGACAAACGAATAAAGATTAGTTTTGGCAAGAAAAATCAGCATATTTCCGGAGCTTCTAACGACGCATTGAAGCTGGCAACGGGCGAGTTCATGGCGCTTTTGGATAACGACGATGAACTGGCGCCGTTTGCCCTTTATGAAAATGTCAAATTGTTAAATGAGCACAAAGATGCGGACTTTATCTATAGCGATGAGGACAAAATTAACGGTCGCGGCAAACGCTGGGAGCCATTCTTCAAACCGGATTGGTCGCCGGAACTTTTGCTTTCCCAGATGTACACTTGCCACTTCGGCCTTTACCGGAAATCCATTATCGATAAAATAAAGGGCTTTCGAAAGGGTTACGAGGGGGCCCAGGATTATGACCTGGTCCTACGATTCATTGAGCACACAGATAACAAGAAAATATACCACATTCCCAAAGTTCTGTATCATTGGCGGGCCATCGAAACTTCCACGGCTAGCCTGGCTTCAAACAAAGATTATGCCGCCAAAGCCGCCCAGAAAGCCTTACGAGATTATTTAAAGAGAAATAACATTTCGGGTGAAGTCATGGATGGGCCCGTGCCGGGCTTTCATAGGGTCAGGTTTGACGTTCTTGGAAATCCAAAAGTATCCATTATTATTCCTTTTAGGGACAAGGTGGAAGTTCTCCAAAAATGCGTCGATAGCATATTGGCAAAAACCGACTACGAAAATTATGAAATTATCCTGGTAGACAACCAAAGCAAGCAGAAAAGCACAGAAAACTATTTAAATAAAATCAAAGCGAACCCAAAAGTTAAGATGCTAGTTTATGACAAGCCATTTTCGTTTTCAGCCATCAATAATTATGCGGTCGAAAAATCAAGCGGCAAATATGTGCTTCTTTTAAACAACGATGTCGAGGTGATAACAAACGAATGGCTGCGGGCGATGCTTGAGCAAGCGCAGAAGGAAGGCGTCGGAGCGGTTGGCGCGAAACTTCTTTTCCCGAATGAAAGAATTCAGCATGCCGGCATTATCCTCGGTACCGGTATAGCGGGACATGCTTTCAAATGGCTTTTTGACGGTGAGCCCCACTATTTCAAACATGCTGAAATTATCAAGAATTATAGCGGGGTAACCGGAGCTTGCTTGATGGCGTCAAAAGACGTCTACAAAGAAGTCGGCGGATTAAATGAGGAAGAGTTAAAAGTTGCCTACAACGACGTAGATTTTTGCCTCAAGCTTTTAAAAGCCGGGTATAGGGTAGTTTACACGCCTTATGCCAAACTATA
>JAJYJC010000020.1 GCA_021796415.1 bacterium
TCTTATTGTCGTCGTGATAATTTTCGCCGGCATACGGTACATGACCTCGATGGGCAATCCAGACAGAGTGGCCGGCGCCAAAAAAACTCTTGTCGGCGGAATAATAGGGCTTATAATAGTAGTGTTAGCATGGTCTATGGTATTTATCGTAGGCAACCTGATAAGCAAAGGCAGCGTCTTTTAAATAATAATTATAAGGAGGTTTTCGCAAAGTGCGAAAAAGATAAAATGAAGAAAAAAATTATCGCCATAACAACTATCTTGCAATCTTTAGCTTTCGGGACTGCGTTCGCTCAGTCAAATCCCACTTCTCCGTCTGTTACAATTAAACCCGTTCCAGGAGGCAGCGTAGACAAGATTATAGAAATTATCCAGGAAGTTGGCGGATGGTTACTTATGGCTGCCGGCGCTTTGGCAGTAGTATTCCTGATCATCGGCGGTTTGCAATACATGACCTCAGCCGGCAATGCCGATAGGGCGAAGGCGGCAAAGCAAACGATCATTTATGCCCTTATCGGCGTAGCTGTTGTTTTGCTCTCAGTCTTCTTGATCAATGTTGTTCTCGGATTCTTTAAATAGCCTAGTGAAATTCTAATCGCTAAACCCTAAATTCTAGACAAGCAAGAATCTCAAAATCCAAAATTATAAATCATACTGTCATTCCGGTGTAAACGGAAATCCATACATTTTTTGGATTCTGCATAAACCAGAATGACAGATTACTATGTTTTTGCTAGTTTCGTCACTCTGCGCCAAATATTGTCATTCCCGCACTGAATCTAGGTTCAGCATTAACTCCGGCGGGAATCTAGACGATTTTTGATTCCGGTCAAGCCAGAATGACAGTTTGCTATGTTTTTGCTAGTTTCGTCATTCTGGCCAGACCTGTTCCGGCTTGACAGGAATCAGTCCAGAATCTTTTTATTTTGTCATTCTGAACTTCCTGCCCGTCCGGCAGGCGGAATGACATGCAAAGAGTTCTTTATTTTTATTGAATTCTAGAGCAAATCTCGATAAAATCCTCAATATCTTTTAGCTCACTGTGAAGGATGCCGTAAACTATAGAGCTATCCACCTCTTCATAATCATGGGCGATGATATTTCGAAAGCCGACCATTTGCGAGAGCTTCTTGGCAAATTTGCTATCGATAAGCCCTTCCTCGCTTAAGATCAGGAATGATTCGCCCATCGTAGAAGGTTTGCGCCATTTTTTATAAGCGATGATCGCCTCGGCCAGATCGATCGCGGCTTGGACAGCAAGATAAAGGTAGCGCTCAAGGGCGCCCTTGACCGTGATGTCGCCGGCAATCTCGCTTTGCGAATACCGCTTGAAGCCCTCGAGAATCTTCAGATATTTCCTAGCGGCGCTTATTTTATTCTCAATGACATTTACATCAGTCATTTTTTCTTCGCCCTTGTCAATCCATACTTTGCCAAACCATAATAAAAATCAAAATACTCATTCAAAATCCGAGGTTCGACTATGACGCGAAACGGCTCAACCTCGTATATTATCTTGCCTTCTTTAATGATGCTGTGCTTTAGCTCCGGCGCCTCAATGAGATTTAAAATCGCGGCATCCACCTTGTCCGTCTTGAAATGGCAGGACAGCTCCTGCTGCAGTGATGCCTTTAAATCAAACAGCTGCTTTTTGTCTCGGCTGTCAGCATAGACGGCAAAATCGTAATCGCTTAACGGTCCGGCATCATCCCTTGCCTGAGACCCGAAAAGATAGACCAGCTTGACGGCAGGGTAATTTTTGAATATTTTGCTCAAATCTTTTTCCTTTTCCATGGCTTGATTGTACGGGAAGAAAGGCGCCTTGGCAAGGGTGAAAAAATGGAATATTCATTTTTAAATTTCCAATGTTCAATTTCCAATTTCCATTCAATGACCAATTTTTTAATGGTTCAAGTTTGCGCCGATAGTATGCAGATTCTGGCCAAGCCAGAATGACAGTTTGCTATGTTTTTGCTAATTTCGTCATTCTGCGCCAAATATTGTCATTCCCGCGCAGGCGGGAATCTATACAATCCTGGATTCCCGCCTGTGCGGGAATGACAGAGAGATGGTTATTAAATTTGAATTGAAAATTAAATTAAGGGATTTCTCCACTCGTCCTTCCAGGAAGTCGGTCGAGATGACAGAGAGGAGATGGTTCAGTTTTTTTGATATTTGTTCATTTGGAATTATGGTTTGATTGGGTATTGGTTATTGGAAATTGGTCATTGTTAAAGGGTATTGCCTTTGATACTGCTTCTGCATATAATGCTTATATGAGGGTGATGGCTTCTAAAATTTCAAATATTATCTCTTGGATTAAGGCTTTTATCCAAAGCGGCGCGCAGCGAAAATTTTCCAAGCGATTGGGCCGGATTTCTTGCCTCGCAGGCAGGCGGGCCACCAGGGTTTATGCCGGACTTAAGTCCGGTGCGGGAATGGCGGCGTGGAAACAAAAACGGAAACTTATCCTTGCCGGCATAGTTCCGTTTTCTTTGTTTGTAATCTGCTTCCTGGCGCTGCCACATCCCGCTTATGCTTTTTTTGGCTGGATTAGCGATGACATCATGGATAGCGTAAAGGGCGCCTTGCTGGGAGCGGGACAAGAAATGTTCAAAGGCGGCATCTGGGCTGTCAATGAAGCCCTAAGTTTCACATCGGGTTTTTTAAACCATCCGGACACAACTCTTCGTTCTTGGCAAACGGTACGAACCATGACGCTTGGCCTCTTTGGTGTAGCCATTCTAATTATCGCTTTTATGAATCTCATGCGTCTGCAGATACAAGTTTGGGGGGTAAACCGCATGATTCCCAAACTTTTCCTAGCGATATTTCTGGTGATTTTCAGCAAATTTCTTTGCATTTCGATAGTCAATGCGGCAACGGCGCTGGCAAATACGTTCCTATCCTCATTAACAAATCCTCAAGGGCAAGCAATTACACAAGGCAGCGCATTTGGACCTTTTAACAATCTGATAAGCGGTGGTGGCTTAAGTATTTTTAATAGTGATGGGGGAAAGGTAGCTCTTTCTACTGCATTTGGTGTCTTCTTCTTCTCGGCCATTACATTTTTTGTACTGCTGATTTTGGCTGCTATCCTGTACTTTAGGGCAGTCGTGATAGGGCTTTTGATTATTACATCACCATTGGCTTTTGCGCTCACGGTTCTTCCATGGACTCAAAAATATTTCCAGGAATGGTGGAAAAAGTTTCTTTCATGGACATTTTTCTTTCCAGTCTGTATCCTTATCCTATTTATTGGTTTTTCAATGATCCCAGGTCAGCCTATTGACCAAAGCAAGGGACAGACTTGTCCGGCGGGGCAGACTTGTTCGAATTTTTGTACCAGCCCGAATAATCCTCCGGGGTGTATCGTACCATATTCGCCTGCGGATGGTGAAGACCAAGCTACCGCTCAAAACACCTCAGGATTCTTTGGTATGCTTGCAAGCCTTTTTGTTGGTTTGGTTGCTGTTGTTTTATCTGTCTATCTCCCTCTCAAAATGCTCGGGGCATTTGGGAATGCCATGCAGGGCGGATTACGCAAATTTGGGTCATTAGCTAAGGATATACCCGGCCTCAAAACCGGCAAAAGGGCTTACTTCAACCCCGGAACTTATAAGAGAATGTGGGATGCTAGAGCGGCAAAGAAAAAGGAAGCCTGGGCAGAAGACGCAGAAGCAAAACTGCAAGGCATTGGCGCCAAGCTAGCGGGGCCTGACGGAAAAAGAAAGGGCTTCCGCAGCCTTGTTACCGGCATAGACACACGTTCTCAGCAGGCATATGTAAAAAAACAGTTAGACGCCCTTAATACAGCTGTTAACAATCCCAAGGCGCTAGGAGCAGGAGCAATGCTGAAGAACGCAATCGCCAGAGGGGCAGATCAAGATACTATAAACCATTGGCAAAAAAAGTGGGATGAGCAAGCAACTGATGAGCAGAAAGAAGATTTTGAGGAGCTATATAAAAGCCTTGGTTCAAATAGGAATGCGCTTGTAATGAAAGCAGCCGGAGTAAACGCGCATTTTGACAAAGAGGCCTTTTCACACGAGTATAAGCGCGCAGATGGAACGACATATACTGACAGGTTTGCAGAAGGTGCCATGAAAGAGGCCGGTATCATGAATAAAGATGGCATAATAGTCGGTGATGCAACTCGCAAGCAAGTCGGGGTTTGGAATGGCAAGGGTGTGGACCCTGCACAATTGGGCGCAAAGGAAGCCGGAGGAATGAAAGCGTATGCCTGGGAGTTACTTAGCGATGAAATAAAAGCAGGCAATGCAAAGGGAGCAACCCAAGCACAAATAGACAGAAAGGACGAAGCGGTGAGCAAGCTCTCGAAGATCGATAAAAGAAGGGTTGCGGATTGGATTGAACACGGCAACTTAACCCAAGAACAAGTAAACGCTATGCATGGAGCATTTACTGCCGCGGAACAACACGGCAACGCTGCGATCCTGGAAGAGGCAGGGGCAAGCGGGCGCAGGGGGCAAGGACCAACACAAGCACCACCCGGTCAAATGTCTGGCGGGTTCTAGCTAGGCGGTTTTAGGGAATGAGGTAAAATGACTCAATACAAAATACCACAAGAAATAAATGTTGAAGACAAGATTATCGGGCCGTTTACCCTGAAGGGCTTTGGCTTCATCATGGCCGGCGTCATTGTCGCCGTCTGCTTCATGCTGCTTTTTATGCAAGCCGGACTTAGCTTCATGCCTTCGCTTATAATCGGCGTGCTTTTTGGCTCATTCTTCTGGATCATCGGATTTATCCCGTTTAACGGCAAGCCGCTCTACACTTATGCCGGCTCATTTATCAACTTTGTCATGAAGCCGAGGCAAAGAGTCTGGAAGAGAGTGGAGGAAAAGCCAAAGCTAAAAAAGTCTGATGAGCAAAAACCGGCAGATGCGGAAATGGCTGGCAATGATTATGTGATGCCGAAAGCAAACATTGAAGACGCCGAAAGCCAAATCGAGGACATATCGCTCATGGTAGACACCGGCGGAGCTTACGGAATGCAGAAGAGCCAATCGTCCGTCCGGCAGCCGGAGGACATCTTCACTGAAAACAATTCGACCGAACTTCGAGACACGCTGGCATCGGCAAGAGATAAGGTGGCGGCAGAGACGCCCAAAGCAGAGCCAACTATTTCCGATATGGCAAGTGTCGACCCCGCGAAGAAGTTTGATTACACCAAGCCGGATACATCGAAGTACAGGATAGAAGACAAGAAGTAGTTGGAAAATCCTAAATCCTAATATCTAAAAACTAAACAATATCAAATGACAGAAATTCAAAATACAAAGACATATGATCTGGAGGATCGAACATTAACGTTCGCCAAAAATGTCTATGGGTATGTAAGAGACCTGCCCAAGGACACTGCCAACATTGAAACCGGCAAGCAGTTAGTACGGTCTGCCGGCTCTATCGGGGCAAATTACAGGGAAGCTAACGAAGCACTCGGAAAAAAAGACTTTTTAATGAGAATCCGGATATCAAGAAAAGAGGCCAAGGAAACGATATTTTGGCTTGAACTTTCAGAACCATTAAAAGAAAAAGAGAAGCTAAAGGCAGAGTTATTGGACGAAGCCAATCAGCTAATGAAAATTTGCGGAGCCATACTAGAAAAGTCGCAGGTTTAGGATTTTGAGATTTGAGATTATAATTTGTTTAGTATTTAGGATTTAGATATTAGGATTTATAACAATGTTATTTAAAAAGAAAGAAGAACAAAATACCCAGCACAACTTTGACAGCACCCAGAAATATCTGGAGATAGACGCTATCAAGGATGATTTGGTAATGCTGAAGGACGGGTCGCTGAGAGCGGTAGTTATGATATCCGGCATCAACATGGAGCTGAGGAGCGGGCAAGAGCAAGCAATGGTTCTAAACTCTTACCAAGAAGCTCTGAATTCGCTTGAGTTTCCTATTCAAATTCTCGTCCAGTCGCGAAAAGTCGACCTTACCTCATATCTATCCTCACTTGAAAACGCCGGCGTTGAACAAAAAGTCCCCCTGCTGCGCGACCAGACTTTTGAATATGTGAGCTTTTTGAAAAACATTCTTTCAAGCGTAAACGTTATGGACAAGCGGTTCTTCGCGATTGTGCCGTACTACCCAAATGTTGTTGTTCAGGGATCAAAAGGCATTTTGTCGCTGCTTGGCATCAAGCAGGTTGCCAAGGAAAACCCGGCGGCCGCCAACTACAATCTAAATGTGGAGAATTTAAAGAAACGCGTTGACACCGTGGTTTCCCTTTTTGGAGGATTGAATCTGGCAGTCAGCCAGCTGCCCACCGAGGCTTTGATAGAGCTGTTTTACGCCTGCTACAATCCCGAAACCGCCGGACACGAGCACATCAAAAACCTGCCGTCGCTCGGGGCAAGCTATATAACAAAAAGGGAGGGAGTAGAAAGTGATTTGGGAATGCAATAACCTTTCAAGCCCTAAATCCTAATACCCCTGCCTCGCCGGCCTGCCTGCCGGGCGGACAGGCAGGCAGGTAAACACTAAACAAATTCAAATTACAAAATAAAAGACTAAAAGATGAACAAAATACAAAATAAAAAAGTAGATTCTGGACAAGCCAGAATGACGAAAGAAATAAAATTCAATAAGGGATTCCTCCGCTTTCCATCCGGCAGCTGCCGGATTGGTGGCGGCCCGCCTGCCGGGCGGACAGGTCGGAATGACAAACAAAAACATAATATATTGTCATTCTGGCTTGACCAGAATCAAGGCCCAAGAACATTCAGAAACAAATTTTATAAGCCATGAAAATGATTAAAAATCCATTAAAAAAGAAAAAAGAACTGACGCCGGAAGAGATATTGCAGATGAAGCAAGCCCAGGCTTACCAAAAGGGCGTTGCCGACATCCGCGACATTATCTCGCCGTCTTCTTTTGAGATATTGTTTGACTATATAAAGCTGGGCAATACCTTCGCCAGAACGCTCTTTATCTATGAATATCCTCGATTTCTAGATTCGGGCTGGATGTCCCC
Source organism: bacterium (assembly GCA_021796415.1). Classification (GTDB taxonomy): domain Bacteria; phylum Patescibacteriota; class CPR2; order UBA1875; family JAJYID01; genus JAJYQQ01. The sequence continues at coordinate 7,010 of JAJYJC010000020.1, forward strand.
GATTATAAATATCGATATCACCATGGATATCTCTCTCTACATCTACCCGCAGGACACAGAAGATGTGGCAAAAAAACTGAGGGCAAAATCTTCTCAGGTGGAGTCATCCATGGCCATGGAAGCGGAAAAAGGCCTGGTGCGCAATCCGTTTTTGGAAGCGACATATTCCGATATCGAAGATCTGCGAGATAAGTTGGTTACAGGCGTTGCCAAAATGTTTAAACAAGCCTTTTATGTCACGGTGTACGGCGAAAGCCTTGACCAGTTAAATGAATACACCCAGGCCCTTGAAAATATTTTCGGCACCCAGCTGGTCTTCACTAAACACGCCAACCTGCAAATGGAGCAGGGCTTTAACTCCACCCTTCCTATGGGCAAAGACGAGCTTTTGGTGCACAGAAACATGGATACCGAGGCGGTTTCAGTGTCATTCCCCTTTGTTTCTTCCACACTCACAAACAATGAGGGCATTTTATACGGCGCCAACAAAGTCAACAACAGCCTGATAATTTTTGATAGGTTTAAGCTTCAGAACTATAACTGCGTGGTGCTGGGCAGTTCCGGCGCCGGCAAATCCTACGCGGCTAAGCTGGAAATCTTGCGCCAGCTGATGTTTGACGCCGATGTTATCATTATCGATCCCGAAAAAGAATTTCAGCCTCTCTGCGAAGCTGTTGGCGGATCGTATGTAAATATAAACTTAAATTCCGCCCAAGTTGTAAATCCTTTTGACCTGCCGCAGAACTTAACGGATTACGAAGATCAGAGAGATGCTCTTCGCAGCAACATTATAATTTTAACCGGCCTCTTGCGAGTAATGCTGGGGCAGTTAACGGACGAGGAAAGCAACATTTTGGATAAAGCTTTGGTTGAAACATATGCCGCAAAAGGCATAACTGAAGATCCGGCCACCCACCACCTGACGCCGCCGCTTATGGGAGACTTGAAGCAAGTCCTTGAGAGCATATCCGGAGGAGAAAATATGGCTCTTCGCCTGAGCAAGTTTACCGAAGGGTCGTTTGCCGGGCTTTTTAATGATTATACCAACATTTCCCTGTCAAACAGGATGGTTTGCTTCTCTATCCGCGACTTGGAGGAAGACCTTCGGCCGATAGCTATGTACTCGACACTGAACTTCATCTGGAACAAGGTAAAAAGCGAGCGCAAAAAAAGAATTCTGGCTGTCGACGAGGCTTGGATGCTTATGAAGTACGAAGATTCAGCACTGTTTTTATATTCTATCGCCAAAAGGGGCAGAAAATATTACTTGGGGCTGACTACTATCGGCCAGGACATCGGCGACTTTTTGAAAAGCGAATACGGCAAGCCTTTGATTTCCAATGCTTCCCTGTCGCTGCTTTTGAAGCAGCATCCTTCCCAGGTTGACTTAATCCAGGAGGTGTTTGATCTAACCGACGCGGAGAAAAACTTCCTGCTGCAATGCGGTGTCGGCGAAGGGCTCTTTATCGCCGGCCTAAATCATGCCATTATCCAGATCATAAGTTCCGCCAAAGAGGACGAACTGGTAACGACCAATCCGGAGCAGCTGCGTCAAATGGGGCAAGAGTAAAGGGCGAAATCCTAAATCCTAATATCTAATTTCTAAACAATTTCAAATGCCCAAAATACAAAAACAAAAAATATGGCTCTGGAGGAAGGCCTTAGTTTTTGTCAAGAAAAGCGGCGTTAACTCGTCATTCTGGCCTGGCGGGCAGGTTTGTCCAGAATCAAAATTCCAAAATATTCAAAGCTCTGGATTCACATTCTAGATACCAAATTCAAAATACTAAATTCTATACAACTATGGAAGAACCAAACACAAACAAAGACTTTGACAAGGAAAATCTGGCCGCTTCCAGAAGCCAGCACCCGGGGAGCAAAAAGGAAAATACCCCTAAAAATGAGGGGGGCGGCAAAGAAAATGAAAATCCCAAATCAGGGGGCGACTTTGCAAATAGGGCGCGAGGCGGACTCGACGGGAGCAACTCAGCGAAAAGCGCGCTAAAAGACGCCAAAGATGTTGGTGAAGCGGCAGAAGGAAACCCTTTCGCCATCGCCCGACTACTCAAGAAGCACGGCAAAAAAATTATCCTCGGAGCAATTGGAAGCTGCCTGATAAACCCAATCACCTGGGCGCTTGCTTTGGTAATCTTGCTCGTTATCATTGTCACCGGCTCCAGCGCCTCAATATCAGAAGACTTGGTGACGGGGCTTTGCAAGAACATAAAACCGCTTAGCGCCGATGAACAAAATCAGATGCTGAGCAGTCCGTATACACAAACTCTAAAAGAAGCCGAACAGGCAACAGGAACGAGCTACTTGCTTATTTTCGCAGTTGACGCCGAGGTAAATAAAATGGGGTTAAAAGATTTCCCCAATATAAGGAGCGGTCCGGACACCCGAACAGCCTTGATCAATATCGGAAAACAGATTCAAGAGGCAAACTATGTAAGAGGCGCAAATGGAAGGGTAACAAAAGACGCATCCGGTAACCCTGTAAAGGGGTTGCCCAATATAACCGGCAAATCTACAGACAATATAGCTGTTGCCATTGCCTTAGAGCGTTATAAATGTGTTTTTATAAAGAATGGGGACAGATCAGCCAATCTAGATGACCCATCACTAATCTCAGACTGTTTTAACCAATCCTCCCAGACTTGCCTTCAACAAATTGTAGGCTGGTCAGATGCCTCAGGAGACCACCCGGGGGACCCATGGATGATAAACTTAGCGCCAAATGCAAGCGATCCGGGTGCCTTTATGTTTTATCTCCAACTTGCCGCTAGACTGGGCGGCGTCTGCAGTGATAAGGGTGCGATTCCCATTGGCAGTATCGGCGTTCCCGGCGCCAGGGACACAAAAAACATGCCCGTTTTGACGAACTACAAACAGGGCAATTGGTGCGCCCCCGACAATCCCGCTCCGTGGGCCGGCGACCCTTTTATGGGCGGCACAATGGCAGATAGCGGATGCAGTATCACCTCTGCCTCTATGGTGCTCAGGTGGTATGGTTGTGACATTGACCCCGGCAAAGCAGATAAGCTGCCCGGCGTTAACAATTATAATTTCAGTATAACCGCTAACGCTTGTGGTATGTGCGTCAGGTCAATACCCGGCAAGCAAGCGGTCGACGACTTTCTGGCTTCAACCCATGAGCCAATGATTGTGAATGTTAATTCCCGCATGGATGGGCATCCGCTGCCGGAGGGGCATTTTGTGGCAGTCGTAGGTTATGATGGCTCAAACTATTATGCCTACGATCCGGGTGCATGCGGCGGCGTATTTACCGTGCCGTCCGCTACATTCGAGGGATATATGGCAGGCAGCCCGGGCACAAATACGGCCTTTTACAAGCCTTCGAATGGGGGTTGCCAATGACAAGATTAAAATTTTTTATTCCTCTGGTTTTGTTTGTAGTAGCGCTTCTTTCTCTGCTTCTTTTGGCGATTATCATAAATCATAACAAAAAAATTAACGTTACAATTCAAAGTAAGCCGGGCGGAGCACATTACGAGATAGGTTCTATAAATGGAACCACGCCAACAAAGATAGGCCTTAAGCCCGGAAAATACCAGATCAAGCTAGCGATTAAAAACTATGAAACATTCAACACATCGTTTGAGATAAAAACTTCAGACAAAAACCCCACATTTAACTATACGCTTATACTAGTGCCCCCCAAGCCTTCCAAACAAGCGATAGAAAGTAATTTTGGCGCCGGCACACCAGAACCCGATTGGCAAACCAAGGAGCAGGCTGTTGAGAAAAAATACGCCGCCTTTTACAGCCAATTGCCATATCGCGGCCCTAATTTCTATATAAGCAAACCCACCTGGGATGACAAGTTCTTTGTTTATGTTCCGACAAAGGATCCAAATGGAGGCAAGAACGCGGCGGCGGACTGGTTTTTTTTCAATGGCAACATATCAATTGCAAATTTAAATATAATTTGGCAATACAGATGAGCTAAGGTAAAATGAAGCGTATGAAGTTTGCAAGTTTTGAATTTCTAACCGCGCTTATGTTCTTGTTAATATTTTCGTTTTTTTTCGCGGGGATATCCTTTGCCGGAGGACTCCGCTCCTATCCTTGCTCAACTTGTACGGGCGGATCAGGCGGCGTTTGTCCCATAGGTCCGCCCGGGGCCAGCGGGGGAGATTTAGCAAACTCTAACGCTCTTTCTGTTGAGCAGATTACTTGCTTCCTAAACAGCAAGGGGTCGCCTTGGGCGGACCAAGCGGCTGACATAAAAGCCGCTGCGGTCGAGTTTAATGTAAACCCTGCTCTGATATTAGCGATCACCGGCCAGGAGAGCACATGGGGCAAGTCAGGGCCAAGCAGCGCGCCGGTGTATGACAATAATCCCGGCGATGTATCGGGCGGGGAAGGCCTCGTAGCACACTACCAGCAGCACGGTTTAGACGCAACAGGGGTAGACGGCGGCGCTTGTGATGGTAGCGCGTGTGTCGTAATATTTGCCACCATGAAGGACGGCTGGAGAGCGATGGCCTTAAATTTGCGGGAAACTTATCTTGACGCAGGAGATACTACAATAGAACAAATTGCCCGCAGCTATGCGACAGATCCCAATTGGTCCAAGAATCTTGCGGGGTGGATGCAGGAAGCAGCAAGTTGTAATAACTAAAATAAGGAAAACATGATAAACAAAAAACCCATTGTCATAGCTTGCGTCACACTTGCGATTGTGGTTGGCTTACTTATTTTGCTTGCCTTTGTTTTTTCTTCCAAGGGCACCCTAAAACTAAACATTGACCCAAGCGGAACAACCGTAACAATCGACAAAAATACATATAAGGCGGGTTATTCTTTTTCAAAAAACCTCGAGGAAGGCGCCCATATAGTTACTGTCGACAAAAACGGCTATGAGCTTTTCAGTGAAAATATAAAAATAACAAAGAAGCAAACTGTTTCAAAAAATATAAAGCTTGGGTTGGTGTCGGATATTTTGAAAGAAAAAGGGACTGCATTTGTAGAAGCTCTAAACAACATTACCCCCTCCACAAATCCCGGCACTTACCAGCAATCGTTGAAAGAATTTTCAACCGCGTCTCTATATGGCGACCTGAGACGAAGATATGCCGTAAGGGCCCCGGCATCTCGCCCAGCCAATCACCTGCAAGACTATTCAAAGATCAAAATAAACAACACTAATGTCTTAGAGAATCAGCCCACCGAAGGAACCATTGAACTGGATACAACTTTGGCTGGGAAAATGGGCGAAAGTAACTTTTCTTACAAAATTGCCTACACTCTAACATTCATAAAATCCGGGGACAAATGGCTTCTTAGCAGCATGAAGGCGGATTAACCATGTACCTTATCCGAAGTGCTTGCCCCTTCCTTAGCTCCAGTTGCCGCAGGTTTATTTCCTGCGCCCAGGCGCTTGAGGTAACCCCGACCTTTAAACAATTGTTTTTGAATGAAATAGCTTTGACATTTTTCCGTCCCAGTTCACCAAATACCTCTGCTACCGCTTCGTCAAATTCCTCACACACAATGGCCGCATCTACCTGTTTTTTGATGCCGAGCTGATTTAGTCTTTTTTCGAAAATTTCTCCCAAATTTCCCATTTTTTCTCCTTTGTCATTCCCGCCCCTCACTTTGTCATTCCCGCGCAGGCGGGAATCTATATTAAGCTCACTTTTCTGGATTCTCGCCTGCGCGGGAATGACGGAGAGGCGGATTCTGGATCGGGCCCGGAATGACAGAAGCAGCGGATTTCCATTAAAGTTTCTCTAATTTTCCATTTTCAATTTTATAAATACTGGCGTTTTTGGCAAGCGATTTATCGATGTGATCGAGGTCGGTTGTGGTAACAATCGTTTGCTGGCCGCTGAAATTTTTGGCAAGGCATTTTCTTCTTTGCTCATCCAATTCGCTAAACACGTCGTCAAGCAACAAAATCGGAGTTGTCCCGGTTTTGCTCTTTAAAACTTTGGCTTCCGACATTTTTAATGCCAGAATTGCCGAACGGAACTCCCCACGCGAAGCAAAATCAACCAGCGATCTCTCATTTAAGATAAACTGGAAGTCATCTCGGTGGGGACCGACGTTGGTTACCCCCGACAAAACATCCTTCTTTCTTGAGGCAAGCAGGGCCTGCAAAAAACTCCCCCAGGCATCTTCTTCCTTGCTGCCGGACTTTTGCGACGGCAAATACCCAAGTTTTAAGGTGTCTGTGCTTCCCGCTATCGCCCCGTAGTCTTCTGCCAGATTTTTGTTTATTTCTTGTAACGCTTGTTTTCTTTTCTTGATTATAGATGAGCCGTGTTCGGCTAGTTTTCCGTCCCATACCTCCAGGTCTTTTTCTTTAGCCAGCCCCTCTCTAATCAATCTGAGCAACGAATTTCTTTGGTCAAGCACCTTGGAATATTTAATAAGGTGGCGCCGGTAATCGCCGTCTGTCTGGGAAATGAAAACATTAAAATGACGGCGCCTGGAGGACGGAAAACCGAAAAACATATCTATCTCCTCCGGTGAAAAGAAAATGCATTTTACGGCATCGAGCAGAGCCGAGGAGGCTTTTTTTGCCCCATTTATCTTGACCGTTTTGCGTCCTTTGCCGATATTCTTTTCATAAATTAGCTCGACCTTTTTTTCTTTCCCGCCCTCGATCTCACTCTCAATGCGGAAAAAGTCTTCCCCCCAAAGCACAAGATCCCGCTCTTTAGCCCGATACGATTTGCCCACAGAACAAACATAAACGGCCTCAAGCAGATTTGTTTTCCCCTGTGCATTTTGCCCGATAAATATAGTGTTCTGATCAAGATTAACATCGACCTTTTTGTATGATCGAAAGTTTTGCAGTTTGAGAGAGTGAATTAACATAGTTGCTTATAGTTGCTCATTGGGACTATTTGGGGCTATCTTCAAATAGCAACCACGAGTCCCCATAAGTCACTACTAATCCCTAGTTTCTTAGCGGCATGATTATATAGATATAGTCTTTGTCTTTTGCAGCCTTTAAAACCCCGGCGGTCAGCTTGCCATTTATGTCCAGCTTTACTTCGGCCTCTTTTATGGCGCCCAGCGCGTCCAGTATATACTTGCCGTTAAACGAAGCCTCGTTGTCTTTCCCTTTTACCTCGGTCAAGATTTCCGTCTTTGTGTTGCCTACTTGGCTCGCTTGTGAGTCCACCTCAACCTTCCCCTTGGCTTTGACAATCACTTTGAGGCTATTTGCGTTTTCTCTGGCAAAAAGACTGGCAACTTTTAC
>JAJYJC010000021.1 GCA_021796415.1 bacterium
CCTCGCGAAACCGCTCAAGCGCTTCGCGTTCATAATATCGGTGGCCGCTGGGCTTTTTGAGCGCCGGCAGTTTTCCGGAAGCATCCCAACGCCTGAGGGTCATAACCGATACCTCCAGGAAATCAGCAGCTTCTCCGATCGGCATCAATTTTTTGTTATTTTTCATATTGTATAGATATACTATCAAAAACTATACAAAATGTCAAATATCTATACAAAAACTCAATCATCTATACAGAATTTTAACAAGGACAGTCTTTGTAAAGCGAAGCAAAATGCAAAGAAAGCACAAAGGTCAGACCCTTAAAAGGTCTGACCTTCTAGGCATCATAGATATGGGTAGAGCGATCCTCTTCTGGCAGATAAAAACCGACAATCTCGTCGGCGTCATCGTAGGTTATGCCGAGTTTAAGAGCATTCATGGTCATCTGATTATATCAGCCCGACTCAAGCATCTAGATCAAGCTACTGCATGACCATGTAGCTGTAAGTGTAGGTCGTTGAGGCGGTGGGGGCATTGAGGATATTCAAATTAAAATAAGAAGTATTTGAACCGTAATAATCTTGCAAAGCTGCTGCTGTCGCTGAAGCCGAAGTAAGAACTATTTTTGGCGCTGATCCATATGCGCCCGCAAATGTAATCGTTGCCAAAGTTCCCGCAGCCGGGCCGGTTCCAGTCGTCACCGTAATCGTCCCTGACGTATCGTTGCCGGTTATTGAAGCAGTCGCACCGGTACCTGCGCTTGCCCCTGCGACAATGGTTGTAGAACCACTTAAGTTTCCAGTAATAATGTGGCCATTCATGGTCAATGTGCCGGTGAAAGTAGCACTCTGTGCTGTTAGATTTCCCGAATGATCAATACCGAATAATACTGCTCCCGTTGAATCCTGTGCCTGGATCAGATCAGCTGTCTGAGAAGTGTAACCCTGAACCACCAAACCTTTGTTCGAGGCCACACTCGGAGTAATTATCGTGGTTGCCAGAGTATCAGCCGTAACAGGAGCGTTCACGCTAAGCTTGTTTTGAGAATTAATTACCCCAATCCCGACGTTATTGGCGCTTGAGAAGTTTTTGTAATTAGCATTCGTCCCCGTCCCTGTTGATAAAATATTAATTTCATTATTTGCTGCGGGACTGCCTGCAAGGGCAGTTTCTCCCGAGTATGTCAAATTTTGGATATTTAAGACATTATCGTCACTTGCAGTCTGCAGCCAGTCAATATCTGTTCCCGTCGCGCCACCGCCATTATAGCCGACAATTTTGGCAGAGATAAAACTGCCAGACCATCCGGCGCTGGCGCTCCCGACATTGATACCGTGCGAGTTCTTCCCCATGTTGATGAGTGTGTCACTTATATAGGCATTGCCGCCGTTCTGTAAATCGATACCCACTGAGCTTGAAGAAGTTGAATTAATGTTAATAGTCACGCCGGTTATTCGGACGGACCAAGCGCTGTAAAGGACAATGTTAGCTTTAGTAACATTAGACAAAGTAATTCCTGTTATCTCACTGTTTCCGCCCGGCGACACTCCGTTTATGTAAACTCCTGTTTCACAAGCAAAGACTTGGAGGCCGTTTGCTAAGATGGCTCCGCCGGAATCCACAAAAATGCCTATTCCGCCAGTACCGCTCGCACCCTCAACTACATCATTGTCAAGATTTATGCTTGCCTTAAGCCACAAACCATAACCCGTTGATGAGTTCCCCCAAATATGAGAATTTTTCAACTGGGTGCCGAGGGATTCATTCTCAAAATTGATTCCATTGCCACTGTTGCTACTTACAATAAAGTTGTCGAGCACGCTATCGTGAGGGCCGTTCCAGGTCATACCGCTGCCGGAATTAACAGTAAGCATGACATTGGTCCATTTATCCTCCATCGAATCAGCCCCGAGAGGAGCGCCAGGATAACTACCCCCCTCAGAATAGACTCCGTCCTGAGCGCAGTTTTTAATGACAACATCATGAACATTCCATTGGCCTCCGTATTTTCTGACACCGTAGCCCGAAGTATTGTTTGAACTATTACCATTAATAGTGATGTCATCGAGAGTAACTCTGTTTACGCCAACTCTGTTGCCATTCCCAGAGTTCTGGCCGGTCAAGCTGGCAAAATCTTTACTTTGAATCACATCTGTATTTGCCCCATTGGACAATTCGAGAATAGTAGCATTAATGCCGGCTCCCTCAATATGAACATTTGACTTCACTATTAAGTGGCCGAGGAATGTTCCGGGCGGAAAGTAAAGGGTTCCGCCCTGATCAGGGAGACTGTCTTCCGCCGCCTGGATTGCCGTCGTATCGTCGGTCTTCCCGTCTCCTTTAGCACCAAAGGCCCTGACGTCAACTTTCGGCCCTCCTTTGGTAATAATATCCTGAACAGTAATAGTACCGTTCTGAACCGGAGTAACGGAAATATTTGAAAGAGTAAAGACAGCATCATATGACGGAACAAATGAAATGATGTTGGCGTTGGGCTTGCCAATTAAATACTGGGTATAGGTCCCATTGGCCGTAATGGGCGACCCGCCGACACCACCGAGATTGGCGGAGAGCGATCCGGCTGTCATGCCTGAGACAGCGAAACTAACTTTGTATGACTGAGTTTGCGATTCTCCGAACTGAGCACCGGTTACCAGTTCGGCTGACACATTATCAATGGTGGTACCGACCGACGTCGAATCAAAATACAAATAGCATGACCATCCGCTTGGCAAAGGCGCAGTACCGACGGTGAAATAGAAAGTATGTTGGCCGTTACCTGATACTACTGCTGCATCCCCACCTATCCCTCCACTGGATAAAGCAACTTTTAGTTGCCCGCCAGCGGGCATTCCCGATGTTGAGAATTGAACTTTGTACAGACCGGCTGTAAGGCTTGTTCCGAGATCATCACCGAAATATGCGCCACTAGTAACTTTCATAGCGCTTCCTGTCCAAGACCAGCCGCTGTCCATCCAGTCCCAAGGGTAAGGCGAGGCAGTTGAAGGATTGGAAGAAAAGTCGCCATCAGAAATGATGTTTGATCCATACGTTTCTCCCGTCGTATTTGAAATGTCTTGATACAAAGCATCAGTGTTGTTTGTTCCGGAAACATGTGAAACGCTGTTTGACCCGTAAGTCCAGCCAGATGCCGGTACTGCGTTTGGCGTATCGGCCACGGTACAGGTGGGGTCAGTACAGGAAACATTCCAGTTGTTGGCGTTTCCGTTAAAGTTTCCATTTGTTGTTAGCTCAGAGCCAAAGTCGGGATTTATGTTGATATTTCCTCCAATGTTTGAGTTGCCCGTTCCTGTAATATCCAGTGTTCCTGAAGACGTGATATTGCCGGAATTGATTGTTCCAACGGTAATGTTCGGTGTTCCGGCTAGACCGCCGGCATTACCTGAAATATCTCCGGTAATCTTTGAACCTGCAAGACCTTGCAGCCATGACGGGTCAGAGTAGGAGCCGGTGTTGATTAAGATATTTGCTGTAGTTACGCCATTGACGGCAGTTGAAGAAAGCGTTCCGCCTTGAACTGTACCGCCTGAGACATTTCCGCCGGATAAAGTACCCCCAGAAATAGTGGCTCCGTTTATCGCGCCTGATGTGATAGCGCCTGAGCCTAGATTTAGAGATGAACCTTGAAGAGCCGTACCGGTAATAGAACCGGCCGCATTAATAGAACCTGCATTCCAGGTACCGGAAGTGACGGTGCCGAGAATGGCAACTTGATTTGATCCCGTCCAGGTTGAAAGGGCCGTGTTTTCGACATTGCCCAGGCCGACGGCAGAAGAATTTAAGGTCTGCCAGGATTTATCGCCTCGATAATAATCAGATGTTGTGCCTGGCTGAATGGTGTCTCCGGTTATGGTATTGGAAACATTGTTGACTGTTGTGCCGCCAAGCTCGCTGGCATGTTTACCGTCAACCATGTCAGCGTTTAGATTCTTAACCAAAGTCGAAGAATTGACGTTTAAAGGCGAGGTGCCGTCCTGAACGTTTGAGGTAATGGTCGTTCCCTGGACATTGTTTCCTGCTATGTCGCCATTGACATCAATGCTCCCTTCTTGGGGATTGCCGCCTTTTAGGGAAACATAATCTTTGGAAAGATCAGCATTTGAAACAGGAATATTTCCGCCGGAACTTTGCTGGTTTTTATACTGCTGGTTGACTTGATGAATTGTTAGCAGATACACAGCTAAAAAGCCGACCAGAATAAGGAGAGCAGAAAAAACAAATAGCTTGATTATTTGTGTTTTGGCAACTGTGTACATTCTTTAGTGCTTATAATTATAAAAACTAGCGCTATCCATTAATATACTTATCTTTATCTAATATACTAATTGTGGTAACTCGTGGCAAGGATTTTTTTTGCTAGGGTTATGTGCACTTAAAATTGTTTGCACGAGATCCTCAATTATTTGTCATTCCGACTACGTTCCGGCTTAACCGGAATCAGGCTAGAATCATTTTTTAATCTTGGATCCGGACCAACCAGTTATATTCTTAAAGGATAGTCCTTGCCCACTTTTTGAATGAGCAACTTTTTTATCCCAAAAATCTGTACCTACTTTTATAGGCCTGAAAACAAAATAATTTTTTTCTTTACCACTTCTTTGACATCATTTATAACCTGTGGCAGATACTTATATGGCACAATCTCGGCATTCGCGCCCCTCAGATTTTTCTCCAATGACTCCTTGTAAGCCTTCCTTAGTTCCGTATTGACATTTACCTTGCATATTCCGGCTTTTATCGCCTCTTTTATCTGGCTATCAGGGATACCAGACCCACCATGCAATGAAAGAGGAATACCGGATTCTTTTGCAATTTTCTCTATTCTTTCAATATCCAAATGCGGCGCGTCTTTGTACATTCCATGTATATTTCCATATGATCCTGCAAAAACATCCACGCCTGTTTCCTTAATATATTCCGCAGCCTCTTTTGGGTCGGTCAGTGTCCCGTCTTTTGGCTGTTCTCCTTCGTGAACTTCACTGCTTCCGCCCACATGGCCAAGCTCTCCTTCAACCGAAACCCCACGGGAATGTGCAAACTCCACCACTTGTTTCGTGAGCTTAATGTTGTCTTTTCTGTCCATTTTTGAACAATCAATGTGTACAGAAGAGTATCCTGACTCTATGGCGTATTTGATTGATTCCAAACTTTTGCCGTGATCTAAATTGATAGCAACATCTATCGCAAGTTCGCTGGCTAAATCCTTGACGGTATCGGCGAATATCTGATAACCTTCGAAGTTCGCTTCCCCCTCGGATGTTTCAATGATAACAGGTGATTTTAGTTCCGCCGCCGCCTGTAAAATGGCTTTAGTTACTTCCAGCGTTGACGCATTGAAAGCGCCGATGGCATAATGGCCGGCTCTTGCTTCTTCACATAATTCGTTAACTGTTTTTATCATTTTGTATTGTCATTCCCGCGAAGGCGGGAATCCAGAATTTATTTATATAGATTCCCGCCTTCGCGGGAATGACAGAAAAGGTTATTTTTTCTTTTCACCGTAGTTCTTTACTATTGCTGCAAACTCCTGATGGTTTAAGCTGGCGCCGCCAACAAGCAAACCATCAATGTTTTTTGATTTTCTAAATGATTTACTGCTTGCGCTAGTCACGCTTCCTCCATACAAAACTCGAACAGACCCGGAAACCTTCTCACCATACAACGATTTGATTAGTCCGCGAATGTGTTCTGCCATCTTTTCTGCTTCTTCCGAAGAACATACCTGCCCTGTCCCGATAGCCCACACCGGTTCGTATGCGATTAAACTTTCGGCTATCTCCTCGCCCGTCAAATGCTTGCATGAAGCTTCGAGTTGAGACAAAACCACAACTTTTGAGAGCTTATCTTCCCTCTCGTGCAATGTCTCACCCACGCAGATAACCGGCCTTATATCATGCCGCATGGCAATCTCTGCTTTCTTGGCGACAATCTTATCCGATTCACCAAAAATGTTTCGCCTCTCTGAATGTCCGACAATAATATAATCAACAAATCCTTTGAGCGCCAAAACTGAAACTTCACCCGTATACGCTCCTTTTTCTTCTTCGGCTACATTTTGCGCCCCAACTTTGATATTTGAACCTTTTAGCTCCTCTGAGGCGGAATAAATGTCTATAAATGTCGGGCAAACAACAACTTCCGCCTTTGTACTCACCGGCACTTCTTTTTTGAGCTTCTGAATCAAAATCGTGCTTTCAGGTACGGTTAAATTCATCTTCCAGTTACCCATGATTATCTTTTTTCTATTCATTTTCCCTCCTTCAGATATAAATTTTCAATTCTTAATTTTCAATTTTCTTTAAATTTACATTTTTTCAATACCCGATACTGAATACTCTATACTCATTTCAGTGCTTCAATGCCGGGCATCTCGTTGCCCGCCAAGAATTCCATCATTGCCCCGCCCGCGGTTGAAATATATGTAAAATTTTCCTTGATATCTAATTTCTTCAATACTGACAAAGTGTCTCCGCCGCCAACGATTGTTACTGCTTGGCTCTCTTGGATTAAATTTGCCACCCCTCTTGTTCCCGCCTGAAATGCCTTGTATTCTGCAATGCCGCATGGACCGTTCCACACAATTGTTCCGGCAAACTTAATGGGTTGGGCAAACTTCGAGACTGTCTTAGGCCCGATATCCCCTATTATATCATCCGACTCGATTTGTTCTATATCTTTTTCCTTTGTCCTGGCCTCATTTGAAATGTTTTTTGCAACAATCACGTCTTGAGGCAGAAGCACTTCACAGCCATTATCAAAGGCGTCCCTTAAGACCTGTTCCGCATCGGACACGTATTCTTCTTCAAAAAATGACTTGCCTATTTCATAACCTTCGGCTACCAGAAAAGTATCCGCCAACCCTCCGCCCAAAAGAATGATGTCTGCCTTTTTTGCAATGCCTTTCAAGACACCCGCTTTGGTTTCTGTTTTTTTGCCGCCTGCTATAAAGACAAACGGTTTCTTAGCATCATTTAAAATATCTGAAAGCGTCTCGTATTCCTTCAGAAAATGTAATCCGGCATAGGCGGGCAAATATCTAGTTATGGCATACATAGATGCATGCCTGCGATGGGCATTCGAAAAAGCTTCCTGAACAAATATATTACCCAAAGATGCCAGTTTTTCTGCAAACTCTTCGTCTCCAAGTTCTTCATACGGAGAGAAACGCAGGTTTTCGAGCATTAAGATCTGACCTGGTTTCAGGGACGCTGCTTTCTCTTTTGCCTTTGCGCCAACCGTATCAGACACAAAATCCACCTTTTTGCCCAACAGCTTTGATAAGGATTTTGCGGCAGGCGCAAGCGATAAAGAGGAAACTTTCTTGCCCTCCGGCCGCCCCAGGTGAGCGATAATAATAATAGAAGCGCCATTTTCCAAAAGATAGTTTATGGTCGGCAATGTTTCTTTTATTTTCGCATCATCAATGACCTTGCCTTTGTCCAAAGGGACATTATAGTCAACTCGAAGAATGACCCGTTTGCCCTTTAATTTTGCCTGCTTTATAGATTTCATACTTTCATATTTTGTCATTCCCGCGAAGGCGGGAATCCAGAAGCTTATTATTTATATAGATTCCCGCCTTCGCGGGAATGACAGGCCAACCAACCCATAAACCTATTCACCAATAAACCTGCTTAAATCCGCTAGCCTGTTTGAATATCCCCATTCGTTGTCATACCAGCTGATAATCTTAAAGAAATTATTTCCTATTGCATAAGTCAGCAGACTGTCATAGATGGATGAGTGCGGGTTCTCCTTGAAATCCATTGACACAAGCGGCTCGTCTGAGACCTCTAAGATGTCTTTCATACGGCCGCGAGAGGCTTCTTTCATTTTGGCTGTGATTTCTTCGGGCGTAGTGTTTTTCTCCAGTTCGACCACCAGATCAGTTACTGAAACAGTCGGCGTGGGAACTCTCAGTGATATTCCGTCCATTTTACCCTCAACCTCAGGGATAACTTCCTTCAATGCTTTGGCGGCTCCGGTTGAAGTGGGAATGATGTTTAAAGCAGCTGCCCTGGCCCTTCTTAAGTCCGTATGGGGCAGGTCGAGAATTCTCTGGTCATTTGTGTAGGAGTGTACGGTGGTCATAAGCCCGTATTTAATCCCAAAATTATCCAAAAGCACCTTCGTTATCGGAGCCAAACAATTTGTGGTGCAGGAAGCATTGGAAATGATATGATGCTTATCCTTGTCGTATTTGTCCTCATTTACTCCCAAAACAATGGTAATGTCTGGATTCTTGGCAGGAGCGGAGATTAAAACCTTCTTCGCACCGGCTTCCAGATGAACCTTTGCCTTCTCGCCGTCAGTGAAAAACCCGGTTGATTCAATAACAACATCAACCCCTAAATCTTTCCATGGCAGGTTTGCCGGATCCTTCTCGTTATATACTTTAATGGCCCTCCCGTTAACAGAGATTGAGCTTCCGGTTGATTTTATATCTGCATCAAATATGCCATAGCTTGAGTCGTATTTTAAAAGATGGGCCATTGTTTTTGTGTCGCAAAGATCATTTATGGCAACTATTTCCGCATCAGGATACTTTTCCGTGAATACTTTAAAAACTTGCCTTCCGATTCTGCCAAAACCATTGATTGCTACTCGCATGATAATCTCCTTACCTTACTTTATGATAACCCAAGCCAATTTATATTTCTCTGATTGTAAATTCTAAACTCTAATATCGAAGCTCTAAACAAATTATAAATTCAAATGTTCAAAATCCAAAATGTTTTGATATTTATTGTTTTGAATTTGTTTAGAAATTAGAAATTCGGATTTAAAAATTTTCTAATTATATGTTTTTATCCCGCCGGCTGCTGTCACATCCTGCCTGGTAATCGTAAATTCTTTTGAAACGGCCGAATATTGTCCATTATCTATTTTAAGTAACCTTAATGTTTTTGAATTCTCACCGGAAGCCAGTGATCCATCTTGAAGGCCGCCAACCCCGCTGTAGCTAACATTCTCTTTCACCGTCTGCCATGCCCCCGAAACCAGCTGTTGAATAGTGTATGATCCGCCGCCTTCAGGATAAAAAGTAATGGATATGGAGCCGTCTGATGGCGACGATTGCGCCGTCACAGAAGTGTTTAGCGCCGCCAAACCCGTTGAACTGCCGCTTGGAGCCGTCTGATTTAAAGCTGCTTTAGTGGTTGAAGTTGTCGAGGAAGATGGCATCGCGCCTTTTTCTGTCACGGGCGGCACGCTTTCTGTCGTCGTAGTTGAATTGCCCGATGTTTGACTTTTGTGATTGTTGGCCGCTGACAAATATAGAACCGTTCCGGCAAATCCCACTATCAAAGCGCCGGCAGTGCCTAAAATTATTTTATGGGCCAATAGCTTTTTCATGAATTCATTATAGCACATGGTTCGGATATCGGAAGTCAGAATTCAGATATCCGAAACTCCCCGGTCGTATAAACATGCTTTTTTAAAGTAAGTGGCATCAAAATCTAAAATGACATTATATCACTACACTAATACAGATTAGCGTAGTGAAGCCGGTTTAGATGCTAGTGAAAAATGACAGGGCGGGAAATTTCTGCTAAAGTTGGTATGTGAAAAGAATTCAAATTGGCTTTAATAAATTCCTAGAGAATAAGGAAGCTTTCTGGATTACCTTAATATTAGTCTTTATTGTTGTGAGGCTTGCCGTCTGGCTCTACCCCTACGACTCCGACCACTGGATCTTTTACTACGTCGGAAAAACCATCGCTCACGGCGGTTTGCTCTATGTTAATGCTTGGGACCACAAACCTCCTCTTATTTTTGAATTCAATGCGCTGATGAGCCTCATTTTCGGCGGAAGCCTTGTTCTGCACCGGATATTCTTAACCGTTCTGGCTGTTTTCGACGCCTTTCTTTTCTACAAATTAGCCACACTCTTTTCTAAAAATTTCTTCAAAGAAAACGCGGTCAAGATTGCCAGAATCTCCCTTCTTTTATATGTTTTTTGGCGCAACCTCTCCCAGTTTGCCTCAAGCGGTAACAATACCGAAAACTTTGGTTTGATATTTTTAATCTTGATGCTGCTTGCCTTCTTCAAGTGGTATTCAGCCATCAAAAATCAGACATCAGACAATAAAAATTTCAAATTTCAAATTTCAAATTTAGGTTGGCTTTTTCTCTCCGGCGTCTGCCTTTCGATTCTTTTCTATCTAAAGGAAAACTTCTCTTTGCTTTCCCTGCCAATCATGGTTGAAATATTCCTTTTAAGTTACAAGAGTATCAAAAAATTCGTTGTAAATTACCTAGTATTCGGTCTGCCTTTTCTTTTGCAAACCGCCTTTTGGATTTTGTATTTCAAGTCACATAATGCCTTGAATGATTTCTGGGTGGCCGCCGTGTCGTTCAGCTCCAAATACGCCAAAAGCGCCTTGAGCGGCGACGTTTCGCCTCACACGGTCTTTATTTTAATAATCGCTCCCTTCTTCGTCCCTCTTGCTATCTTTGCCGTTTACATGCTGCGAGATTTCAGGAAAATTACATCCGACGTCTTCTACCGTTTTGTGCTGATCGGTTCAATTGCAGCTATGGCCGCCTGCGTTGGCGTTGGCTCTTTCTACCCATATTACTTTTTGATTGGCATGCCCTTTTTCATCCTTGTGTTTGCTTACGGCGGAAATGTATTTTTGAATCCTTTGGCCCGTCATCCTGAGGAATCGAAGGATCTCTCACGTAAGTCAGCAGTAAAAGATTCTTCGCTCGTCTTACAGAAGCCGCTCAGAATGACATCAATTGCTATCCTTCTTGCGGGGATGCTCATTTCGTTTGGCATGTCGAACAAGGAGCTTATGAATTCTTTTTCGGGGCCAGCAAAAGCAGACTTAGACCAGTACCAAAAGATCGCAGACTATATAAAGGCAAATTCAAATCCTAATGACAAGATCGAAGCATATACATACGGCGCAGTTTTATATCGTATGGCTGAGCGTGATGCCGGATCTAGGTACATCTCGGCCAGCGTTCTCCTGCTTGATACCCGCGACAACTACGGCTTCCATCTTGACGACACCTTTATAAGCGATATGGAAAAGTCAAAGGCTAAATACTGGATCATTTCAAAGGATCCAAACAATGTTTATTACCAAAACAAAAAAATCATTCTCTATATGCTAAACCATTACCGGCTCGATAAAGAGTTCGGCAATTACATGGTTCTAAAAAGAAAATAATTGCAGTTTACCGGTTCAGCAGAGCATCGAAGTTTGATGTTTCTGTCATCCTGACTCTTGGTAACTCCAGCAGTTTTGATTGTGCGTCGGCGTAACCAAACTTGGTAGTGGTTGCGAGGCGATAACCAAGCTGTTTAGCAATGGCAAGAGTTAAGACATTGTATTCACCTGACGGATAACAAAGTGAGGTAATTTCTCTGCCCAGAAGCTTCCCAAGCGTTGTTTTACTGTCTGCAAGCTCCTTTGTCTGGCGATCAGGAGAAAGCGTAGCAAGATCAAGATGCCTGACTGTGTGCGACCCGAACTCCATGCCTGCCTTCTCCATGGCCTTTAGCTGCTCCGCAGTCATGTATCCCGGCATCCCCACCGCTCCGGTAATAATATTAAAATTGCCCGTCATGCCGGCCGCAATAAGATCCGGAAAGGCCTCGGTAAAGTTGTCCTCATATCCATCGTCAAAGGTGATGGCAACCGGCTTCTTCGCCATTTTTATCTGTCCGTTCAAAATCGCCGGCAAATCATCAATTGTAACTGCCTGATAATTGTGGGCTTTAAGCCACGACAAGTCCGCTTTGAACTTTGCGGGTGAAACGGAAAGATTATGCTGGATTGGGTCTTTGATAGGCTTCGGGTCGCGAATGTGGTGAAACATTAAAATAGGCACCTTGAGATTTGGATTAGGCGCTGGCTTTTGCAGTTGCATAATAGGAATTGCCTTCGGAACGGCTACCTTTTTGACAACATTGGCCTTGGTCTTGGGGCCGGATGCAGGCTTTTTCGGAGCTGGAGAATGATACGCAGAAATCACGAAAACCATTGCGACAAACAAGAAGAAAACCGCTAAAGCTATCACGTGCCGAATATTTACCTTGAGCCCTTTTTTAAGAGCTCTTTTCTTCTTTGCTTTACTTTTTTGCTTCATCTATCGCCTCATTCACCAGCTTATCGGCCAGTTTGTTCTGTTCGCGCCTGACATGGCTAAAACTGACATTTTTAAAGATAACCAAATCTAATACCTGATTGTATAGCTCGCGAATTCCGGGATCTTTCACCTTATACTCTTTATTTAGCTGTTTAACAACCAGCTCACTATCCAAAAAACAGCTAATCTCTACCCCTTTGCTTGCCCCGTACTTTTCAAAAATGCGCGGGTCATTCCTGCCTTCTTTGTCATTCCCGCGCCCCTTTTTGTCATTCCCGTGCAGACGGGAATCTATATAATCCTGAGTTAATTCCAATCCTTTTATCAAAGCTTTGTATTCCGCCTGATTGTTCGTCGCCTCGCCAATGTACTCTTTGTAGGTATCAATAATTTCTTTGTTTTCATCATAAAGAACAACCCCGATCCCCGCCGGCCCCGGATTATTCCTCGCCCCTCCGTCTGTGTAAATGATTAATTTATTCATAATTTTTTCTTGGTCGGGGTGACAGGATTTGAACCTGCGACCTCACGCACCCCATGCGTACGCGCTAGCCAACTGCGCCACACCCCGTAGATTAATTTTCAATTTTCAATTCACAATTTTCAATGAAAAGCCGACGCCGCAATAACCAATACAGGTGATTATAGCATTTTTTGCTTAGAAAATGAAGGTTGTGAAACCAAGAAAACTCATTAATCTCTGAGTTATTTGAAAGATAAAACCAAAGATATTTAGTCCGGGGTTCAGAAAACTTATAGCTATCAGACCGAGTAGCAGCATCGGACCATACATTTCCAACTTATTCAGGTCAACACTTCTAGGCAGGAAATAGTAAAGCACCTTCGACCCGTCAAGCGGCGGTATGGGGATGAGATTGAATATCATAAGAATTATATTGATAAAGACGATGGCAAAAATGAAGTAATAAAAAATCGAGGCGGGATCGACGAGCTTCAGAGCCACGGGAATAGAAAAAATAATGGCAATCACAAGATTCGAAGCAGGTCCCGCCAAGGAAACGAGCGCAGAGTCAAGCCTCGGGTTTTTCAGGTTGTTGTAATTTATCTGAACCGGCTTTCCCCACCCTATTCCGACCAGAAAAATCGCAAGCGTACCGATCGGATCGAGATGGTGCAGAGGGTTTAATGAAATCCTGCCCATGTGTTTTGCCGTCGGATCGCCTAAGCGATTGGCGGTCCAGGCATGCATAGTTTCATGAACTGTGATAGCGATCAAAAGTGACGCTACTAAAAAAATAAATAGGATGGGGCTTTGAGAAAGTATTGATAACATGATATTGGTGTCATTCCCGCGCAGGCGGGAATCCAGAATTTTATTTATATAGATTCCCGCCTGCGCGGGAATGACAAATGAAGGGTTGGAATAATATAATTTGGTAATTTGGAATGGGAATACAGAATATAGAAAGCAATATATGCGCTAAATTCGAGATTCACTCATTCTCATTCAAGATTCAAAATACTAAATTCCAAATTCTGAGTAATGTCAACAATTTGGAACAGGGTTAGTTAATATTTTAGCTATGTATAAGGGATTATTGCGATATTCTCGGTGGATAAATTTGAACTGAAATTCCACCAAATATTCAGGCAGTATTTCCTTATGGATATGATGGTAGCTTCTCCTTAAGAATGTCTTGAATAATCCCCAGACTCTCTCAATAGGAACTGTTTTCTCAAGCTGCCCTTTCTCATGTATTTCGGTGTCATGGGCATAGCCCATAAACT
>JAJYJC010000022.1 GCA_021796415.1 bacterium
TTTATAAACAGCCGATCACAAGATCGGAAATAGAAGAAATTCGCGGCGCCGACTCGTCCAAACCACTCAGAACCCTGATGATTAGGGGGTTGATTTGCGAAACCGGACGCAAAGATGCTCCCGGCCGACCAATTTTGTACGGCACAACGGTGAAAATGATGACATATCTCGGTATAGAAGACGAGGGGCAACTGCAGAGATTAGGAGAAGCATTACCATCAACCTAATTGCCACCCGGATTGTCATTCTGGCTTGGCCAGAATCAATATTTTCATTGCCTTCACTTGTCTAAACCGAAGTAGGGAAGTGAATCTGTCACCCTTAATCACACTTAATTATGAAGGGGTGAAGAATGCTTTGTTGCGTAATACTACGCTAATACATATTAGTGTAGTGGTGGCCTCCCTTTTTATCATTCCCGCACACACGAAGATCTATTATAATCAGATTATGCGTATCAATAAATACATCGCCTCCTGCACTAGCTTATCCCGCCGCAAAGCCGAAGAGTTGATTTCGACTGGAAAAATTAGAGTTAATGACAAAATAGTCCGTGATCTGTCTGCGCAAATTCAAAGTTCAGACAAAGTGTATCTTTCTTCCTCCGTCATTCCCGCCCGCCAAAGATCGGGTAAACATCCGGCGGGAATCCAAAAAACAAAAGGAGAATTCATCCTTCTTACGCCACAGGAATTTGTTTATTATGCCCTTAATAAACCAGTCGGGTACACGACAACCACCGCGGATCCGCATGCGGAAAAGTTAATTACCGATTTAGTGCCGAAAGATCCGCCCGTTTTCCCGGTCGGTCGGCTCGACAAAGACACCTCCGGACTGATATTTTTAACAAACGACGGCGATTTTGCCCAAAAAATGACTCACCCAAAATACGAGAAAGAGAAAGAGTATATCGTTGAAACCGATAAACCACTCTCTGAAAAATCACTCGTAAAATTACGAACTGGCATCAAACTGGACGACGGCACAACAGCACCGGCCAAAGTTACCCCTCTCTGTCATTCCCTCGAAGGCGGGAATCCAGTCAAACGTGAATCATCTCAAAAGAAATTACATAAAGAATTTAATTGTTTAAACAAACCAAATTGTTATTCCATCACTATCCACGAAGGCCGAAACCGCCAAATCCGAAGAATGATAAATGCAGCCGGAGCGAAAGTGATGAAATTAAAAAGAATTAGAATTGGAAACTTCGATTTGGGGGATTTAAAAGAAGGAAAATATAAGAATTTTGATAAAATAGAACAATGAAAACCTTAATAATTGCGGCCTTAATATTTTTAGACATAATCCCGCATGGAGTTCCATTCGTTTCGGATATTCAAAAAAATCTCGAAAATAAGGTTAGGGTGGAAGAAGGGCAAACTAGATTCCGGACAAGCCAGAATGACACCAATGAAAACCAGCCGCTTAGTTTTTCACCTTTGCCGTACCAAAACGGCAAATATTACACTCTGGCCGCAAACGCCAAGGCATACATGGCGGTTGATATGGGAACGGGAGAGGTATTGATTGAGAAAAACCAAGACCAGAAACTGGAGATAGCAAGCTTAACCAAGCTAATGACGGCGCGGCTGCTTTTGAAAGACGGAGATTTAAATAAAACCGTAATAGTTAAAGAAAGCGATTTAAGCAAGGTTCCGGCAGAGGAGGCCATAATGTGGCTGGCCGCGGGCGACAAGGTGACATATGGCACTCTGCTACATGGCCTTTTAATAAACTCCGGCGCCGATGCTGCCGTAACAATTGCCGACAATCTATATTCTGGCGGGTATAACGAATTTATTAGCAAAATGAACGAAGAAGCGGCAAATCTCAACTTGAAAAATACCCATTACGACAATCCTGTCGGCTGGGATAGCGCAAGCAACTATTCCACCGCCCAAGACCTACAAATCCTGGCGAGAACGTTACTTCAGGACAATACTTTCAGGAAAATCGTAGATACAAAAAACGAAACTGTTTACTCAGAAAATGGCAGGCCATACAATCTGCAAAATACTAACGAGCTCTTAAACGGCACGACAGTATTTGGCGTCAAAACCGGCTTTACAAATAGCGCCGGCGAGTGCCTTATTTCTGCCGGAAAAGTCAAGGGTCAGAATGTTTTAACGGTTGTTTTGGGAACCGGTGATCGCTTCGGTGAAACAAAAAACCTTCTAAATTGGGCAGATTTGGTGTACAATTGGTAATTGCTCGCTAAAAGCGAGAATGACAAATGAAGAATTTCTAACAAAATTCCAAGTTACAATGATTCAAATTAGACATTAAAGAATTTGACATTGATTAGACATTAGAAATTAGGATTTAGAAATTATAAAACTAAGGGATTCCTCGGCTCGTCCTTGAGCTGCAAGTCGCTCGGAATGACAGAGAGGTGACAGTTGCTAAAAGTAGCTTTGGTCGGACGGCCGAATGTCGGCAAAAGTTCGATATACAACCGAATATTAGGAAAGAAGCAGGCCATCACCACCGACATCCCCGGCACCACACGGGATTGGAATGAGGAAATCGTCGCAATAGATGGCAAGACTTTTAATATTGCCGATACTGCGGGTATGGAAAAGCATGCCAAGGAAGAATTAAAAAAGAAGGTTAAAGACCAGTTTGACCTAAACATTGAATCGGTTGATTTGATATTTTTTGTGGTCGATGCATCCACCGGTATCACGGCAGAAGACCAAAGCATTGCCGGCTATTTGAGAAAGCTAGGAAAACCGGTTTCCCTAATCGTAAATAAAACTGATCTAGCCAAAAATCAATCCGAGATATCCGAGTTTTATAAGCTTGGCTTCGGCGAGGCTACAAAAGTTTCAGCAAAAAGAAAAGACGGGGTCGATGAAATGCTTAATCAAATTTTAGAAAAATCCAATGCAGCCGAGACGGGAGAGACGCAAGTAGCAAAAATAAAAGTCTCTATTTTGGGTCGTCCAAATGCCGGTAAATCATCATTTTTAAATAAACTGATTGATGAAGAGAAATTCATCGTTTCTGAAACCCCCGGCACCACAAGGGATGTGAACTCGACCGAGATTACATATATAGACAATGAGATCATCTTTTTAGATACCGCCGGACTTCGCCGTCGCGGAAAGATAGGCAAAGCTCCCGGCAAGAATAGAGAAGGCGTGGTGGAGAGATTTTCGGCTGATCGAACAAGAAAAGCGCTCGAAGAATCAGATATTGCTATTTTGATTATCGATGCTGCTGACGGCATCACCTCGCAAGACATGCACGTAGCCGGTTTTATCAAGGATGCCGGCAAGGGAGTAATAATTGTTGTCAATAAATGGGATTTGGCAAGCGAGGGGTTTCACCATGGTTTTAACGAAGTTGCAAGCTTTACTCGGCTGGCGCGGCATAAATTTGAGTTTTTGCCATATGCGCCTTTGATCTTTGTTTCATCTCAAACGGGCAAAAATGTACAAAAGGTTTTAGATTTGATACTTGAGATTAAGGAAAAGAGAGAACAGAGAATTCCAACCGCAGAGTTAAATAATTTTTTAAATAAAATTTTGTATGCCAAACCGCCGGTTTCAATTGACAGGCACCAGGTAAACATAAAATATGCCACTCAGGTAGATGTAAGTCCTCCGTCATTTGTCTTTTTTGCAAATTATCCGGAAAAGGTCCATTTCTCATATCGGCGCTACCTCGAAAATCGCATTCGCGAAAAGTGGGACTTTACCGGCACCCCGATAAAAATCATATTCAAAGCCAAGCAAAAATAAACCGAGCTACCCTGGCTGTCATTCCGAACTATTCCTTGAAAATATAATCAGTTGATTCGGAATCCAGTTTTTATTTGTTAGACAGTGGTTTTGGGCTATAATAGTTCTTATGAAAGTAAAAACGCTTATTGTCGGGCTTGGAAATCCAGGGCCAAAATACACTGGTACCAGGCACAATGTTGGATTTATGGTGCTGGACTCTTTATGCGCTGATTTTAAAGTTGAAAAAAAATTTGATGCAAAAGTTTGCGAGATGATTGATATAGATTCCCGCCGGATGTTTGCCCGACCTTTAGCGGGCGAGAATGACATAGAGGGGGGTAAGAAAAAGGGGTTCCTCGACTCGTCGCTCCGCGAAGTCGCTCGGAATGACAAAGAAAAAGCCGGTAAAATTATTCTATTTAAACCGCAAACATTCATGAACCTATCCGGCAAAGCCGTTAAGTCGTTTGCAGATTTTTACAAAGTCAGCCCCGAGAATATCTGGGTTGTCTATGACGACATTGATATTGACTTTGGAGAAGTGCGAATTAGGGAAAACGGAAGCTCAGCAGGGCACAAAGGCGTTCAGTCGATAATCGACAAGCTGGGTACGGAAAATTTCTGGAGATTTAGAATCGGCGTAAAAAATGAAAAATTGGGGCAAATCGAAACCGAGGACTTCGTACTGCAGAGATTTGCGTCTGATGAGGAAATGGTTTTACCGGAAATTGTCGAGAAGTGCGCCGATGAGATAAAAAAGTCGATTAGGGAGGGTAGTCCGGAAGCAAAAATAATATAGCCAACAATAAGAAAAGAACCCCGAAGGGCTCTCTTCTTATTTTCAAAAAATCTCCCAATGCATCAACATCTGTCACGAGGACTTGGCCGAGTCACTGCCCGTAGGCTGACTGGTGTGTTGTAGGGAGAAACCTACCAACAAGCAAGCAACTTAAAGGAGGGTGATTTAAGAAAGCTGAACTTGTTAGTAGGTTCCTGTCCTACAATCTAATGCACCTGCTTTAGGTACGACAGGGTATATTAACACAATAAGGAATTTATGTCAATACTTTTTTTATTTAAGCATAATTATTTTAAAGAAAATGGCTTCACTAAGCGTAAAAAATAAAGATAAAAAATACTTGCTTGCTCTTGACAAAGCCTATATTGCCATTGGAAAGAGGCGTACAAATCAGATCATAAAGGCCGGGTTTTCTTTTGAAGAAATATGGAAAAACCACCGGAAATTAGCAGGGCATAAGGGACTGGAGTTTTTGGAAAAATTGGCTAAAGAAGCAGGCAAGATAAATCCCGACGCCGAACTGGAAAGGCTCGAGAAATTGAGAATCAACTTTGTGACGATTTTCGATGGCGATTATCCGAAATTGCTCAAGGAAATCTTTTCCCCACCGACCGTTCTGTATTTTCGCGGAGATTTGGAAACAGTGGGACAAAATACTCTGGCGATTGTCGGCAGCAGAAAGTTCACAAATTACGGAAAACAAGTGACAAAGCATATCGTATCAGAGCTGTCTGAGGCGGGGATTGTGGTGGCAAGCGGCATGGCCCTTGGGATAGATGCCATCGCCCACAATACAGCCATAGAATCCGGCGGAAAAACCATTGCTGTTTTGGGTTGCGGCTTAGACAAGCCATATCCGGCAAGCAATGCCGGCATATTCAAAAAAATTATAGAGGGAGCAGGAGTGGTTTTAAGCGAATACCCGCCCGGAGTTCCTCCGCTTCGCAATCACTTTCCGGCAAGAAATAGAATTATCGCTGGCATTTCGCTCGGCAGTATCATTATAGAAGCAAATCAAAGGTCAGGAGCATTGATAACCGCCCGAGACGCGCTTGAGCAGAATAGAGATGTTTTTGCCGTGCCGGGACCGGTATTTCACCAATCTTCCACCGGCACTAACCAGTTAATCAAGATGGGGGCAAATCTCGTAACCTCCGGACAAGACATCTTGGACTTTTACGGACATAAGGCAAAGCCCAAACAGGCCACAGCAAAACCCGGGAATGAAGTTGAGGAAATTATTTTTAAAGTTTTAGAAAATTGTGAAAAGCATATCGATGAAATCATAAAGGAAAGCTCGAAAGAAAGCCAGCTCATCATTTCCACATTGACACTTATGGAAATAAAGGGTAAGGTAAAAAACTTAGGAGGCATGGTGTATGCTTTGGCATAGGCCAAAGAATTTCTAATTTTCAATTCACAATTTTCAATGAATGTCCAATCCAGCAATGATGCAATGAAAATTCAATGAAAACTGGAAATTGAAAATTATAATTTAGGACAAAGTATGGCAAAAAACTTAGTAATAGTCGAATCACCGGCAAAATCAAGTACAATCGAAAAATATCTTGGCTCTGGCTACAAGGTTATGGCTTCATACGGCCATGTCCGGGATCTGCCCAAAAGCCGGCTCGGAGTCGATGTTGACCATGATTTTAAACCGGAATACATAATACCAACAAAGGCAAAAAAGAATCTAAACAACATCAAGAAGCAAGCAAACGATGCGAACCTTGTATTGCTTGCGACAGACCTGGATCGAGAAGGGGAATCTATCGCTTGGCACATCGCCGAGTCTATAGACAATAAAAATGTAAAGAGGATTACCTTTTCAGAAATCACAAAGGATGCAATTTTAAATGCGGTAAAGAACCCCGGCGCTTTAAATAAAGATTTGTTCAACGCCCAGCAAGCGAGGCGCGTTCTCGATCGGCTTGTCGGATACTCCCTTAGTCCGCTTCTGTGGCAAAAGGTGCGCAGAGGCCTATCAGCCGGCAGAGTACAATCTGTCGCCGTGAAAATAATCGTAGACCGCGAAAGGGAAATTCAAAACTTCAAACCCGAGGAATATTGGGAAATCGCAGTCGAGCTGGAAAAAGGAAATAGCAAGTATCTGGCGCACCTAATAAAGAAAGACGGCAAAAACATTGAAGTGAGAGATGAGAAAACGGCCAAGAGAATAGAGGTCGATTTGCAGAAAGAAAAATTTGAAGTATCAAATGTAAACAAAAAAGAAGTCAGCAAAAGGCCAGCTCCGCCATTTATCACCTCAACCTTGCAACAGGAAGCCGCCCGCAAGCTAAGATTTTCCGCAAAAAAAACCATGATGCTTGCCCAGCAACTATACGAAGGAATCGACGTGGGAAACGGCAGAGAAGGGCTCATCACATATATGAGAACCGATTCCTTAAATCTCTCAACACAGGCAAAAAATCAAATTAAAGAATTTTTGTTGAAAAGTTTCGGCAAAGAATATGTGAGTGAGAAGGAAAGGGTTTACAAAAAAAGCAAAAGCGCCCAGGAGGCTCATGAGGCGATCCGACCGACACAAATACAAAACACGCCGGAGTCCGTCAAAAATAACTTAACTCCGGACCAGCTGAAACTCTACAATCTAATATTCAACAGGGCCCTCGCCTCGCAAATGTCAGATGCCAAATATCTGCAAATAAGCGCGCATATCGGGGCAGGAAAGTATCTCTTCAGAACCGGCGGAAGGAGTTTGCTTTTCGATGGCTTTACCAAGGTGTACATAGAGAAAATCGAGGAAGAGGAGCGTGACGCCAAGTTCGCTAATTTAAGCGAGCTGGCAAAGGGTGATATTCTGAAATTTTTAAAAGCCATCCTGGACCAGAAGTTTACCCAGCCGCCCCCCAGATTTACTGAGGCTTCCTTAATTAAAGTGCTCGAAGAAAACGGCATAGGCCGGCCATCCACGTATGCGCCGACTATTTCAACTATCATTGATCGCGGTTATGTGAAATTAGAAGAGAGGCGTTTTATGCCAACGGAAATCGGCTTCATTGTGACAGACATGCTCGCAGAAAATTTTCCGTTTGTGGTCAATGTTGATTTCACGGCTAATATTGAAAACGAGCTGGATGAAATTGCACTCGGAAAAACGAAATGGCAAAAAGCCATTGGAGACTTCTACTTCCCGTTCAAGGAGGAGCTAGATAAAAAATCGGAGAAGATCGAAAAAGTTAAGATGCCGGAAAAAGAAACTTCTGAGAAATGCGAGAAATGCGGAGGACCTATGGTCATAAAGCTAGGCAGGTTTGGCGAATTTATGGCTTGCAAGAATTTCCCTGAATGCAAATTTACAAAGGCAATCATCAAAAGCACCGGAACAAAGTGCCCGGAATGCGAAGAAGGCGATATTATCGAGCGAAAAACCCGAAAGGGTCGAACTTTTTGGGGTTGCTCGCGCTATCCTGATTGTAAATACGCCACTTGGCAAGACCCGAGAAAAAAGGCAAAATAAGCTTATAGTTAAAAATTAGTCTGCACATGAAAAAGCTTGATTACTCAGATTTAAAAGCAGTTATAATCAACTGCACGCTCAAAAAGTCGCCAGAGGTATCAAATACCGAAGGGCTGTTTAATGTGGCAAAGAAAATAATGGAGAAGCAGGGAGTGGCCGTTACGGTTATCCGAGCAGTTGACCACGATATCGCTCCCGGCGTTTATCCCGACATGAGAAAACACGGGCTAAAAACAGACGAGTGGCCAAAATTATGGAAAAAAGTCATAGACGCGGACATTCTAATAGTCGCCACGCCGATATGGCTGGGGGACAAATCATCCGTATGCACAAGAGTAATTGAGCGTTTGTACGGCAACTCCGGCATTTTAAACGATAAGGGACAATATATTTACTACGGCAAAGTTGGCGGATGCATCATCACGGGCAATGAAGACGGCGCAAAACATTGCGCAATGAATATTTTGTACAGCCTGCAGCATCTGGGATACGCGGTACCTCCGCAGGCAGACGCAGCCTGGCTAGGCGAGATCGGCCCGGGCCCGTCATATCTGGACAAAGAAGCGCACGCTTTTGAAAATGATTTTACGAACAGAAATACCACATTCATGGCCTGGAACCTGATGCATCTGGCAAAGATGATCAAGGATAATGGCGGCATACCGGCGCACGGCAATCAACGGTCCAAGTGGAGCGCGGGCTGCCGTTTTGACTTTGAAAATCCCGAATACAGATAGGGGAGTTTTTTGTTTTAAAGAAAGCACAATTTTATCCCGTAAAATGAGGCTCTTCGCCGATTAGCGGGGTAAATTTTTAGGTATTTTGTTTTATATTTGAAATGTCTTTAATGTTCATCAGTTTCAATACTTTATTTTCTTATAAGCAATATATTGAGTCTTTACCGAATGATATAACAGCTAAAAGCAGCCTTAAATACTTAATATCCTTACAAAAAACTTGTTGCTACAACTTTTTTGTGCTTAAGTGAGCACGAATTTACCCCGCTAAAAGTTAGAGAGCCGTAAAATGATTGACACAATAGTTTAGTTGTGCTATAATTAAACATAATTTAATAGATCAAACATGACACAAACAGGTACAACTGCAAAAGATAAGATTTCGAACCAAAACTTTGAAGCAAAGGTTGCTTTGATATTGAGAAAAGAATATTTGAGAAAAGATAGGGATCGTGAGGTTTTAACAAGCCGTTACGGCTTAAATGGTAAGAATCCCAAAACTCTAGAGTCTATTGGCAAGAAGCTTGGCATCACAAGGGAAAGAGTAAGACAGATTGAAAAGGCGGCTCTCGCAAAACTGGAAAAAGCCACCGAAAAAATTGAAGGCATTAGCGGTTTCCATAACGAGTTAAGGCTAGCCATTGAAAACTCGGGCGGATTTTTAAACGAAGAACGCCTCGTATCTATATTTATTGACACAAAACAGCAAGAGCTAAAGGAAATAAACTCATTTTTGTTTCTTGTGGTCCTTGATAAGACACTCGCCAGATCCAGCGAGAATAACGAAAATAGGGCATTTTGGGCAATGAAGAAAACTAACCGGCAAAAACTTCAAACTCTTTCAAAACAAGTTGACGACATATTAGAACAGAAAAGGAAGGTTATGTCGGATGCAGAGATAGCAAATATAACCGGCGAAGGAAAAGAGGTTATTGAATCGCTCATGTGGGTCAAGAAAAACGTTTTGCAGACAGATGACAAAAAGTGGGGGCTTATCACATGGAGAGAGGTAAATCCGAAAAGCATTCGTGACAAAACTTATCTAATAATGAAAGCTCACAAAAAACCTCTGCATTATAGCAATATCACAGAAAAGATACTGCAACACAGACTGCAAAAGCGGCCCGTTACAAAACAGGCAGTGCATAATGAGCTCATTCGTGATGACCGCTTCGTTTTGATCGGCCGCGGCATCTACGCGCTTTCTGAATGGGGATACAAGCCCGGCGTGGTTGAAGACGTCATAAAACAGATTTTAAAAGACAACGGCGCGCCAATGCACAAGAATGAAATCATAGAGCATGTCAAGAAACACAGGATAGTAAAAGACACGACTATAATTTTGAACTTGCAAAAGAACTCATTCAAAAGAGTGTCCCGAGCAACTTATACATTGGCAGACTAAATTGGCTGATGGGTTCATGGGTAAATCGGTCGTTAGGAAAGATTGCCAATAAACCCACTAACCAATAAACCCACTAACCATAATTATGTTTGAAATCTTAATATACATTCTAAAAGGCATCTTCCAATTACTCATGTGGACGTGGTGGATTATAGTTCCTGTTATTGGCATACTCGCTTTTCAGAACTTTAGAAAAAGCAAATGGGTTAGTGATTTAGAAAGTGTGGTTCTCTGGGTTAAGATACCCAAAAACAGTGAGAAGGGGCCAACGTCCGCTGAAATGATGTTTGCCAGCCTTCACGGCATCTTAAAGCCCGCCGCAGAAATAAAAAAAGAGGGCAGCATCCAGGAGCATATTAGTTTTGAGATGGTGGCCGACTCGGAAAGCATAAAATTTTACGTGTGGACACCGAAACACCTCCAGAATTTCGTGGAGGGGCAAATCTATGCACAGTATCCCACGGCCGAGATTTCTGCCGTTTCCGACTATGCGAGAGATATAGACATAGATCATGATGGGGTTGATGACTGCGTGGCTGGCTGTGAACTAAAACTCATAAAACCTGATTATTTTCCCATAAAAACATTCGTCAGTTTTGAGGTGGACCCCTTAGCCGGCATCACTGGGGCATTGTCAAAAATTGAAAACAAATCAGAAAAAATGTGGATTCAGATTATGACCAGACCCGCATCTGATACCTGGAGAAACAAGGGCCTTGCATATGCCGAGAACTTGAAAAATGGCGGCAGCCCCAAGCTTCTTACCAAGGAAAGCGCATTGCACCATCTTTTATCACTGCCGCATATAGTGATTGGCGGTATTCTTAACGCTTTAATGCCCGCCGAAGAATCAAAGGGTGGGGGCAGCCAAAAACAAATTTCACACAATACCGAGACCGCTCTCGCATGCCTTGAAGAAAAGGCGAATAAGCTTGGATACCAAGTGAAAATAAGAATTATGTACTTGGCTAAATCCAGAGAAGAGGCAAGACAGCATCTAAGAATTACTGCCGGGGCATTTAAGCAGTTTAATACAACACTGGCAAACGGCTTTCGGATTTCAAAGATAAAAACGGGCAATGAGGTTTTAGAAGAATACCGTTCCAGGCTTTTTACCGACAAAGGATTTATATTAAATATAGAGGAAGTCGCCAGCCTATACCATCTGCCGCATGCGTCCGTGGAAACACCAAACATTGTTTGGACTTCTTCAAAGAAAGGAGAACCGCCCGCTAATCTTCCGTACAAACTAGATGAGAGCAGCAAAGATCTGACCATTTTTGCTGAAACAACATTTCGAGGACAACCGAAGACCTTTGGCATTAAAAGAGATGACCGCCGAAGGCACATGTACATAATCGGTAAATCCGGCGTAGGTAAATCAAAACTTTTGGAGCTTCTTGCTATCTCTGATATAAAAAATGGAGAAGGCGTCGGCATAGTGGATCCGCATGGAGAAACCGTGCAAAATGTGATGAAACATATCCCGCCGCACAGAATAAATGATGTCATTTACTTCAATCCATCCGACAAGGATTTTCCTATAGGTTTTAATCCGCTGGAAACCACTCCAGAACTTCGCGAGGAGACAGCCAGTGGCTTTGTGTCTGTATTCAAAAGGCTTTTTGGATACAGCTGGGGTCCAAGGCTTGAATATGTGATGCGCTACACCATTTTGGCACTTTCATACTCGCCCGAAGCCACCATGCTTGATGTCGTGAGAATGCTGACCGACAAAGATTATCGTAAAAAAATAGTAGCAATGGTCGAAGACCCTGTTGTAAAAACTTTCTGGTTGAAGGAATTTTCGACTTACAATGACAGGTTTGCCACCGAGGCCGTCGCCCCGATATTAAATAAAGTGGGCCAATTTACCGCTTCACCGATCATTAGAAACATAGTCGGACAGAAGAAAAGCACAATTAACTTGCGTGAAGCGATGGACAGCCAAAAGATTCTGCTAGTTGATCTGTCAACCGGAAAAATTGGTGAAGACAATTCGGCGCTTTTAGGTTCTATGATTATTACAAAAATCCAGTTGGCCGCCATGGGCAGATCCAAGTTAAGTGAAGAGGAGAGAAATGACTTCTATCTTTATGTTGATGAGTTTCAGAATTTTGCCACGGAATCCTTTGCAACCATCCTATCAGAGGCAAGAAAATACAAACTCGACCTCACTGTGGCAAACCAATACATTGCCCAGATGGAAGAAACGGTGCGTGATGCGGTTTTTGGCAATGTCGGCACGCTTATATCCTTTAGAGTCGGCGCGACAGATGCCGGATTCTTGGAAAAGGAATTTAGCCCTGTTTTTGAAAAAAATGATATTATAAACCTCGATAATCGCCATTTGTATATCAGCATGCTTATCGACGGCGTAACCAGTGTGCCCTTCAGCGCCAGAACGCTTGATGTGCCGGAAGTTACCGAAGATAGCACCCAAAAAATTATTGAATTTTCCCGCGAGCGTTATGGCACAAAAAGGGAAGTGATAGAAGAAAAGATTATGAAGTGGTCTAATGTGGAAAATGTCGATGTCGAGGCGAGAATCGATAAACAAAAAACCTCAAAGTTTGAGATGACAAATAACCAATTAGAAAAAGGTGAGACGCCTAAAAAATTGGATGAGAAAAAGAAAATAGGAAGCAAACAACAAACAAGGCCTGATAGCAAAAAAGAGGAGACAAAAAAGACGGTACCCATAAAACAGAGTGTCGATCCGGAGGAGTTAAAGAGAATTATCCAAAAGCTCACAAAACCCGAGGAAAAACCAGCTAATCCCGTACTTCCGACAAATCTTAAGGTTAGCGAGAGTGCAAAAGAGACTCCCCAGCCATCGCCGTTAGTAAAAAAGGCAGAGAACAAGCCCGAGATCAAACCGTCGCCAGCAATACATAATACGGAACAAAATAGGACAGTGGGAATACCAAAGAAGGAAGAAATAACCCCCGGTCCAGAAACCTCCGCACAAGATACCGCAAACAACAGTTTGAATGCTGGTGCAAATATTAAAGCGGAAAATCCACCCAACCAAACCCAGGGACCTATATTGAAAAAGATAAATCCCTTAAACCCATTGCCCCAAAAACCTAACATTGAGGAGAACAGAGGAGGAACCCCGAAAACAATCCGGCCAATCCTAAAGAGCCCTTCTATAAAAAGGTCAGAAGAGAAGATCACGCCCAATCAAAGGCCGCAGAATCAGACCAACACTTCACAGAACCCAAGAAGAAACATAAGTCCGATAACTCCACAATTTAAACCTGTAATCAAACCAACGGTAGAAATAGAAGAAGAGAACGTACGAAAGATCACAAAAGAGGAATTCCTGAATTTAAAAGAAATTCAGCCAAATGAAAAAATTGTAATAGTTGAAAGGGGAGCGGAAATTGCGCCACAACAATCCGTTTCCACCAACCCTGGACAAAGTAAATAGGATATCATGCTCCCCTTTCTTTTTATAGGTCTAAACCACCGGCGTTAGCCGGTGTGTACGTTTAAAGCGAAGCTAGTAAAATAAAATCACCCCCAACCGGGAAGAAGGGAGGTGATTTTTTGTATGTCTTCTAGA
>JAJYJC010000049.1 GCA_021796415.1 bacterium
TTGGCAAAGATGAAAACGACAATGTTGAGGTTTATAAGTGGGGAGAGAAGCCAAAGTTTAGCTTTAAACCAAAGGACCATATCGAGCTTGGCAAGGGTCTAGATATTTTAGACCTGGAAAGAGGCGCAAAGGTTGGCGGTTACCGCGGTTACTATGTCAAAAATGAAGGCGTTTCGCTAATCATGGGCTTCATGATGTACGCTATGGATAAAATGATTTCAAAGGGCTATTCGCCGATGATCGTTCCAACAATAGTTAAGGAGTTTGCAATTTCCGGAAGCGGTTGGCTAAAAGGTCTTGAATACGATGCGCAAGAAGATGAAGTCTACGAATTGGCTGAAGATAAGGGTCCCGACGGGAAAATAATTAAAGAAAAAAAATTCCTGGTTGGTACAGCCGAACCGTCGCTTCTAGCCTATTATTCTGGCGAGACACTGAAAGAAGAGGACTTGCCAATCCGCTTTGCCGGCTACAGTCAGTGCTACAGGAGCGAGATAGGCAGCTATGGCAAAGATACAAAAGGAATGTATCGCGTACATGAGTTTATGAAAGTCGAACAGGTTATCCTGGCTGCCGCCAATATTGAAGAATCTGACAAGCTACAGGAGGAAATGATTTCGATTTCGAAAGAAATGCACGAAGAGCTTGGCCTGCCTTACCGCGTCCTGCAAATATCAACTGGGGACATGGGAACAGGGAAGTATAGAATGTTTGACCTTGAGGCTTGGATGCCCGGCCTAGATCGCTGGGGAGAAACAGGGTCTGCCTCGAATTTATTGGATTGGCAGTCAAGGAGGCTAAACATTAAATATAAGGGCAAAGACGGAAAAAAGAAATTCGTGTATATGCTAAATAACACCGCGCTTCCATCACCAAGAATTTTTATTGCAATCCTGGAAAACTACCAGCAAAAGGATGGGTCGGTGAAAATCCCTCAAGCTTTACAAAAGTACATGAATGGTTTAAAAATTATCAGACAGAAAAACGAAAAAACAAAAGAACAGAAAAACTAAATTAAAGCGTCATTCTGGCTTGCCCAGAATCCAGGTTTTATTAAATAGATTCCGGATCCCCGCCTGCCGGACGGGCAGGAAGTCCGGAATGACAGGAGAGAAAATGCAAATCGATATTCGCGGAGTCGAAACAGAATTGAATGATGAAGTTAAGGCTTATGCAAGGGAAAAGGTTTCCAAGTTTTCAAAATATGAGAAAAGGATTGTAGGCGTCGATGTTGCCCTGGAGGAAAACCACAATAAAAATGAGGACAGCGCCGCAAAGGTTAAGGCCTTGATAAAGATTCCGGGGAAAGACATAGAGGCAATCGGGGAAGGAAAAACAATGTTTGCTGCGATTGATGCCATGGAAGATCACGCAAAAAGGCAGCTGTCGGGACACAAAGAAAAATTCAACAAGAGGGAACAGTCATCTCGCAGCAAGAGGTTAATTAGAAGACTGCTCGGCAAATAACCCCAAGGTATCGCCCTGAAATAGAACGGAAAGAAATTGAAAGAATGCTGACATTTTACTCCGGGGTGATAAGGAAAATATGAATTTAAAAAATTTATTTGGAAGTTCAAACGCAAAGGAAGTTAAGAAAGTTCAACCGATAATTGACGAGGTAAATGGCCTCGAGAAAAAGGTTGAGAAGCTTAGTGATGCCAAAATTAAATCGCGAATTGCTGAGATCAAAGAAGATGTCCAGAAACATATCGCCAAAGAAGTAAAGGAAAAAGAAGAGAAAAAACAGAAGGACGAAAAAATAAACAAAATCCTTGAGCCTTTTGTCCCTGAGGTTTTTGCTCTCGTTCGCGAGGTTTCGAAAAGAAAGCTGAAGATGCGCCATTTTGATGTGCAGATTGTCGGCGGATATGTGCTTCATCAAGGAAAAATTGCCGAGATGAAAACCGGTGAAGGCAAGACTTTAGTAGCAACGCTCGCGGCAACTTTAAATGCGTTGACCGGACTTGGCGTCCATGTCGTCACAGTCAATGATTACCTTTCAAAGCGTGATGCCGGCTGGATGGGCAGAGTCTACTCGGGACTTGGCCTGACCGTTGGAGTT
This sequence comes from bacterium, assembly GCA_021796415.1. Classification (GTDB taxonomy): domain Bacteria; phylum Patescibacteriota; class CPR2; order UBA1875; family JAJYID01; genus JAJYQQ01. Next base: position 2,063 of record JAJYJC010000049.1, read on the forward strand.
ATCATTCACGAACAAGCATTTATATATGATGAAAAATTCTCCGATGAGAACGCGCTTGACGAAAAAACTATGCACATGCGGCCCATTACCAGGAAAGAAGCCTACCAAGCAGATATCACATACGGCACAAACAACGAGTTTGGCTTTGATTATCTCCGCGACAACATGGTGCAGACATTTGATCAAATGGTGCAGCGCGGCTTGAACTTCGCCATCGTTGACGAAGTGGATTCAATTTTAATAGACGAGGCAAGAACCCCTTTAATAATCTCCGCGCCGGCAGAAGAATCAACAAACAAATACTATCAATTTGCCGATCTGGCCGGCAAATTGTTAGAGGACAAGGATTATGTGCTCGACGAGAAGCAAAAGGCAGTTTCGCTTACAGATGACGGCATCGCAAAGATGGAGAAAATGCTCGGGATGAACAACGTGTACGAAGAAGGCGG
>JAJYJC010000003.1 GCA_021796415.1 bacterium
CTGGCAAGCAGCGCTTCAATCCGATCTCTGTCTGTCTGTCCTAAGTGCTTGTACCTCATCCTTAAACTCCTTTCTAGCCCTTCAAATTCTACCTAGAAAAAAGTTGCACTTCAAAAAGGAAAGCGGGGTGTATCTTTTGTGTAATTTCGCCACTCCTTTTATATTTCTTCAATTTCAAATTACAAACTACGTGAATTGGGAAGGAGGAAGTATCTTGAAGCTCAAAGTCGAAAGCGTTAAGGTTCTGAATGAGGGCGGCAAACCAACTGTGCAGGACAAGCGGCAGTTTATTGTGGATGTGCGACCCAACGATGATGAGGCTCGCCTGGACGTTGTCAATTATACCTGCAAGCTCGACAAGGTGCGCAATGAGTCCGGAGGCGGAGCGATTTGCTACCAGGATCCGGATGAGGGAAATATCGCCGTCCACCTCATGGAGGATCTGGTCAAGGGGGATGGCACTTCACAAATAATCGGGAAGCACGTCGTCTTCAATCTGGTAAACGACGGCGTAATCAGAGCCGGCAAGATTATCGGGATTGCCAAGCCCGAATAAGTATCTCACATTAACATCGGCCCGCCTGGAGCAGCCCGCTCCGGCGGGCTTGTTCTTTCTCATAAATTAATGTTGTAACCTAAAAATCCTCTTGACATGGGATAGCATTATCATTAGAATAGTCCGCGTACCTAAGCAGGATATATAAAACCACAACTTTTTTGGATTCATCCTTCAAGTTGTGAACGGGTGATTGGGCAAAAATAAAAACAAACCCTCTAGTCGTTTCTATTTCTTAAAGAGGCAGGTATTTATTTTACTAGACAAGATTAAAGATTATCTCTTTAATTCTCATTTAAAAATCAATTCAGTATTCTCGCTCTTGGCATTTATGCCGCTTTTTGCGGTCGCCTTTGCGGGTAGTACTACAACAAATGGCACGGTAGTAAATGGCATTCAGACGACTGTCAATGCTTTTTGCGATGGCAAGAAGATCAGTATTTTGACAAGAGCGGCAACCGTGGGCGAGGCTCTGGCGGGCAGCAAATGCGCCCTAGAAGGCAACGACATATCTAATCCTCCAAAGGACTCAAAGCTTGAAGGGGAGAGCATGGATGTGGGTGTTATAAGAGCGGTACCCGTAACCATTATCGACAATGGCAAGATTCGCATTGTAAACAGCGCTTACAGCGATTCCGGAGACATTCTAAACCAAGTCGGCATCAAGATTTATCCGGAGGACAAAGTTTCCCAAGAGCTGATTTTATCTAATTTCAATAAAAACGGAATGGGCCAGGAGATCATTATTCAACGGGCTCCGCATCTTAAAATATCCGTGGACGGAACGGTAAAGGATGTCCGATCATGGAAGAAAACGGTGGGCGAAGTTTTGGCTGAAAAATACATTGCGCTGTCTCCTCATGACGAAGTAACTCCCGCGCCATCTGCCAATATTACAAGCGGCATGGATATAACCGTCACGAGGGTTAATGAGAGCGATGAAGCGGAAGATCAGCCTATCCCATATGGCACAGACACGATCAAGGATCTCAATATGTACCAAGGCCAGTCGAAAGTGCAGACAGAGGGTACAAACGGCGTCCAAAGAAGTATCTATCACGTTATTTATAAAGATGGCGCAGTTGCTTCAAAAACTCTCACAAGCCAAACGGTAGTCACGCAGCCGCAAAACAAAGTTGTGGTTGAGGGCGAAAAGCCATACAATGCCGGAGACCTTTGGGGAATGATGGTGGAGGCCGGGCAAAAGTACGGTGTTGACCCGGGAGATATGCTTCATGTTATGTATTGCGAAAGCGGCGGACGGGTGAACGCGGTAAACGGAGGCGGCTACAAAGGACTCTTCCAGTGGGACGGATCGTTCCACAAATGGACGGCTATTGCCGGAGTGCCGGATGATTACTTTAACCCTAGATCGCAAATTTTTGCCACAGCCGCAAGAGTGTCCGCAACGGGCGGCTGGAGAGCATGGCAGTGCAAACCGTAGGACAGAAATCCTAAATTCTAATATCGAAATTCTAAACAAATTATAAATTCGAAATTCAAAACATGAGAAAAGCCGGCTGCGCCGGCTTTTCTTGTAATCTTGTTATATTGTGGGTTAGCGCATCCAGCTGGGAACCTCTCCTATGACTCCGCCCACTTCTTCATTGGCGAGCATGCTCCAGCTTCGCATTTCATTGAGGTAAATATCGTCCAAAGGACCTGGGTGTTCTTTCTTGTACTGCTTTTGGATTTCCTGCGCGGTCTGGGTTGGCCGAAACTTGCCCTTTGGCCTTGCCGTGATCTTGGCGATGTCCTCTTCTGTCAGTTCGCTCATTATTCACCTCCTGGAATTTTTGGCGACAAAATAAGCCATTTGCAAGTCCGCCCTTTCTGCACCGCTGAGTCTGATCGGACCAGCCCTTCGCAGTGCTTCCTGCCATTCTTTTTCGAGCTTAGTTCTTTCACTTTCTGTCAGCCCCTTTGCCATATCAGCCCCATCCTCTTGCTTCGCGGAGGGCGAGTTTACGAATTTTGTCTTGGTCTTTCTGAACGAGAGACATAATCTCATCTACAGACTTGTCTCTCTGAAACCTGCCCTTACGTTTTCTGGTGATTTTGACGATTTGTTCCGCTGTAAGCGCCATCATAGCTCTCCTAACGGTAGATTTTAAAGCCTTTTTATGGCCCAAGGCTGGGATTCCGGATCGAAGAGCCCGCGTCCTTCATCAAATGCAGCGGACGCCTCGACCATTTCCTGGGCGGCCTTAGGACAGTGTTCGATAACCCTTACACTTGCCGACATTTTCAGGAAATCCTCCTCTGTCAATTTCTCTGCCATCACGACTCCTTTGCCGATTTTTTTGTCAAGATTACAAGTCGCTTTTATTCTAATTTTATTTAAATAAAAAAGCAAACAGGCGCAGTCCACTAAACCAGTTTAGTGGACTGAAAAAAATTAATCATTGTTTTGGTTCTGGTTTGTCATTCTGGCCTGCCTGCCGGCAAGGCGGGCTTGGCCAGAATCTATATTAAGGTTTTCTGGGATGAGGCGGCTATATCCACCTTTGTTTTATGCTCAATCCCACACCCGGTGTGGGATTGAGCATCCGGAATCTATACCAGAAAATCTGAGTTCTAAAGTCAATTTCGAAATGGCAAAGGGCAAGGGATTCCGGGCAAGCCAGGATGACACGTTTAGCAAGTTTGGAATTGAATGTTGAAGTTTGATTGGAAATTGTAAATTAGAAATTGAGAATTGAATCGCGGCCAAAGTAATTAAAGTAGCTAAACGGCATAAAACAAGCTATAATCAAAGAGCATTCTAAAAAGAAAACCATGGATTTGACAAACATATTGGAATTAAAAAAATTGATGCGGACATATGGTGCCTGGCCCAATAAAGATTTGGGGCAGCATTTTTTGACCGACAAAAATGTCCTGGAAAAAATAGTCGAAACAGCCGAAGTGGATAAAAGGGACGTGGTGGTTGAGGTCGGGCCGGGGCTGGGAATTCTTACAAAGGAACTGTCGAAAAACGCAAAAAAGGTTTATGCCATTGAAATAGATCCTAAAATTGCCGAAATTCTCTCGACTAACTGTATCAGCTGCAGGAATCTGGAAATTATAAGAGATGACGTACGGAAGTTTAATCCTCAAGGCATCGGCAGATACAAAGTTGTGGCAAATCTGCCATATTACATAACCTCGCATGTCATTAGAAAGTTTCTGGAGGCAAAAAACAAGCCGCAAACTTTGACTGTTTTGATACAGCGGGAAGTAGCCGAGAGAATCTGCGCCAAGCCCGGCAGGATGAGTGTGCTGGCGGTTGCGGTTCAGTTCTACGGGGTGCCGGAAATCGCAGACCTAGTGTCTCCAATGGCTTTTTTCCCTTCGCCAAAGGTCTACTCTGCAATTTTGAAAATACGGGTATTTAAGGAGCCGCTATTTGAGGATGTTGACAGAAACATATTCTTCAGGCTTGTGAAGGCGGGCTTTAGCGAAAAAAGGAAGATGATCTCAAATTCAATTTCCGGCAGCCTGGGCATTGAAAAGAAACCCGTTGAAAAGTTGTTGGAAAGAGCAGGGGTTGATCCAACCTTGCGGCCGGAGAGATTGACCCTTGACGACTGGCATAGAATATATTTAGTATTTACAAAATATTTAAATTTGGAAACGGTTTATGGAAAGAGCGAAGATAAAAGTGACTGGTGATGTCCAGGGAGTATACTATCGGTTCAGCGCCAAGATGAAGGCAGAAGAGTTGGGCCTGACGGGTTTTGCTGAAAATGAATCCGACGATAGCGTATTGGTGGTCGTGGAAGGCGAAGCAGAGAAAATAAAGGCCTTTTTAAGATGGCTTGAGGTCGGTCCGCCGATGGCCGAGGTGGAAAACCTGGAAATTACAAAAGAAAAGTATTCCGGCGAATATAAAGAATTCGAGGTCAGATAATGCTCTATATCGTGTCAACGCCGATTGGCAACCTGGAAGACATTACCTTGAGAGCAATTGAAATTTTGAAGAGTGCCGATGTCATTGCCTGCGAAGATACCCGCCATACAAAGATATTGCTTGATAAATATGGGATTGGCGAGAAGCATTGTAAGGATATTAACGTCGTTTGTCATTCCGACTGCCGCCACGCTAGTGGAAAGCGGAGGAATCCCTTAACAATGAGGGCAGAAAATGATTGTAATTATAATAAGGAAAAGGGATTCCTCGACTCGTCTCTCCGAGAAGTCGCTCGGAATGACAGAGAGGGGAACCCTATCAAACTTATCAGCTATCATCAGCATTCAGGGTTGGTAAAAACCGAAAAAATTATCAGCATGTTGAAAGAAGGTAAAAATGTGGCTCTTGTGACGGATGCAGGAACGCCAGGCATCTCTGATCCGGGCAGTAAACTGATCGCTGAAGCGATTACAAGTGACATTGAGGTCACAGCAGTTCCGGGTCCAGCCGCATTTGTATCTGCATTATCGGTTTCGGGCTTTGACACTTCTGAGTTTGTATATGCAGGATTTCTTCCCCACAAAAAGGGAAGGCAGACAAAGCTTAAAGAAATTGCCGCCGAAAAAAGGACAATCGTTTTATATGAATCAGTGCACCGGATAAAAAAATTACTCGGAGAATTAGCGGAGATTATACCAGATAGGGAGGTTTGTGTTTGCCGGGAGTTGACCAAAAAATTTGAAGAAATTTACCGTGGGACAGCAAGTGAAATATTAGATAAAATCATCGAAAAGGGCGAATTTGTGGTAGTTATAAAGGAGACGAGATGATAAAAACAATAATTTTTGACAATAATGGAGTCTTGACAACTAGTTGTGAAGAGGGTGCTTTGAAGGGTTTAATTGATTATCTCGGGGTTAGCGAAGAGCAGTTTTTACCTGTTTGGAATCGCGAGGCTGAGGCTGTTGATGAGGGTAAAATCAAAACTGAGAAATTTCTGCAAAATGTAGTTAATGATTTAAAACTATCAAAAGATCTTGGCAAATGCCAAAGATACTATTGGGACAGTTACGAGCCCAAGCCGGAGGTAAGGGAGTTTGCAAAGAATCTTAAGAAGAAGTTTGAGATAGCGTTTTTGACCAACTTTGGAGATCATTTCTGGGTGTTTAACAAAAAATGGAAACTTGATCAAATATTCGATCGGGATAAAATGTTTGTTTCGGCAGATTTGAAAATGGCAAAGCCGCACTCGGATATTTACTTTGCAGTTCTCAAAAAACTAGGCAGAAAACCCGAGGAGGTCGTTTTTATTGATGACAAGAAAGAAAATGTAGATACAGCTGAGGAGATTGGCATGCATGGGGTTCAATTTAAATCCCTTGAACAGGTAGAAAAGGATCTTGAAAATATTTTGGAGCACCAACCATCCATGTTATCTTGATTTTTTTGTCATTCCCGCGCAGACGGGAATCCAGACATTAATATAGATTCCCGCCTGCGCGGGAATGACAAATGATGGGTAGGAATGACAATTCGTGCAAAATCGTGCTAAAATACAGTTATGTCTAAAAAGTTTTACATAGACACTTCTATACCCTATGCAAACAGTGCTCCTCATATGGGCTCGGCGCTTGACCCGCTATATGGCGATGTTTTAGCCAGATATTACCGGGCAAGCGGCTATGATGTCTTTTTTTTGGTTGGGCTTGATGAAAACGGCCAAAAGGTATATCACAAGGCAAAGTGCGAAGGCATCACGCCGGAGAAATGGACCGAAGGCATCCGAAAAAAATTCTTAAGCTTCCATGAAAAGCTAAACGACACACCAGATAATTTCATCAGAACTAGTGATAAGAAAAATCACTGGCCGACGGCACAAGAGATTTGGAAACGTGCTGAGAAAGCCGGAGATATTTACAAGAAAAACTACAAAGGTCTTTACTGTGTTGGGTGTGAAGAATTTAAAATTGAGAGGGACCTAGTTGACGGTAAATGCCCGGATCACCTAACCAAACCGGAGGAGATCGAAGAGGAGAACTATTTTTTTAAACTTTCTAAATACCAAAAGTTTTTATTGGATTTATTTGATAAAAATCCGGATTTTGTCTATCCAAAAAATAAATACAATGAAGCATACCAGATTATCAAAGGCGGACTAGAGGATGTCAGCATTTCGCGGCCAAAGGAGAGGCTCCCTTGGGGCGTGCCGGTTCCCGGTGATGATTCGCACGTGATGTATGTCTGGTTCGATGCGCTGACAAATTACTTATCCGGCATCGGATTCACTTCTGATAAGAAGAAATTCAAAAAGTATTGGCCGACCGATATAAACATTGTAGGCAAGGATAATAACAAATGGCATTCTATTCTTTGGCCGGCGATCCTTAAATCGGCCGGACTCGAACTGCCGAAGAAAAACTTCATTCACGGCTATGTGCTTGGCAAGGGTAATATCAAGATGTCAAAAACCATCGGCAATGTCGTCGATCCGGTTGAAATGATTGATAAATACGGATCGGATGCTTTCCGGTATTATCTCTTGGCTAAAATTCCCGTTGATTCCGACGGGGCATTTGACGAAGATCACTTTCGGGAAGTTTATAACGGCGAATTGGCGGGCGGATTAGGCAATCTTTTCTCAAGGACTCTGACAATGATTGATAAATATTTAGACGGAAAAATCCCCGAGGTAAAAAAAGACATTGATACACATGAACTTAGAACCGGCAAAGGCATTTATACTTGGAAAGATGCTTATAAAGAGGCGGAAAATGCGATTCTCGGTTTGGATTTCCAAAGAAAAATTGAAACAATCAATAAATTTATCAAAACGGCCGATAAATATATTGAGGACAAAAAACCGTGGCAGCTGGCTAAAGAAGGGAAGGGGGAGGAATTAGCTTGGGTTTTGTATGGTCTAGCCGATTCATTGCATCAAATCGCCTGGATGATTTATCCGATAATGCCGGAAGCGTCAAAGAAAATGGCCGAGGCGCTCCAAATTCAAGGGTTATTAAAAGAAAATCCTCAGTCTAAAGATTCTTGGACAAACTTAAAGCCCGGCACAAAGATTAAAAAACCGGAACCTTTGTTCCCAAGGTTAGAAAAGTAGAGAATTAGGAGGGTTTGGATGAAACATCAGGCTCATCACATATATGCCGGCCTTAAGGACAAAAACTTGCGAGAAGTGTATCTTGCCATGAGCCTCAGGACGATGGCCCTTTCACTGATCATGGTTTTTGTGCCTATTTATTTATATAACCTGGGATACGGTTTAACTGGAGTCTTAAGCTATTATCTCTTTGTCAGCATATTCTATATGCTGGGGGATTATGCTACAGGAAAAATGGTTGCCAGGTTTGGCCCGAAAAGTATATTAGCCATTAGTTTTCCTTTAATGATTATAAATTTCATTTTTCTCCTTACGCTTCCTGCATATCACTGGCCTTTATACCTGCTTGCACTCTCATATACGATTCCGGGGAACCTTTTTTGGATTCCTTATCATAATGATTTTTCCAAGGCTAAAAAATCTGGCAATGTTGGTGAAGAAATCGGGGTAATGAAGATTTTGACCACTCTGCTAGGGGCTTTAGGACCTTTGATAGGGGGCATCATTGCCGGAGAGTTTGGAATACAGTACACGATAGGTTTGACAATTTTCGTTTTGGTCATCGGAACTTTCCCTATATTAAAAACACCCAAGGTGGTAGGCCGGCAAAGAAAGTTCGACATGAGAACCTTCTCTATAAAAGATAATTGGCAGGATATTATTGCTTATGGGGGTTATGGACTTGAAGAAATTACTTCCCAGGCTATATGGCCGCTTTTTATATTTCTGATAGTTGGCACTTACAGAGAAGTTGGCTTCATAACGACCTTGGCCTTAGTCGTGGCTATTCTTGTAACTGTCTTAACCGGAAAGGTAACGGATAAATATGAGAAAAGGAAAGTGCTCAGATTTGGTGGCATAGTGAACTGTTCAAGCGGATTTGCAAAGGCCGTTGTTACAGGTGTTGCTGGCGCATATCTAGTCAGCACCTTTGCATCGGTGGCGCAAATATTTTTGCAAATTCCATTTCTTTCTGAATACTATCTTCACGCAGACAGAGAGGCGAGAACAGAGTACATTGTTGGTATGGAGGCGTTTACTGATCTAGTAAGGGCTCTTGGTATAGTTTTTCTGATTGTGTTGGCATACATTGTAAACCTCAAAACTGTATTAGTGATTGGTCTTTTGATGGGGGCTTTCGGTTCTCTGCTAGTTACTTTTATCTCAAGAAACGATAGAAAAGAAGCAGGAAAAATTAAGGTGTATAGGGGAATTGCAAAGGCAAGGACATGAAGCACTCATTGCATCACATCTATGTCGGGCCGAAAAACAATAATCTGCGCGAAGTTTATTGGGCGATGAGCGTGCACACCTTTGCTTTTGGCCTCCTTGCAATATTTGTTCCGATCTATCTATACGGTTTGGGGTTCTCGCTGAGGCAAATACTTTTTTTCTATACAATTTACTATATCTTTTCCAGCGTTTCTGAGTACGTGGCAGGCAGGTTGGCTGCGCGTTTCGGTGTGAATCACATCTTCTCGCTAAGTTTTCCATTGACTGCAATCGGGTTATTTTTTCTGCTGACTATTCATAACTTGCACTGGCCGCTCTGGATTTTGGCTCTTGCAATGGCTTTTCCGAATGGGCTTTTTTGGGTTCCCTATGATGATGAATTTTCAAAATCCAAACATAAGAAAACGGCTGGCTCTGAGATAGGCAAGCTGGCAATACTTGTTTCGCTATTTGGGGCATTGGCTCCTATGATTGGAGGCATCGTTGCTGAGCAGTTTGGCTTTAGTATGGTAATCGTAATATGCATGTGCTTGCTTTTAGCCGCAATGTTACCGATTTTCAAAAGGCGCGACATGATTAAGAAGGAACCGTTAAATATGAGGGCATTTCTTGCTAAAGACAACATAAAAAATGCCATTGCTTATGGCGGTTATGGCTTTGAAGGCAATGCCTCCAATGTTGTTTGGCCATTATTTCTCTTTCTCATTGTTGGTGAATACAAGCAGGTTGGTTTCATCGCTACGATGTCACTCTTGGCGGCCATTATCGTCACGTTGTTTATCGGTAAAATGTCTGATAAGCATGATAAAAAGAAGTTATTGAAAACAGGTACTTTTCTGAATTTCTCGACAGGTGTAGGCAGGACGGTGGTGACCACGGCCTCTGCCGCATACGTTGCCGGCATGCTTTCTGCCATTTCGCACATCTTTGTGTTCATTCCCTTCATTTCCAAATTTTTCCTTAACGCCGACAGGGACAGGCGGACGGAGTATGTGGTAGGAATGGAGATGAGCACAGATTTCATAAGGGCAATTTATTTTCTGATACTCTTTGGAGCCACATTCTTCTTTGGCAACGCACTTGTTTTGACTATTGGTATAGCTCTCGGAGCAGCGGGAGTGTTTTTGACAACGCTAATCAACAATTCCGGGCAAGAATCCGGCAAGAACTTGCCAAAGCAAATTAAAACTCATAGAGAAATTGCAAAGGCCAGGATATGATAGACACGCACGCCCATCTGAACTTTCCGGATTTCGATAAAGATTTGGAGCAGGTTATCGGCGAATCTTTTAAGAATGGCGTCGAAAAAATTATTATCCCCGGTTCAGACGTTCTAAATAGCAAGAAAGCGGTCGAGATTGCCGGCGAGCATGAAAATATCTTTGCGGCGGTTGGCATACATCCGCACTACACCGACGAAGACTTTAGCAAACTTATAGAATTGGCAAAAAACAAGAAAGTGGTGGCGATCGGCGAATGCGGACTGGATTATTTCAGGCTAGAAGGCGATATTACGGGAAATCAAAAAGCACAAAAGGAGCTTTTTTCCAAACATCTAGAACTAGCTCAAAAAACTGATTTGCCGCTTATTTTCCATAACCGCGAATCGGATGGTGATTTCCTGGAAATGGTTAAAGGACAGAATGTGCGAGGCGTTGTCCATTGCTTTACGGCAGATTGGAGCTTTGCCCGGGAGGCGTTGGATCTGGGATTTTTGATATCTTTTACAGGAATTATTACATTTGATAAAACAGGCAAGCTCGAAGAAGTGATTAAAAATATTCCACTCGCTAAGATAATGGTAGAGACGGATAGTCCGCTTCTAGCTCCGGTGCCTTACCGCGGCCAGAGGGCGGAGCCTTGGATGGTTAGAGAAATCATTCAAAAGATAGCAGACATTAAGGGTGTTTTGCCTGAAGAAGCCGAAGAAATGACCACCACTACCGCAAAAAATTTTTTTGGGATATAATAATTCTTAAATAATAGAGGAGGTTGTCATGGCAAAAGACGAAAGACAGCCGGATGACGAACAAGAAGAACTAAATATAATTGAAGAAGAAAAGGCTCAGGAAAGAGGCGAGCGCGACTACAACACAATTTTTGATGAAGATTATGCTGAGCATAAACCGGAGGAGGAAAACGAAGGGATTGAAGAAAATGATAATAATGAAGAAACAGAAACGATAGCAAGTCAATCAGACTCAGATACATCTCCAGAAGAGAAGAAGAAATCTGAAAGCAAGCCTAAAAATTCTCCTTCAAGCTCAAAGAGTTCCGGCAAGAATAAAAAAACAGTCAAAGAAGAAAAAGATCCGAAGGTTATTCAAGGCGAAAAAGGGGATGATGAATCCATGGTTCAAGGCGCAAAGGAGCAAAAATCAGGCCGATCTTTAACAAAGAAGATTTTGGCGGGAGCGGCTGTCCTTATTATGTTTTTGGTTGGCATTTACTTTGGCAATCTTTACTTTCAGATTCATCAAGTTAGGGAGGAGGCCGCCAGTACGACAACAACCACTACAACTATGCCAGAAAAAACGGTTTATGTGACGGCAAGTGGCGGGCTAAATATGAGGAAAGACCCAAGCTCAAGCTCGAAATCCTTGGCGGTGATACCTTATGGAACGAAATTAAGCGTTCTGGACACTCAAAACAGCTGGGATAAAGTTGAATATAATGGCCAAACCGGATGGGTATCGACTGACTACGTAAGCGAAACAAAACCAACTGAGTGGAAGACTTATACGGGTACAGGATTTAGCACGGATAATCCAAAGTTTTCTATTCAATATCCATCAGATTGGGCGCTGGATGGTTATAAGGTATCCAAAACAGATAACGGAAAACTATATACTATAGCGCTTGGTGAAGGCGGACATGGATTTGCCGAAGGTGATACTTCTATAACCAGTTCTCAGGAAAATATTACGGTTAACGGCCAAGCAGGGATTAAAACAACAGCCAAAAAGGATGGCAAGATCATAGTTATTACTGCTACGTTTCAGAAAGGTAATGGCGATGTTATTATTGAGTTTGATCCGCCGGCCGGATACGACCAGACTTATATCGACACCTTCAATAAGATGGTCGACACGTTCAAATTTCTCTAAAAAATCGTTGACAAACCAGAGAACAAAAGTTACCCTAGATGTAGGGTAAGATTTTGGAATTTTCAATTTCTAATTTTCTCTTCGAGCCTGAGCGGCCTCAGAGCCGAAGGCAATCAATACCCAAGTCTCAAATCATAATGTTATGGTTTCACTACACTAATATAGTTTAGTATAGCGCTGTGCAAGGGTCAGACCCTTGTAAATTAAGAGTATTTCACAAAGTAAGCCATTTTGAGGAACGAAGAATCTATCTAGATCCTTCGTCGTACCTCCTCAGGATGACGATGAGGAGCATTTATGCGGGAAAAATTTATTACAACAAATGAACTGGCAAACGATGCCTCAAAGATTCTAAAGGGTCTCAAAAGCGGCGAAGGCGTAGTGGTGCTTCGGTATTCCGATCCTGTGGGGGTTCTCATTTCCTATGACGATTATAAGAAATTAATGAACCTAGAATCAGAGTTTGTAAGTGAATGTAAAGTGTGTTTGGGAGCGATAAAGAAGAAAAAATGAAACATATCTATCTAGACCACGCGGCGACTACGCCGGTTTCAAAAGATGTTTTTGACGCGATGCAGCCATATTTCAGAGAAAAATACGGAAATCCTTCCAGTATTTATAAACTGGGCCAAGAAGCAAAATCAGCGGTTGAGCACGCTCGGGAAGAAGTTGCCGATATGCTTGGCGCTAAACCAAGGGAGATTATCTTTACCTCAGGCGCCACGGAATCGAATAACCTGGCACTGAAAGGTGTAGCGTTTTATTGGTCGCAGAATTTAAAAAAGAAACCCCACATTATCATCAGCTCCATTGAACACCATTCTGTTTTAGACACGGCCGAGTATTTGGAGAAAAATTTCGGATTTGAAGTTACAAAACTGCCGGTTTCAAAGGAAGGAATAGTTGATCCAACAGATTTGGAGAGTGTAATCAAGGACAACACAGTCATTGTCTCAGTAATGTATGGAAATAATGAAGTTGGTTCCATACAGCCGATCAAAGAATTGGGCGAAGTTATTAAAAGGGTAAACGCTAAAAGGGTCAGACCCTTGCAAAATAACGGGAAATCTCATGATTTTGAGCACGAAAATTCCTTACAAGGGTCAGACCCTTGCAGTCAACCGATTGTTTTCCATACCGATGCGGTGCAGGCGTTTCAGTATCTTGATTGTGACGTCAAAGGTCTGGGCGTGGATATGCTCTCTCTGACAGGGCATAAGTTCTACGGACCGAAAGGTGTGGGGCTGCTTTATGTAAAATCAGGCACGAAATTTCTGTCGCAGCAACAAGGCGGGGCGCAGGAAAGAGGCCTGAGAGCCGGAACCGAGAATGTGCCATATATCGTCGGAATGGCAAAAGCAATGAGTGATACCAGGAAACAATTAACAATTAGCAAACAACAAATCGCTGATTTGCGAGACTATTTAGTTAAACGAATAGCGGCTGAAATTCCCGATGTGGTTTTGACCGGACCGGAAATCGGCAAAAAGAGATTACCGCACATTGCCAGCTTCATATTTAAGAAAATAGAAGGTGAGTCGATTCTCATTAATCTGGACTTGCTTGGCATCGCCGCATCCAGCGGTTCTGCCTGCACATCCGGAAGCCTGGCATCATCGCATGTTTTGACGGCCATGGGTTATGACGACCTTCTGGCGCACGGTTCTATCCGTTTTAGTCTTGGCAAAATGAATTCAAAGGAGGAAATTGACGAGATGATGAAACATTTGCCGCAGATTGTAGAGAAATTAAGAGGCATGAGCCCGATAAAGTAGAATTATGGCCAATCAGGAGAAGATACAAAAGGCGGTCGAGAAATTCCACGAGGTAAGGGATATGCCTTTTCATATTTCTATGGATGGGGAGGCAGAATACGATTGTGAAGGAAAGGCGAGGCTGCTGGCAAAAGAGTTGCAGTCACTGGGCTACAAGCCATTTCTTCGGGCGAGTTTGTTCCATTGGTCGGACCTGGAATTGCCGGAGGAAATAAACTCAATTGGGCACGAAGATGAGAGCACTCATTGGTTTTTGGAAGTTGAGAATCTGGATGGAGAGAGTGTTTTTGTTGATCCCACCTGGAATCCTGAACTGGAAAAGGCTGGATTCTTGATATCGGAGTGGGATGGCATAGGGTCTACAAGTTTAACAACCCCTTGCTATAGGATATTTTCCCGCAAAGAATCAGAAGAGCACTTAAAGACAGTCAAATATCCGGATGATGATTTTTATGACGCTTTTAATAAATATTGCGATAGTTTTTTGGAAGGAGGAAAAGTTGGCTAAGAAGAAAGTAGTAGCGGTTAGCGGAGGATTTGACCCCATTCATATCGGTCACGTGCGAATGATAAGGGCGGCATCAAAGCTTGGGGATGAGCTTGTAGTGATTTTGAATACGGACCGGTTTTTGAAAGACAAGAAAGATTTCATTTTCATGCCTTTTGAAGAAAGAAAAGAGATATTGGAAAGCATCGCAGGCGTATCTAGGGTAGTTGAATGCATAGACAGGGACCAAACAGTTTGCGAGACATTGGCGCAGCTCAAACCTGACATTTTCGCCAATGGCGGAGATAGAAAAGACGAGGATGACATTCCGGAGCACGATGTATGCGCACAGCACGGCATAGAAATGGTATTTAATGTCGGCGAAGGCGGCAAAGTGCAGTCATCAAGCGAGCTGGCAAAGAGGATGAAGAAATGAAGATTGTAATTCAGGGAATCGAATATAGGGTTATTGCAGAAGGAGCCTATGCCACTAAGTCCGAACCGGATAAACCGTATAAAAAATATAAATTGAATGACAACAAAGCTTTAGTTATTTCAGATGAAGAGGATTTTGCGTTTTTCGGAGAAGATTTTGGGGAGTTAGATCTGGAACCGGGAGAGAAAAACATTAATTATAAAGGAACAGAATTCAAGCTTGCCACAGAAGATTATCAGATTTTAGAAAAAGCTGTGTTCGGAGAGCCGGAAGGGAACTTGAAATTCTGGGATTATGAGAACGGGGAGCAAGTTATAAGTCTTGGGGTAAAAGAAAATGGCGAGAGGAGTGATGTGGCGGGAAAAGTCATTGATAAAAAAAGTATTAAATTTATATAGATTCCCGTCTTCGCGGGAATGACGGGGAAGGGTCAGAATGACGAATTAGGTTTGAAAATTGACAAATTGGTAATTGAATGAAAATTAGAAATTGAGAATTGAAAATTATTGGTTAAGGGATGATTCCGGTCAAGTCAGAATGACAAATTTCAGACATTAAAAAATTGGGAATTGTTTAGAAATTGGATATTAGCCTGCCTGCCGGCAGGCAGGATTTAGGAATTAAATGAGGAGGAACGACGAATGAGTGATATGTATTCAAAAAAAGTAATGGATCATTTTCAGAATCCGAGAAATGTCGGGGAGATTAAGGATGCTTCCGGTGTAGGCGAGAAAGGCAATCCGACTTGCGGCGACATTATGAAAATGTATATCAAGGTTGGCAAGAAAAATGGCAAGGAAATCATTGAGGATATTAGGTTTCAAACTTTTGGCTGCGGGGCAGCGGTAGCAACATCGAGCATGATCACGGAGATGGTTAAAGGCAAAACTCTGGAGGAAGCAGAGAAGATTTCAAATGCGCAAGTTGCAGAGGCTCTTGGAGGACTTCCTCCCATCAAAATGCACTGTTCGAATCTGGCGGCAAATGCCTTACAGGATGCAATAACCAATTATAGGGATAATTTAGGGACTAAGTAGGGGTTGATTGGGATTTGTAGCGACATGTCGTGCAAGTAGTCCCGATTAATCACCATAAATCACCATTAATCACATTCCGATTTGTATTTTTGGCTAATGCTTGGATAGGCAAGAAAAATTACAATGTTTTTGTTTCATTTAGACTATTAAATGTGTTAATCTATGATTATGAATTGGGTCGATGCAGTTATCATTATCTTCATCATTTACTTCCTTGTGATGGGCTACTTCCAGGGGTTCTTGAAGCAGTTTATCGACCTGGTGGGGCTCATCCTTTCATTTCTGTTTGCGATAAAATTTTACTCTTATCTTGCCCAGCTTTTTAGCAATCATTTTAATATACCGCTTTCTTTTGCGGGCGTTGTAGGCTTTTTTCTCGCCTGGTTTATTTTTAGGGTGATCTATTATTTCATCTCCGCTTTTGTTTATAAGAAGATCCCCAAAGATGTTCTGGAGTCCAAGTACAACCGCTTTGGCGGAGGAGCGCCTGCTCTTATTCGCGGTGTGGTTACCGCTGCAATCCTCCTCATCTTATTTATGGTTTTACCTATACCGACAAATGCAAGGGATGACATATCAAACTCAAAAATTGGCGGCAGCCTGGTCAAGCACTCCGCAAGCATCGAGAGTTATCTTGAAAAGCAGTTTGGAGGCGCCATCAATGATACGCTTACTTTCCTGACGGTGAAACCTGAGGGCGACGAAACCACTGACCTTGGATTTAAAACAGATAAACTCTCAGTAGATACTGCTAGCGAAAATAGAATGCTTGACTTAGTGAACCAAGAAAGGACATCAAGAGGTTTGGGCAAGCTTGTCATGGATAAAAAACTGCAGGATCTGGCTCGGGCTCATTCGAAAGACATGTTTGAGAAAGGATACTTCTCCCACACCGACAGGAACGGAAAGTCACCTTTTGACAGGATGCACGATGCGGGTATAAACTTCCTTGTTGCGGGAGAGAATCTGGCTTTGGCGCCAAGTGTAGACATTGCGCACAACGGACTCATGAATAGTCCCGGGCACAGGGCAAATATCTTGACGGCTGACTTTAATAAGGTTGGGATCGGGGTTATCGACGGAGGCGTGTATGGTAAAATGTTCTCACAGGAATTTACGGATTAAGTGAAAAGACTACTGAAAAAACTTTTGAAATTTCTTTTTGTGGCCGCAATGCTTATAGTAGTTGCAATTTTTGGCATTGCCATCTACCTCTCGCCGCAGAGCAAGCTGGAGCATGCCGATGCGATTGTAGTTATCTCGGGTGGAGATACTGACGAAAGGATAAGCGAGGGCGTGCGCCTATATAAAGAAGACTATTCTCGTGAAATCATTTTTTCCGGCGCGGCCGCCTCGGGAACAGTGTCAAACGCTGCCGCGATGCGAAACATAGCCGTCCATGAAGGTGTAGCGCCGAGTGGCATTTTGCTTGACGAAACCTCGGTAGACACGGAGGAAAACGCTGCCAATGTGGCAAAAATTATCAAAGCGCAAAATTTTCACAGCATCATCTTGGTCACATCTCCTTACCACCAGAGGAGGGCTTATGAAGCTTTCAAAAAGGAGCTCGGAAAGAATTTTAAAATCATTAATCATTCAGCAATGGACAAGGAATGGAGCAAGGCGGACTGGTGGTCAAATAGCCAAGCGAGATTTCTGACACTCGGCGAGATTATGAAAAACTTTTATCTGCTTTTTAATAAATAAATTGCATTTGTACACTTGAAATGGTAAAACGCCAGCTTTATAATAGAGTAGCATTTCAAAGCGGGATGTACTAATTATACTAAATAAAGCCATCCTTCACGTAAAGTTACGGATGGTCGCCTGGGGGCGAAAAGGAGCAAAAATGAGCGAAGTCGTTTTGACTGACCAAAATTTTGATGGAGAAGTACTAAAAGATAAAGGTGTTGTCCTTGTGGATTTTTGGGCTCCTTGGTGCGGGCCTTGTCAGATGCTCGGGCCGATTATTGCAGAAATTGCCAAAGATTTAGAGGGCAAGGCGAAGGTTGGCAAGCTAAATGTGGACGATGCCCCTCAAACAGCCGGACAGTACGGTGTTATGAGCATCCCGACGGTAATGATTTTCAAAAACGGTAAAGCCGAGGAAACGTTTGTTGGTGTTCAGCCGAAAGAAATGCTGGCAGAGAAGCTAAATCAGCTTCTCTGAAATAACCAATAATCAATTCCTAATAACCAATTAAATTTCGAATTTGAAAATTAATAAATTGCAAATTGATTGAAAATTGGGACTTGAAAATTGAAAATTTAAACTTGCGTATTTAAGCCGGCTATTTCAATGGCTAAAGCTAACACTAAAAGTAGACTTAATCAAAGAGTACTTGTCGCTATGTCGGGAGGGGTAGATTCTTCCGTCGCTGCATATTTATTAAAAGAAGAAGGATACGGGGTTATCGGCGCCACGATGAAGCTTTTTTGCTATGGGGAAAAGCAAGAAAGGCAAAAGGCTTGCTGTTCGCTTGAAACAATTAACGATGCAAAGCAAGTTTGCGAACAGCTGGGCATCCCACATTATGTTTTTGATATGGAAGAAGAGTTTGAACGGGAAGTTATTGAGGATTTTGTAAAGGAATATGAGAAGGGCAGAACTCCCAATCCTTGTATCCGCTGCAACCAGCTGATAAAGTTCGATTATTTATTAAATAAAGCCAAAGAATTAAATTGTGACTTTTTGGCAACCGGGCACTATGCCAGGATAGCGAACAGCAACCAAAGTTGTCATTATGAGCGATCCGGCAGTTGCCGGAAGCCGAAGAATCCCTTAAAATTATTAAAAGGAGCTGACGAGGCAAAGGACCAGACATATTTTCTTTATCGGCTAAACCAAAACCAGCTTTCAAGGATAAAGTTTCCGTTGGGTGAACTGACCAAGAAAGAGGTGAGGAAAATTGCCAAGGAAGGGGGCCTCAAGACAGCCGAGAAAGCCGAAAGCCAGGAAATTTGCTTTGTCGACACAAGCGTCTCAGAATTTATTTCAGATAAAATCAAGGTAAAAAGAGGCGATATTTTGGATACCTCAGACAGAAAGATGGGCGAGCACGAAGGCGTCCCATTCTACACTATAGGCCAGAGAAAAGGCCTTGGAGGAGGCTTTAAAGAACCAATGTATGTCGTCGATATCGATGCGGCGAAAAATGCGGTCATCGTCGGGCAGGAACAGGATTTATATAAAAAAGAAGTGTTTTTTGACGATGCGAACTGGATATCAGGCGATACGCCGGCCGGAACAGGTTTGTCTGCTGTGATCCGTTATAACATGAAAGAGGAGAGCGTTTCAGAATTGAAACAGATTCAAGGCGCGTATAAAACAATCTTTGAGAAAAAGGTGAGAGCGGTTACTCCCGGACAATCGATTGTGTTCTACTCGGGCGATGAATGCCTCGGTGGGGGAATCATTAAAAATTAAGATTGACATGATTTGCTCTATGGGGTATAATTTCGGTCCCTTTCCGGCAGGAAGCGCACCATGCTCACCCCACTTAAGAACGGAGGTGATATGAATGGAAGCAGCAACCTCTTCAAGGACGAAGAAGTTCGAGTCTGAGATTCGTGACTTTATAAATGAGCACGAAGAACTCAAAGGCCACCTGTATCGCAGGGACTTCGAAACCGGTGCTCTCGAGTTTCTCTCGGAGTTCGACGACCGCGTTCAGGCAGCAAAGCGAAAGAAGAAGAAGCCGCGAGGAATAGAGAAGGAATTCTTTCCTCGGATGCACAGGCTTCTCGATTACGCCTTCGACGTCCCAAAACCAGACAACTTCATAGTAAGGGGGCTAGCAAGGGAGTTCCTCATCGACAAAATGACCGACATAGCGGGGAGGCTAAGTTGATCATAAACAAGCGCACAAGAGAATGGGAGAAAGCCGGAAGGGATAGGGGCGTACGAGCGCATACGGGAAACCGTGTGGCTTAAGCGCCCCTTATTCCTTTCTGTTGACCTGAGTGTATGATTTTGCTAAAATCTTCTAGGTAAATTCGAAAGGCTGCAACTTGTAGCTTTTTGTATTTGCATAATGCACCTTTAGGAAAGGATTGAATTGAAAACGCTGGATCAGATTGAGGATGAACTCCTCTTTCTCACCAAAGAAAATCCAAAGTTTGATCATTTGGAGCCGCTCTTTTTTGAGTTGGCAAATGCTATGAATACTTTAGATGCAGTCAGGCAGCTAGGGGGTCAAGGGCAGATCTTGTGTGCAGAACGCTGGTTGAAGTATCTATTACACAAGATCAACCTCAAAGCTTTGATCGTAAATGACCTGCCTGACATGACTCTCCTATGGTGTTACATTGGAGATGTGCTTGCGGAAGCGGGCATCGAATTTTCGATTCAAGACCAAACAACAGGAGGGTAAGGCGGCATCATTGGCTGCCTTTCTCCTTTTAAGGGGGCGTTTTTTGTAGTAGAATGAATGGGTTAATCGGTTTATTGGTAAATGGGTTGATTGGAAATGGATTCTAAAGAACTAAGGCAAAAGTTTCTGAAATTTTTTGAAGAGAAGGGGCACAAAGTTATCCCTTCAGCTTCGCTTGTGCCCGAAAACGACCCGTCGGTGCTTTTCACCACCGCCGGCATGCATCCGCTCGTCCCTTATATCATGGGGGAGGATCACCCGAAAGGCAAAAGGCTGACTGACTCTCAGAAATGCATTCGCACTGATGATATCGAAGATGTGGGCGATAGAGTTCACCATACTTTTTTTGAAATGTTGGGAAATTGGTCGTTTGGTGACTATTTCAAGGAAGATGCCATTAAATACAGCTACGAGTTTTTGACTGATAAAAAATGGCTTGGTATAGATAAAAACAAACTAGCCGTAACTGTGTTTATGGGGGACAAGGACGCGCCTTTTGACGAAGATTCATATAACATCTGGCTTTCACTGGGAATTCCCAAAGAAAGAATTGCAAGGCTTGGCAAAAAGGACAATTGGTGGGGACCGGCCGGCGAGACCGGGCCGTGCGGGCCGGACACGGAAATGTTCTTTTGGTCAGCAAAAGAAAAAGCTCCTGAAAAGTTTGACCCAAATGACGACAGATGGACTGAGATTTGGAATGATGTTTTTATGCAGTACAACAAGAAAAAGGATGGGAAATTTGAAACGCTGAAACAAAAAAATGTCGATACCGGCATGGGGCTCGAGAGGATGCTGGCGGTTCTAAACGGCTTTGACGATGATTACCGGACCGATTTGTTTACACCGATAATTAAACGAATTGAAAAGCTATCTGATATGGAGTACGGCGAAAAGACTGACGAAGAATATGTAAAGGAAGATTTGCAGTGCTGGGTTGATGTAAGGATTCAGTTTAGAATCATTGCAGATCATGTAAAGGCGGCGATTTTTGCAATTAATGATGGAGTTATACCTTCAAATAAACAAGCCGGTTATGTTACACGCCGATTGATTAGGCGAACTATCGTTAAAGGCCACCAGGTCGGCATAAAAGAGAATTTTCTCGCTGATTTTGTCGAAGTAATCCAAGAAATTTATAAAGGTATCTATGATCTGAAGGCTGATTTAATTACAAAAGAGCTAAAGTCTGAAGAGGATAAGTTTAGAAAGACTCTGCAAGTTGGCTTGAAAGAATTTGAAAAAGTTTCAGTTAAATCAATTTCAGGAAAAGACGCTTTTGATTTGTACCAGAATTATGGTTTTCCCTTGGAAATGGTTGAGGAGTTGGCAAAAGAGAAAAAGCTAAAAGTAGATAAGAAGGGATTTGAAGAAGAATTTAAAAAACATCAGGAGCTTTCGCGCAGCGCTTCGGCCGGTATGTTCAAGGGCGGTTTGGCGGATGATTCTGAAATGGCGACCAAATATCATACGGCAACACATTTATTGAATGCAGCGCTGAGAGAGGTTTTGGGTGATCATGTCGAGCAAAGGGGGTCAAATATCAATGCCGAAAGGTTGAGATTTGACTTCTCTCATGACGTGAAAATGACCGATGAGGAAAAGAAAAAAGTTGAGGATCTGGTCAATGGACAGATTGCCAATAATTTACCCGTTACAAAGGAAGAGATGACAGTCGAAGAAGCCAAAAAACAAGGCGCCGTAGGAGTATTTGGTGAGAAATATGGTGAAAAAGTCTCGGTCTATACCATTACCAATCCCACACCGGGTGTGGGATTGAAGGGGGAGCGTGTTTTCAGCCGGGAAATCTGCGGCGGGCCGCATGTCAAAAACACCGGTGAGCTGGGACGCTTCAAAATTAAAAAGGAAGAATCAAGCTCGAAGGGGGTGAGGAGAATTAAGGCGGTTTTAGAGTAAACATTTGCCAAGGGACAAAACCTTGGTAAGAATTGTAATGTAGATTCTGGACAAGCCTGCCTGCCGGCAGGCAGGCCAGAATGACAGCTCAATAAAGAGGTAAATCATGCAGAGGGAATACGAAACTCAGGTTCTTGAATTTGACGAGGATGAAGTAATCAAAACACTTCGGAAGCTGGGCGCTAAAGAAGAACCGGAGATTCTCCAGAAAAGATGGGTGCTCGGCAATAATGAAAACGGAAATTGGATCCGCCTGCGAGAATCAGGAGGCAAGACGACTCTTTGCCATAAGAAAAAGCTAGACAAAAGCATTTCCGGGACAAGGGAAATCGAGGTTGAAGTGGGCGATTTCGACAAGATGGCTGATTTACTGATGAATCTCGAATTATTCAAAGAAAAGTATTATCAGGAGAATAAAAGAAAATTATTTGAACTGGATGGCATTGAATTTACAATCGATTCTTGGCCGTTAATTCCTAAAAAGCTGGAAATAGAGGGCAAAAGCGAGGCAAAAGTCAGAGATGGCCTGGAGCTTATTGGGCTCGCCGGCAAAGACGAAGGCCATATCGGCATGAAAGAAATCTACAGAAGGCATGGGCTGGACATCCATTCATTTGAAAGATTAACTTTCGACACGAAGCCGACAAAGGCTAACTTTACATTGGACATCTAACTTTAAAGCCTTTACAATGAATAAGTAATGAAACAGCTTATTTCCAGCGCCTTAAAACGCAAACCGAAGGATCCCGTCTATGTCGCGCTCGACATAGGTACGGAGTTTGTTAAGGCACTCGTTTTCAAGATAGAGAATGGCAAAGCGGTCGTGAAAGGTGTGGGGAGGCAGAGGCAGAGGCTTGGCGATATGCATGGCGGAGCGGTAACCGATATATCAGGATGTGTTGAGAATTGCGCCAAGGCGCTCGATGTGGCAGAAGAAGAAGCGGGAATGATTTCCGACTATTGCGTCATTGGTATTGCCGGCGAGCTGGTCAAAGGCGCGACCACGACAGTCCATTATGAACGGCTAAAACCGAAAACCAGAATTGATTACGGAGAGCTGAAAAACATAGTCAATAAAGTGCAGTGGAAGGCATTTGACGCCGTTCGGCAGCAGCTGGCATGGGAGACGGGCCACGAAGAAATAGACGTCAAGCTGGTCAACGCTTCGATTGTTGATGTCAAAATCGACGGCTATCGCGTTACAAATCCTATGGGCTTTCAAGGAAAAGACGTAAGTGTGGGGATATTTAACGCCTTTGCGCCGCTTGTGCATCTCGGCGCCCTCCAAACCATCGCAAATGATTTAGACTTGGAATTACTTTCCATTGCGGCTGAGCCGTATGCTGTTGCAAAAAGCGTCGGCAGCGAAGAAGCGGGGGAGTTTAGCGCTATATTTATCGACATTGGCGGCGGCACCAGTGATGTGGCTGTTGTTCGAAATGGGGGACTGGAAGGGACAAAAATGTTTGCTATCGGAGGCAGAAGCTTTACCAAGAGATTGTCCCAAGTTTTAAACACATCCTTCGCCAAGGCGGAAAACATAAAGCTGGCTTATTCAAAAGGAGACCTGGAAAAAGACAGCGAGAAGACGGTCCGCGAGGCGCTGGAGGCAGATACAGAAGTGTGGCTTAGCGGCGTAGAGCTTGCATTGTCCGAATTTTCGGGCGTGGAGCTCTTGCCGTCAAGGATCCTCTTGTGCGGAGGAGGATCGGCATTGCCTGAGATCAAAAAGGCGCTTGAAACGTCAAACTGGTACAAAGACCTGCCGTTTGCCAGAAAGCCCAAGGTTTCATTTATTAAACCCGAAGAAGTGAACAATGTGGTAGACAAGACCGGCAAGCTGAAAAACCAGCAAGATATTACGCCGATGGGCCTTGCCAACTTGTCATTATCAATCGAAGCGGAGGAAGATGTTTTGCCGGGCATTTTGTCAAAAGCGGCAAAGGCGATGCAAAACTGAAGTTCGGTATTCGCATAGAGTATTGAGTATTGTGTATAAGAAGGTAGAATAGGAATATAAATATAAGGTTATTCGATAGTTATACGGTGGTTATCCGATTGCAATTCGATTGTATAACCACAGAATAACAACTGAAGAACAATTGAGTAACAATTTTTATGGACAACAAGATATTATATTTGGAAATTGACGAGGAAATAACTTCGATTATCGACCGTTTGAGAAAAGTGCAAGAATTGGAGATTCATTTAGTCGTGCCAAAAGAAGCTGCGCTTATCCAAAGCATTGTAAACTTGAAGCTGCTCAAGAAACAGGCGGACAACATGGGCAAGCAAATCCAGATTATTACTCACGATAAAGTCGGGCGAAATCTGGCGGAACAAGTCGGTTTGCATAGCGCGTCAAAAGTTGGAGAAGAGATAAAAGTGCCGGCTCGTGAAGCGGCTGCTGAAGCGGAAAAGGAAATTAAGTTCAAAGAAAAAGAGCCTGTTGTCGAGGAAACCAAGGAAATAGTTTTCAAAAAAGGCGCGGTTGTCGGTGACAAAGAGAAGCAAGCTGAGGCAGCAAAGGAAGAACCGGAAGCCAAAGAGGAACCGGCAGGGAAAGCAAAACCTGCTTCAAAGAAAAAAAGCAGTGATTTTCTGCCCAAATTTCCGCACAAGAAGTTTGCCATAATCGCAGCAGTTGTTATCTTGGCCTTGGGCATTTTTCTATACATATTTGTGCCGATGGCCAATGTGAAGCTAAAGGTCGCTGCCGAAAAGCAAAGTTTAAAAGCCGACTTTACTATTGATAAAAATGCAAGCGGCATTGACCAGTCCTCCGGCACTATCCCCGGCGATTTAATAAATGTGCAGCAGACAATTACCAAGAAATATCAGGCAACCGGAAAAAAAGATGTGGGGACGAAGGCCCAAGGCAGCGTGACAATAGCGAACACCTATAGCACCGTTGCCCAAACGCTGGTTGCCGGAACAAGGCTCACCTCAAACGGGCTGACCTATAGAACTTTGTCTGATGTAACCGTTCCCGGCTATACTGACAACGGCAATGGTCCCGTGGCCGGAACGGCGCCGGTTAGCGTGACGGCTGACGCTCCCGGCGACCAATACAACACATCATCCGGAACATTTAAAATCCCCGGTTTTGCCGGTACGGCAGAATATGACAAAATGAATGGATCGGTTGCTTCTGCTATGACCGGAGGATCATCCAAGCAAGTGACTGTCGTCAGTTCAACTGATATTGCAAATGCCAAAAATTCATTTTCCGGCGATGCAAAGGATGAGATTACAAAGGACGGCCAGGATAAATTAAAAAACAACGAAGTGTTAAATGATAAAGCTGAAAAGATAACAATTGGTTCAATGTCCATTTCCAACAACGCCGGCGATGAAACCGATAGCTTTACCGTATCGGCGTCAGCTGATTTTACCGGTCTTGCATACAACAAGGACGACCTAAACAAGATGGTATTTGACAATCTAAAGTCAAAGACGGGTCCGGGCAAGCAAATACTTGAAGACAAACTTGATAACGCAGATATCATTGTGGATAATGTTGATTTGTCCAAGGGCACAATATCAGGTGAGGCAGCCGCAAGCCTGCATCTTGGCACCAAGATTGACGAGAACCAGGTCAAAACATCTATTTCGGGCGATAGCCAGCAGAAGGCGGAAGATTATCTAAAGGGGCTTGGAGGAATTGATTCCGTCCAGATAGATTTCTTCCCGAGTTTTCTTCATCAGATTCCCAGGATTAAAAGCCATATCTATATAAAAACTGAATTTGTGGAACAATAGTAATTCCTCAAATTTCCAATTACCAATTTCCAATGGTCAATCAAATTTCCAATTCCAAATTTCCAAACAAAATTAAAGCAGTAGCGCTCGATGTTGGAGAGAAAAGAATCGGAATTTCCATTAGCGAAGATGGTGTTTTTGCCTTTCCTTTCAAAACGGTTGCCCCGGAAAATTTAGAACAGGAGCTTGTTTCACTGGGTAGAATTAATAAAATTATCGTTGGTTTGCCCAGAAACATGGATGGCTCCTTGGGATTTCAAGCGGAAAAGATTAAATCATTTGTGAACGATAACCTGGAAAAATACCTGGGAAAAATAGAATATATTGACGAAACAGCAACAAGCATCGAGGCCGAAAAAATTATAAGAACGGAAGGCAAGGACCCTAAGAAAAATCCGGAACTGATAGATGCCTATGCGGCAAAAATAATATTAGAAGATTGGCTGAGAGAGAAGAGATAAAAGGACGCAAAAACAGTGGATATGAACAATTATTATACTCAAAAAAATGAGCGTAAAATTATCACAAAGAGAAATGTTTTGCTTTTTGTTTGCGGACTTTTTATCTTGCTTGTGATTGCCGTCGGTTTGATTGGAAGCTACATCCATGCTGCGATTTATAACCCCATGTCGAAAAGCGATCAGGCTGTTAAGTTTACAGTAACAAAAGGAGAAGGAACCAGAGAAATTGGTGAGGAGCTTGAGAAACAAAAACTGATCAGGAGCTCAATTATATTTTTAGGCTACTTGAAGCTTAAAGACAAAGGAGCCCAGATACAAGTCGGGGATTATGCTTTCAAGAAAAACATGACCATGGCACAGATTATGGGCATGCTCACAAGGGGCGATGTGATAACGACAAAGATTACTGTGCCTGAGGGTTGGACGGATAAGCAAATCGGCGACGCCCTTATAGCAAAAGGCATTACCACCAAGGACGATTTCCAGAAAGCTCTGGCCGACAAATATGACTATGGTTTTTTGCAGGAAAGCCCAGACGGGGATTTGCAAGGTTTTCTCTTCCCGGATACTTATCTTCTAGCGTCGCATCCTACAGCCAAAGAGGCTATCATGAAAATGCTGGATGAGTTCAAGATTAAGGTTGATCCAAAAATCAAGGCTAAGCTAAGCGGACAGAGCCTGTCGTATTATCAGGTTTTGACTCTTGCTTCAATCGTCGAACGTGAAGTTCAGACAAGTTCCGATAAGAATGTTGTCGCCGGTATATTTTTAAATAGGTTGGCCAATGATATGCCGCTTGATTCTGATGCCACCATTCAGTATATATTAGGCGGTAACAAGCGCATCTTCTCCGACCAGGATATAGCCGTTGATTCGCCTTACAATACTTACACAAACAAGGGATTGCCGCCGGGACCGATAGCCAACCCCGGACTTGATTCGATAGAAGCGGTTCTGAACCCGACAAAGACTGATTACTTTTACTTTTTCACCGGCAAAGACGGCAAGACTTACTTTTCAAAGACAGCAGAAGAGCACGAGGCCAAAAAAGCTAAGTATTTATAATGCCGCCAACTCTTGTAGCGCAGATTGACAAAGAGGCTATGGTTTTGTATACTACACCTTGTCTTTGTGAGGCAATATGATACCTGATAATTACAACAATGGCTTTTTCCAGGAAAATCCGAAGCCGGCCAAAAAAAATAAGAAATTTTTTAACTTCATTTCTCATAAAAAATGGACTATGTCTAAGGCGGAAGACGCCAGAGGCATTTTTAAGCGCTCCACAAGAAGATTTTCGCATTATGCGATAATGTTTATTTTTATAATGGTGCTTATACTCGGCATATTCGCAAGGCCCGGCAAAGACGAGAATAAAAATCCTTATCTTTTTCAAAAGGCCGATGAAGAGGTTAATCAGGTTACTTACGCCCAGTCGGTGGCAACGATTGCCGGTATCATAGACCAAAAGATTGGCCAGCAGGCATATGACATTGCCTCCAAGCAGGAAACGGCGCCGGTGCTTGCCATGGCAGGAAATAGCTTTGTTGCCAACCCGATCTTGTCTGAAACGAGGCAATCGACCGACAAGCCCAAGAATGACATCCAGTGGTACATAGTTAAAGACGGCGATACGCTCTCAACCATTGCCGGCGCTTATGGTCTAACGACAGATACGCTAAGATGGGCGAACAATATAAACGACCCCGACTCGGTAAAGCCGGGCCAAAAGCTGGTGATACCGCCGACTACGGGTGTTCTCTATACTGTTAAAGACGGCGATACTCTTGATGCAATTGCATCTCAATTTAGTTCAACCAAAGCCGTTATTGTCGCGCAAAACGACTTGTACGGCGAGGATATAAAGTCGGGAATGATGGTTATGATTCCCGACGGTGTCGGGCCTGCGATTGTGAAACCCGCTCCCGCTCCGGCGCCAACGACTGAGTATGCCAGCAGTCAGGATGACAATCAGTCGAGCCAATCAGCGCCTCAAGGAACATATTATTCCGGATCCAGCTATAACAGGTTTCCATATGGCTGGTGCACCTGGTATGTTGCAAGCCGCAGAAATGTTCCATGGAGCGGAAATGCCGGTGATTGGTACTGGAACGCTGCTTCTATGGGCTATTCTGTGGGCCACGCGCCTGCTCCCGGAGCTATTATGGTGACCGCGGAGTCAGGCTGGGGACACGTAGCATATGTTGAGAGCGTGAACGGCAATACTTTTACTGTTTCCGAGATGAACTATAATGGCTGGGGCGTGGTGGACAGAAGAACAGTTTCCATCGGTTCGGTCCCGCTTATTGGATTTATATATTAGACCAAGTTATTCGATTGTGGCTCAGTGGTTATTCGTTTGTTATTCAATTGCATGACTATTGAATTGCTACTGAATGACTATTGTATTACCATTGAAACCATGTTTTGTGATGAAGCGACAATTCAAGTAACTGCCGGCAAGGGAGGCGATGGCCTGTCTAGCTTTTTGCATGAAAAATTCAGGGCAAAGGGCGGATCTGATGGAGGCAATGGAGGAGATGGAGGCAGTGTTTATTTAATTTCAAGCAACAGCACAAACACTCTCTATGACTACAAAACAAAACGGCGCATGAAGGCGGAAAACGGCGAGCAGGGGAAAAGATATAAAAAACACGGCGCACAGGGAAAAGATTTAGAGGTCAGAGTGCCCATTGGGACTCAGGTATTTGACGAGGCAAGCGGTCACAAATTGTTTGATTTTACTAAAAACGGCCAGAAGTTTTTAGCTGCGAAAGGAGGAGAGGGCGGTTTTGGCAATGCTCACTTCGTCTCATCAGTCAGGCAGGCGCCGCAGGTTGCAGAACTCGGTGAAAAAGGAGAAGAAAAAACTCTCAAGTTAGAACTAAAACTTATTGCCGATGTCGGCTTGATTGGGCTGCCCAATGTCGGCAAATCCACCTTTCTTTCAGTTGTATCAGCGGCCAGGCCCAAAATCGCCGATTATCCCTTTACCACAATTATCCTAAATCTTGGCGTTGTGGACGGCTCAAAACACGGCATTAAAGGCTTCAGCTTTGTTATTGCCGACATTCCCGGATTAATAGAAGGCGCCTCAAAGGGAAAAGGGCTTGGGGATGAATTTCTGCGCCATGTTGAGAGAAATCGCGTCCTGGTGCATTTTATCGACTCAAACTCAGAGGATTTTGCCAAAGACTTTAAAGATATCAACAGAGAGCTCCTAGAATTTAGCAAAGATCTAGTTTTGAAGCCCCAGATCGTGGTGATCACAAAGACTGACGCGGCAAATGATTTCCAGGAAAAGTTACAGAGATTACAAAATGAGCTAAAAAAGGAAAAGAAAGTAAAAATCATAAACAAAAAGCCTCTTTTGATCTCCGCAGCCACTCACGCGGGTGTTAAGGAATTGGTCTCTTTGGTTGCCCAGACTTTACAAAAACAACTACTTTCCTCTTTGTCATCCCCGCGCAGGCGGGGAACTACAACAAAAGCAGGGGAAAAGGTCTTCACGGCGCGCGATATTGTCGGCTCAACTTTTCACATTGAGGAAATAGGCGGCAAATTCATTATTACAGGAGCAAAAATAGAACGATTTGCCCGCAAAACTGATTTTTCAAATTACCATTCAAAAGCCAGAATGCTGGACATCATGAGCAAAATGGGTATAATGAAGGAGCTCGAGAAAAGAGGGGCCGGTGTCGGCAGTGAAATTGAAGTTAGCGGCAAGAAGTTTAAATTATAAAAAATCCTAAATCCTAAATCCTAATTTCTAAACAAATTCGAAATTATAAATCCAAAACATTTTGAATTTGAAGTATTTGAATTTATAATTTGTTTAGTATTTCGATATTAGAATTTAGTATTTAAAAGTTAAGGGATTCCTCGGCTTGTCGCTACCATGAAGCCGCTCGGAATGACAAACTAGGGAAGGAGTCAGATCTGTGTGCGGAATTGTCGGATATCTTGGCGAAAAAAATGCTGAAAATACCTTGCTCGAAGGCTTAAAAAGGCTTGAGTACAGAGGTTATGATTCTGCAGGAATTGCGATCATAAAAAACGGAAAGGTAACTTCCCGAAAAGCTGTCGGCAAGATTGTCAATCTAGAGAAGAAGATTAACGGGAAAAATATGGATGCTGGTATTGGCATTTCCCACACAAGATGGGCGACTCATGGCAAGCCGACAGAGGAAAACGCCCACCCGCATCTTTCTTGCGACGGAAATATCGCAGTTGTCCACAATGGCATCATTGAAAATTACCAAGCGCTCAGGGAAGAGCTAAAGAAAAAGGGGCACAAGTTTGTTTCCGAGACAGACTCTGAAGTTTTGGCCCATTTGATCGAAGAATTTTATAAAAATGATTTTAAGCGCGCAGTTTGCGAAGCACTCAAGCTAGTTGAAGGGACATATGGTATCGCCGTAATTGCTGGCGACAAGCCTCAGGAAATCATTGTAGCCAGAAAGGGCAGCCCTCTAGTTCTGGGTATTGGAGAAAATGAAAACTTTGTGGCATCTGACGTGGCGGCGATTTTAGGCTATACAAAACAGGTTGTTTATCTAAATGACGGGGAAATTGCCAAGATCACCAAAAACAACTTCGAAATCACTGATTTAGATGAGAAAAAGATAGATTCCGAGATTAGCGAGATCGAATGGTCCCTGGAAGAGTCCCAAAAGGGCGGCCATGACCACTTTATGCTAAAAGAAATCATGGAACAGCCCAAGGTAATAGTGGATTCGACGAGAGGAAGGCTAATGCCGGATGAGGGGACGGTAAGGCTTGGCGGGCTGGAGGCCGTGGAAGAAAAATTAAGAAAAATTGAACGCATCATCATTCTCGCTTGCGGCACGGCCAGATATGCCGGCCTGGTCGGCGAATACATGATGGAGGAATACGCCGAAATTCCGGTTGAAGTTGAGTTTGCGTCCGAGTTTCGCTATCGAAAACCGATACTTGACGAGCGTACTGCCGTGATAGCGATAAGCCAGTCGGGCGAAACGGCAGACACCCTGGCGGCTATCCGCGAGGCTAAAAGGAAGGGAGCTTTGACGCTTGGCATTGTAAATGTTGTCGGCTCGACGATTGCCAGAGAAACCGATGCAGGCGTGTATAATCATGCCGGCCCGGAGATTGCCGTAGCTTCAACCAAAGCGTTCACTTCGCAACTAATAGTTTTGACTCTGATGACAGTGCTCCTAGGCAGGCAGAGGAAAATGTCTGAAGTAACCGGCAGAAGGATTATTGAAGAAATTGAAAAATTGCCGAAAAAGATCGAGAAAATTCTTGGCGCCAAAGACGATATTAAAAAATTAGCCAAGAAGTACGCCGATTACCCGAACTTTATGTATCTGGGCCGAAAATATTGTTTTCCTTTGGCCGAGGAGGGGGCATTGAAGCTCAAAGAGATTTCCTACATCCATTCCGAAGGTTTTGCAGCCGGCGAGATGAAGCATGGCTCCATTGCTCTTATTGATGAAGATTTTCCGGTATTTGCAATAGCTCCCAAAGACAGCGTTTATGAGAAAAACATTTCAAATATTGAGGAAATTCGGGCCAGAATGGGTAAGATCATTATTTTAACCACGGAAGGAAATAAAGAAGCGGAGAAAATAGCCGACGATGTCATATACATACCGAAAACACTAGAAATGCTGACGCCGATTCTCGGCGTGGTGCCGCTTCAGCTCTTTGCTTATTACATTTCTTGCTTCCGAGGGCTTGATGTCGACAAGCCGCGAAATTTGGCAAAATCGGTAACAGTAGAGTAAGAAGTAAATTAAAAGTTATTATGAATTTATAATTTCGAATTGTAAATTATACCCGGGCCTATAGTTAAACGGTATAACGCGGCGTTCGTCCCGCACATATTTTCAAAATATTTAGGGGTTATCGTATAATGGCTATTACATGGCATTCGCATTGCCAAAATCTGGGTTCGATTCCCAGTAACTCCACCAATATGTGCGGGACCGTATTCCGAGTTCAATTCTCGGTAGGTCCACCATTTGACTAACTAATATTTTTTATGAGTATCAAAGAGGGTCAAATCTGGAAATTGGCAAGACCACTGCTGGAAAAGGGTCTGAATAAAGACTTTGTGCTGCATGCCCAAGGCGTTTTAGCAGCGGTGAAATTAATTGCAAAAGAAGAGGGGGGAGATCTGGAAATTCTCATTCCTGCCGCTATTTTGCATGATGTGGGTTGGGCGAAAGTTCCAAATGACAATCAAAAAACGAAAGATACGGAAAAAAGAGCCGAGGGAGAAAAGCTTCATCTGATTTTTGGAGCGGAACTAGCTGGAGATATAATGCAAAAATTGGATTATAGCGATAAGGCAGCCAAGGAAGTGGCCAAAATCATTAAATCCCATATGGACACAGAGCCCAATGATAAGAATACCAAAATTTTAATAGATGCGGATGCCTTGAGTGATGTTTTTAGGGATAATTTTTATGCAGAAAGCAAGGCTTAAGGCAATGACCTTGAGAGCCATTTAGAAATCAGGTCTGGAAATAAATTTTTCACTAAAACAGCCCGGGAAATTTTTGATCGCGAACTAGCAGCAAGAAAAAGGGAGATTGAGGAAAATGCGAGTCAAAGAAGCGCTTAAGTGGGCAAACCGACAATTGAAAAACAATAAAGTTTCTGAGCCGGAAAAATCGGCAGAGTTTTTGCTGCGGCAAGTTTTAAGCGCAGGAGCTCAGTCCCACACCGGGTGTGGGATTGAATGGGATAAAGCCAAGTTAATCGCAAATCCCGATTACGCATTAACTGGGAAGCAGGAGGAGCAATTCCGCCAGTTCATCGAGAGACGCAAGAAGCACGAACCGGTTTGGTATATAACGGGGCGCATAGAATTTTATGGACTGGATTTGGAGGTCAGCCAGGATGTTTTGATTCCGCGGCCGGAAACAGAGTTTCTGGTTGAAGAGGTGCTCTCCGTCATTCCCGCGGAGGCGGGAATCCAGAGAAAGGATTGTATAGATTCCCGCCTCTGCGGGAATGACAGTAAAAAGGGCGGGAATGACAATGCTGCTAGGATTTTGGAGCTGGGAACAGGGAGTGGAGCGATATCTCTTGCGCTTGCGAGCCAATTCAAGGGTAAAAAAGAAGGATTCTGGTCAAGCCAGAATGACGTAGAAATTTTTGCTTCGGATATTTCCAGTGATGCACTTAAGATTGCCAAAAGGAATGCAAAGAGGTTAGGACTGGATTCCCGATCGGGGTCGGGAATGACAAAAATAGTCGGCATTGAGTTTCGGCAGGGAGACTTGCTGGCGCCATGGCAAGGTGAAATGTTTGACATCATTGTTGCCAATTTGCCATACATACCGCATGAAGATCTGGATTCGTTAGCACTCGATATCCATCACTGGGAACCAAGGGTGGCTTTGGACGGAGGCAAGGAAGGTCTGGAGATTTACGAAAGGCTGATAAAACAGGCAAAAGATTATTTAAATGAAAATTATCAAATGTTTTTTGAAATAGGCATTGGCCAAGGGAAGGGAATTCGCAAATTAGCCGAAAAATACTTACCGGAGGCAAGCGTTGAAATAAAAAAAGATTATGGCGACATTGACCGCATCGCTATAATCAAAGGCTAGAAATCTGGTGGACCCTACCGGGATCGAACCGGTGACCTCATCCATGCCATGGATGCGCTCTACCAACTGAGCCAAGGGCCCCTGAAATAAATGTCATTCTGAACTTGATTCAGAATCCAGACTGATTATATAGATTCCGGATCAAGCCCGGAATGACAAAACGAATTTTAGCATAAAATTGAGGTTTTGAGAACCCTGCGCACCTTAATCTATTTGAACATAAGAGCTATTTGGCATACACTAAATGAATGAATTGGGAAAAAGGAAAGATCATTATCGTGTCAGTTATAGTCGTCTTGGCGGTTGCGGGCGGCTTTGCCGTATACTATTCAGGCAAAAATCAAAACAGCCAAGAAAAACCGGCATCAAATAATTCTGAAAATGGCAAAAGCGAAGAACAGAGCCAGGGTTCTGGAGGCACTGCCGCAAAACCTCAGCCGAACCAAGGCAATTCGCAAGGACAAGCATATAAAAACGACCTAGGATATGAGGTATCGGTAGCCGGCAATCTTCATTACAGAGATATCACAAGTGATATTCGAAACGACCAGTCGCTAGTCGGGCACGGCGGAGGACCGACTCCGAAAAATGAAGTGATTTTTTCCGATAATCAAGATAATTTGAGTCTGGATGCTGTGTCGAAAGAGAATTACAGCTTTACAATCTCGGTTTATGAAAATGCAAATGTCGAGATGCTCCTAGGCGCGCCGATTGACAGCCAGTATGCTCATTTCTCCAAGCAAACAATCGGGGGCGTTTCGTGGACAAAAGAGGAAATGCTTCAAGATCCCGACAAAGGCGCAATCAGTCTTGCGGTTGCCAAAAGCGGGTTAACTTACAGCATACACATTACCGGCAAGGTAGCCGGCAACTCGGCGCAAATGAGCCAGATCGATCAGATGCTCGGCTCATTTAAATTTACAAAATAGGTCGTAATCCACTCTCATTGTCATTCCGCCTGCCTGCCGGCAGGCAGGGACTATTCATTTAAAATATAATCAGTTGATCCGGAATCCAGCATCTTTGAACAAAAAGAAAGATTCTGGACAAGCCAGAATGACATGCTAAAAATGTTTTCTTAAGGTCTCAAAACCCTTTACGATTTTAGCTAAACGCATTAGAATATTTACGCCTATGAAGACAATCGCCACCATATCAAACAAGGACTTCGGCCTGGACGAAACAAAAAGGAAGGACGAGCTGGAGTTAAGAAACGCCGCACGAGCGGTGCTTTTTAATGAGAAAAGTGAGGTGGCGATAATTGCGGTGCCGACCGGGAACTATCACAAAATACCGGGCGGTGGAGTTGAGGAAGGCGAAGATATAAAATCTGCATTGAAAAGAGAGATTTTAGAAGAGGTCGGCTGTGAAGCTGAAATTATGGCGGAAATAGGGCAGATATTGGAGTACCGTGACCCGATAAAGCAATATTCCTTTGGGTTTTTGGCAAAAGTGAAAGGCGAGATTGGTAAACCGAAGTTTACGGATTCCGAGAAGGAAGAAGACTTCCAGATTGCCGAGTGGCTGCCCATTGATGAGGCGATTAAAACCTTCGAAAAAGACAAGCCAAACTTTTTGATGGCACAGTTTATGTCGAAAAGAGATAAAATGTTTTTGGAAAAAGCAAAAGAAATAATGGAGGAAAAATGATCGAATACAGAAAGCTAGAAAAGGCAGGCATTGAAAAGAATTTGGATAATATAAATTCTCTTTACGGACAACTAAGCTCTAAACACAAAGAGATAAATATTGATAGATTGCGAGAAGTTCTGGAAAAAAAACATGCATTCGTGCTTGGTGCCTTTGACCGGGAAAAATTAGTAGGGATTGGTTCCTTACACATCGTTCAAATGATTGCCGGAAGCAAGGGATTGATCGAAGAGGTCGTGGTTGATGAAAACTACAGGAGGCAAGGGATCGCAAGAAATATAACTCAAAAACTGCTTGATAAAGGGAAAGATTTGCGTTTAAAATACGCCGATCTGACCAGTCGGCCAAATAAGGAAGCAGCAAACAATTTGTATAAATCACTTGGATTTGAGCTCCGCGACACAAATTGCTATCGATTTGAGTTTTAGATAAAATGCCTGAAAAAGGCCGCTTCATAAGGGCGGTCTTTTCGTTTGGTGCTTTTGGTGAAAAATCTTTTGGTGAAAAAAATATTGCCAACTAGGCATAAAAGTGATAGAATTATGATTCTAAAATTCTTGCAATTCTTTTTTACAGGGATTTAAGAAGCACCCTTTCATATATCCAGCAAACACTGTGTTAGGAGAGTGATTGTCATGACGAATCAGAAGATTGGACTGCAGATCTGGCCGCAGATACTCAGCACTATCAAGATGCTTATCGGCATCCCGATCTACTTCCTGGGAGCCGCGGGGTACTGGATCGCTTTCGTCTCGGTCAGCCTCTTCAACATCTGGCTCGACAAGGCCGATGGCGACTTGGCCAGGTGGATTAAAAAGCATTTCAAAATTCCGCTTTGGCCTCGCGGGGAGCGTTACAACGGGAATACCGACATTTGGCAAGCGGGTTTTCTCCTGCCGTTATTCGGCTGGCGGTACATAATATTTCCAGGCGTCTTCATGCTTATTGGATTGGCCCTTTCGTCGAAAAGGGGTCCGGCTGGTGCTCTGGGAAGGTTGATTTTGGTGCTCAACTCGCTCGTATCAATGACCGTCGCGTTCTGTATGGCCGGCGATAAGGTTACCGGTGACTGGTGGATTTCTGCACCGATCGTTCTGGTGGGGCTGCTCATGCTCTACCTGACGTGGGGCAGCTGGGTGAAGAACATCAGAGGCGAACTCTGATTAAACAGCCCGTCTAAGTGAACTTGCAAAGGTCCGCTCCGGCGGGCCTTTGTTTTGCCTTTAAAGAGAGGGTTTAATGTGCTAGAATGAGACAAATGTCATCCTGAGGCCTTGACGCCGAAGGATCTCATGTTAGATTCTTTATTTCATTCAGAATGACAAAAAAAATGGAAAAATACAATCATAAAAAAATAGAGTCCAAGTGGCGGGAGATTTGGGAAAAATCAGGGATTTACAACACTGATTTAGCATCAAAAGACCCTAAATTTTACAATTTGATTATGTTTCCGTATCCAAGCGGGGAATATTTGCATATCGGCCATGCTTACTCAGACACCGGAGCGGATGTTTATGGCAGGCACAAAAAGCTAAATGGCTACAATGTTTTTATGCCGATTGGTTATGACGCTTTTGGATTGCCAGCTGAGAATTATGCGATAAAAGCCGGTGTGAATCCAAAGGAAAGTACGGCAAGCAACATTGAACACGCCGAAAAACAGTTAAAGAGCTGGGGCTGCTCCTTTGATTGGTCGCACAAAATGACAACTTCTGACCCAAGCTATTATAAATGGACGCAATGGTTGTTTTTGAAGCTTTACAAAAAAGGACTGGCTTATCAAAAGGAAGCGCCGGTGAACTGGTGTCCGGAGTGTAAGACGGTTCTTGCGAATGAACAAGTGATCGAAGGGCTTTGCGAGAGATGTGACTCGGAAGTCGTACAGAAGAATCTAAAGCAATGGTTTTTCAAAATTACCGATTACGCCGACAGATTGATAAAAGATTTGGATAAGGTAGATTGGCCGGAATCATCTATCACTAAGCAAAGAAATTGGATAGGCAAAAGCGAAGGCGTGGAAGTACAATTTGAAATTCGAAATTCGAAATTCGAAAAAGAAGAGACCAAAATTACAGTTTTTACCACCAGAGTCGACACAATATATGGTTGCACATATCTAGTTTTGGCGCCGGAACATCCATTGGTGGAAAAAATTACAGTTCCAGAGCAGAAGAAAGCAGTTGAGAAATATTTAATTCAAACTCAAAAATTAACGGAAATCGAGCGCCAGTCGCTTGAAAAAGAAAAAACAGGAGTCTTCACCGGCGCTTATGCCATAAATCCTTTTAACAATGAGGAAGTGCCGATTTGGATTGCTGATTATGTGCTTTACGGCTATGGAACCGGCGCGGTGATGGCCGTCCCGGCGCATGATGAGCGCGACTATGAGTTTGCCAAAAAATATAAATTGCCGATGAAGGAATCCGTGGCTCCATACACTAAGTTTGAAACCAAGCCGGGAAAAGAAACGGAAGTACGCGACCTTGCCATAGCGGTCGTCCGTAATCCGAAAGACAATAAGTATTTGTGCCTTAAGTGGAAAAAGACAAAATGGCAGGCATTTCCATCCGGAGGGACTGACGGCGAGGAAATTGTTACAGCGGCAAAAAGAGAGGTTTTAGAAGAAACCGGCTATAAAAACATTAAATTCATTAAGAAATTCAGAAATACTATCTTTGAGGAATTTTACCGGCCTCATAAGGATTCAAATGTCATTGCTCACTCCATTTATTCGCTCTTTGAACTTGAGAATGATGAGCGGCAAGAGGTGGCTCAGAAGGAAAAGGATCAGCATGAAGCAGTTTGGGTCAAGGCAGAAGAAGTCGAAAATTTCTTGAATATAAAACATCTGAAGATTTTCTGGAAGTCTCTACAGGCTGGAGAGGAGATGCCATTCACTGGTCCCGGGAAGCTGGTGAACTCGGGTGAGTTTAATGGGTTATTCTCAGATGAGGCTAAAAAGAAAATGGCTGAGTGGTTGAAAAAGAAAGGCTTTGGAAGGCGCAAAATTAATTATCGTCTTCATGACTGGTCTATCGGCCGGCAGAGATATTGGGGAGCGCCGATACCTATTATTTATTGTGAAAAGTGTGGTGTGGTGCCGGTTCCTGAAAAAGATCTGCCGGTAAAGTTGCCGGAAAATGTCAAAGATTTTAAGCCAAAAGGTACCGGCAAAGGGCCATTGGCATCAGTAAAAGAATTTGTTGACACCAGGTGTCCGTATTGCGGAGGCAAGGCGGAAAGAGAAACTGATACCATGGATACCTTTGTTGATTCAAGCTTCTACTTCATGCGCTATCCAAGCGTTGGGGATGATAAAGAGATGATGGAGCCGAATATGACGAAGAAATGGTTGCCGGTTGATATGTATGTCGGCGGGGCAGAGCATGTCACAATGCATCTTTTATACGCCCGATTTATAACCAAAGCCATGCATGACATGAAAATGATCAGTTTTGACGAGCCGTTTTTGAAGCTGCGCCATCAGGGCATGATTCTGGGCCCGGACGGCAAGAAAATGTCGAAATCAAAGGGCAACGTTATCATTCCGGACGAGGTTATAAGAGAACATGGCGCCGACGCTTTTCGAACCTACATTTTGTTTATGGGAAGGTTTGAAGACGGCGGTCCGTGGAATCCGAAAGGATTGGTCGGCGTCAAAAGGTTCTTGGAGAAAATTTGGAAAATGCATGAAAGCACATGGCCAAAAATTTCAAATACGGAAATTCAGGCAAAGCTTGCGCGGACGATCAAGAAAGTCGGCGCGGATATTGAAGATTTTAAGTTTAATACCGCCATTGCTTCGCTTATGAAGTTTTCAAATGTTTTGCAGGAAGAAAAGAACCCGATATCCAAGGGAGACTTTGAGAAGCTCATCGTTATTTTGTCGCCTTTTGCGCCATTTATGGCTGAAGAGTTCTGGGAAAAGCTGGGTAACAAGGATAGCGTACATGTTCAGGGTTGGCCGGAATATGACGAGAAATTAATAAAAGAAGAAACCGTTACTGTGGCGGTGCAAATAAACGGCAAGGTTAGAGGACAGGTCGTGGCGAACGCAGAGGCGAACCAAGATGAAGTTTTGGAGCTGGCAAAAGCTAGCGAAAAAGTGCAGAAATATCTGGAAGGCAAGAAACTCGAGAAAGTCATATATGTTCCGGGCAAGCTGCTTAGCCTTGTCATAAGCTAAATATTTTGGTATAATTTGTTGGTGTCGCATAAGAGAGTTTGTCGGGGGTGGTCATCCTGAGGCACGAAGGATCTCATGAGATTCTTCGCTCGTTTTGAGAAAAAGTCGCTCAGAATGACGGACGTAGGATAATATTCGTATATTATTTATGAAAAAAGAACCTGAAAAATTTGAATTATCCACATTTCCTGCAAAAATTGACGTAAAGAATCTTATTGCAAAGGGTAAAGTCGGTGACAGATTGAAAGCGGAAATTGACGAGAAACTGAATTTACGCCTTGATGAGGAAAATGTTTTACAGGAAATTTCCGGAAATGTTCAGCTCACACTTCTCGAGCAAGAGATTTTGGCGCAATTTGATATAAATTATTTAGCCAAAACCGTTTGCGCCAGATGTTTGGAGGAGTACGAAAGGAAAGGGGATGTTGCATTTGACAGGGAATATCTGATTGGCAGAAGGACGCCGGAGGAAGACAAGTTGATTGTAGATAAAAACTTCCAGATTGAAATCGGCGAACCTACACTCGAGGAAATTACTCTCGACATACCGATGAAACCGCTGTGCAGCGAGAAATGCGAAGGCATTATCGCAAAATCCTAAGCACTAAATCCGAAATTCTAAACAAATTCAAAATTGTAAAGGTTTAAAACATTTGAAAATTAGATATTGTTTAGACATTAGAAATTAGGATTTAGAAATTTTCGTTGAAATTTGCATTAGATAAACATTTAAGAAAAAATTAATAGAACATAAATAAACATACAGGAGATCACCAACGATGGCTGTACCAAAGAAGAAAACTTCGCACAGACGAACCAGGCAGAGAAGAGCGCACGACTCTTTAAATGCGCCAAATCTGGTTGCGTGCAAAAAATGCGGCGAGATGGGAATGCCTCACCGAGCCTGCACGACCTGCGGATACTACGGAGATAAAAAAGTGCTCGATGTGGAATCCGGCCTTGCAAAGAAACTTAAAAAACAGGACAATAAAGAAGACGATAAATCCTAAGCACTAAATCCGAAATTCTAAACAAATTCAAAATCATAAATCTAAAAGTTTAAAACATTTGAAAATTAAAATTTAAGTATTGTTTCGAATTTAGAAATTCGAATTTAGAAATTAAAAAACTATGGCATCGAACCGGCACCTATCACGAATTATCTCACTGCAATCGCTCTTTGAAATAGCTTTTTGCGAGTTTCAGTTGGATGGAAAGAAGTTAGCAAAGGCCGATAAAACAAAGAAAATAGAAGATGTCGTAGATAGAAATGTCGGGGAGTTTGCTTCCGGAGAGCAAAACAAGCAGTTTGCCCTAGATATCGCCAAGGGTGTCATCAAAAACGAAGACAAAATAGATGCCATCATAAGGCCGGCTGCGCCGGAATGGCCCATCGAACAAATAGCTTTGGTGGATCTGACTATTTTGCGTATGGCGGTTTATGAACTTTTGTTTTCAAAAGAAGAAATTCCTCCAAAGGTAGCTATTAATGAAGCGGTTGAACTCGCCAAAGCCTTTGGCGGACCCAGATCCTCAAAGTTTGTGAATGGGGTCTTGGGTACGGTTTACCGGGCAAGCGACAGGTACAACCCGGAGGATGACAAGCGTCCCCCGAAAGGCGACGCGGTATAGAGTATTCAGTATTGAGTATAGAGGGCAGTCATTCTGGCCTGCCTGCCGGCAGGCAGGCCCGACCAGAATCTTGTAATATCAAATTAAAAATATCCCTGCTTCGCCGGCAGGCAGGTAATTTCTAACGAAATTCCAAATACCAAATCTTGAAACTTAACGAATTAGGAATTTGATTAGACATTAGAAATTGGGACTTAGAAATTATGGTCGACAAAGACTTTAAGGCACTGCAGAAGAAAATTGGCGTAGATTTTAACGATGAGGGGCTCTTAACCACTGCATTTATCCATCGTTCATACTTAAATGAAAACTCTGATTACAAAGAACACAACGAGCGCCTTGAATTTCTCGGGGATGCGGTTTTGGAGCTGGTGGTAACCGAGCACTTGTACAAAAATTATCCAAATCCCGAAGGGGATCTGACGAATTGGCGAAGCGCACTCGTAAAAACAGAGACTATTTCCGATGCATCGCGTGATCTGGGCTTTGAGAACTACCTTTTCATGTCTCGCGGCGAGTCAAAATCGAAGGGCAGGGCGCGCCAGCTCATCTTGGCGAATTGTTTTGAAGCGGTAATCGGCGCCATCTATATGGATAAAGGCTATACATCTGCCAAGAAATTTATCAGTGAAAATCTGATCAGGCGTTTGCCGGAAATAATCGAGAAGAAGTTATACATAGACCCCAAAAGCAGATTGCAGGAATTGGCGCAAAGAAAAGAAAGTATAACGCCTAAATATGATGTCTTAGAAGAGTCGGGGCCGGACCATCAAAGGACCTTTAAAGTTGGTGTTTTTCTGGAGAAAAGAAAAATAGGTGAAGGAAAAGGTTCCTCGAAGCAGCTTGCCCAGCAAGATGCCGCCGAAGACGCACTCAAGAGCTATAAATAGGACTCTCTTTAAGGAGGGTCGGACCGTGTCTCTTACAGGGTCCGACCCTCAAAACAAAAAAATTGTTATTTTGGTCTGCCTTAAGGGGCTTAATCGAGATAATTTTCTTGTGCATAACTTTCCTTGCAATGCTTTTTGTTTGTGCCATAATAAAAACATAATTGGAAAGGAATTATCATGAACACAGAACAACCATCACCAAAAACAGAGGAAACTTTTAGTGAGAAAGTAGATCGAGTTTTGCCTAAGGGTAGAGTAGAAAATCCGGCAGAAGCCGAAGACGAGGCACGAATGGTAGAAGAAGCAAAAAAGCAGATTGAAAAAGATGGTCCAGTCGAAAAAGATTTATTTTTTGACAAAGAAAGAGATATAGTAGAAGAAATATTGCCAGGCAAGGTATTGTCTATAGAAACTAGTTATGAGCTTTTAGATAATCAAATTTCTGACAAAGAAGCACAGATTGAGAAGCTAAAGGGAGAGATTGCCGAACTAAATGCAGTAAAAGAAGGAAAATCTGAAATGGGGTCAGCGATTAAAGATTCCTTGAGAGCTCCGGGGAATTTATCTACAGAAGAAGCTCAGCAAAAGAGAAAAGAGATAATCGAGAATGAAAAATTACAGGAAAAGAATATGGCAGATGATCGCAAGGATTTGAAGGAGGGAGTGTAGGAAGTTCGGCAGATGAAATTGCAATCATAAAAGATAGCGGTAATGACGCTATCTTTTATTTGTCTGATTTTTCATTTCCGATTTATTTTCCTTGTGCTAGAATATTGGAGATAGGGGCTTATTGTTGCTTATAGTGACTTTTAGGGGCTTGTTGTATACAATTAGCAACCACAAGCCACAACCTAGACCCTATAAGTAACGGGTTTAAACGGAGGTTTTATTTATGTATCTCAAAAACATTCATGTTGCAGGATTTAAGTCTTTCGGAGGGAAGAATGTTTTGGATTTCCCCGAAGCCGGAAGCGCCAAGCAGAAAAGTTTTGCCGCGGTTGTCGGACCGAACGGAAGCGGAAAGAGTAATATTGCCGACGCTATCCGCTGGGTTTTGGGCGAACAATCTTCGAAGCTTCTCAGAGTGAAAAAAGGCGAGGACGTCATATTCTTCGGCAGTGCCAAGAAGGGCAGGGGATCATTCTCGGAAATTTCTTTAACCTTAGATAATGCTTGTTCCTTCCGTCATCCTGAGGTATCGAAGGATCTCAAAAGTAATTTCCAATTTCCAATTTCCCTGCCTCGCCGGCAGGCAGGCAATTTCCAATCAAATTCAAATGTTCAAAATTCAAAAGGATTGGATTCCCGCCTTCGCGGGAATGACATGGAAATAAATGGAAATGACAATGGTGTTGACCTTTCCGAGATTGAAATTACCCGCCGCCTGTATCGAAACGGCGATAATGATTACTTTGTTAACAGGAAAAAGGTCAGGCTGTTCGATGTGCAGGAACTGCTTGCAAAATGCGGGGTGGGAAGATCTACTTATACAGTTATCGGACAGGGGATGGTTGATTCTTTGCTTTTTTATGGTCCGGCTGAGCGGAAAGTTCTCTTCGAGGAAGCATCGGGCGTGAAGCAGTATGAGATCAAGCGCGCTGAATCTTTACGCAAACTAGACTCAACAGACAAAAACATTATCCGCATTAAAGATCTTTTGTATGAATTGGAGCCGAGATTGAAGTCGGCTGAGCGAAACTTCAAAAAATACCAAAAAAAGCAGGATATAGAGAAGGAGCTGGATGAGCTGAGCCGCAAATATTATTCCGGCGTATTTTCTCAAATTCAATCCAAGAAAGAAAAGCTGCAGAAGGAACTCACAGAATTTAAGAAGAAAGAATCCGGCCTGCAGTCAGAAATTACTGCACTGGAAGCAAAAATCGCCAAAGGTTTAAAAGCCGAGGGTTCTGACAAGAAGGAGAAAGAGCTTCGAGGGAATATTGACTCGCTTGCTGCAAGAAGCGATGATCTTGCGCGGCAAATTTACAGATTAGAGGCTGAAAATCAAGCGTCGAAGTCTGTATTCTCAAGGGAGAAGGAAGGGCTTTTCGGTGAAAGAGATAGGATTTCTCGGGACATCCGAGAGTTAGAAGAAAAAATAGCCAGGCTAAATACAGAGGGCAGTGAAAATCAGGCGAGGCTTGATAGCGCCAAGAGAGAGCTTGCCGAGCTGGACAAAAGAATTGTTTTTTCAAATGACACTCTGGCAAAAATTCAACGGGAAAGCTTGTCTTTGACCAAGGATGACATTCGAAAAAAGCTAGAAGAGAT
Source organism: bacterium (assembly GCA_021796415.1). Taxonomy (GTDB): domain Bacteria; phylum Patescibacteriota; class CPR2; order UBA1875; family JAJYID01; genus JAJYQQ01. The sequence continues at coordinate 44,382 of JAJYJC010000003.1, forward strand.
TTACAAAAATTACTCGCTGGTGGTGGCAAAAATGAATTCCGTCACTGATCTGAAAAGTTTCGGCAAACTCAAAAAAGAGGCGGAAAGTGTAGCAAATGCCTTAGATGCTTTGGCAGAAGACATCAAAAAAAGCCAGAGCACCGACACCAGCCTGCTTGAAAGCAAGCAAAAAGAGATAAAGGGGCTGGTTCAAAATAAGGAAAAAATACTCAGTATCATTCAGGATTTAAGGGTCAGATCCATTTCACGGGAAGACATCTTGAAGAATTCAAAAAGCCGGGCCGAGAGCTTAAAGAAGCAATTAGAAGATACAGTTGCCAAGATAGGCAGTTTAAAAGAGCCGGAAGCCGGAGGTTTGAAAAAGATTACCGAGTTAAACCGGGAAAAAACAGGCATAGACGAGGAAATTTCTGAGTTAAAACTTAAGCTGGAGGAGTTGGCGTCAAAAAGCGCTTCCGGTGACTATACTAAGATTTTGGAAGATGAGAAGTCAAGGAGAAGAGAGCTCGCGGGTGTTCAAGAAGAAATTGGCGCTTTCAATATTGATCTGGCAAAGGTAGAGACGCGCGAGGAAGATTTGCGCGATGAAATCCATGAGTTTCTGGGCGAGACATTTTACAAGGGTCTGACCCTTGCAGAGGACAGTCCTCTGCAAGGCGGGAACTTTGACCATCTGATGCCAAAAATCCAGCGCCTTCGAAAGGACATGTATGCGCTCGGCGAGATCGACCAGTTTGTCGGGGAAGAGTTTGAAGAGCTGGAGGGGAGGGTTGGTGAATTGCGTGAACAATATGAGGATTTGGAAAAGGCAAAAAAAGACATATTGAAAGTTATAGGAGAGTTAGACGCGCGCATCAAGACACAGTTCAAAACCACATTTGTAAAAATTTCAGAGGAGTTTACCAAATATTTCAAAATTCTTTTTGGCGGGGGCAATGCGGCATTGAATCTAGAAACAGATGAGGAGGGAAACTTTGGCGTGGAGATTACAGCGACGCCGCCGGGCAAGAAAAACCAGTCTCTAAATTCGTTATCAGGCGGAGAAAGGGCTCTGACCTCGATCGCGCTTCTTTTTGCTATTTTAAGCGTAAATCCAAGTCCATTCTGTGTACTGGATGAGGTAGACGCTTCACTTGACGAAACAAATACTGAAAGATTTTTGGAAATTTTAAAAACTCTCTCACATAAAACTCAATTTATTGTCGTTACACACAACCGCGAAACCATGAAGAAAGCCGACGTTATCTACGGCGTCTCCATGGACGACAATCATGTGTCGCAAGTGTACTCGCTGAAACTGACAGAAGTTGGAACATGAAAGTTTTGATATGAGCTGGCAAATAGCTTTATTTATATATATCTTCGCATTTTCCACTGCTTCCTTATTGCAAAGATCTATAGCGAAGAAGAAAAATGTAGATCCTATATCCCTCTCTGTTACTTTGCAAGTTTTAGCAGGTATACTTCTTGGAGTTGTTGTTCTGATTAGAGGCTTTGATCTTTCGGGCATATTTTTGCTCTGGCTGAGTTTTGCACTAATGATTCTACTCCATGGAGTAGGAAATATTTGTAGATATAAGGCGCTGAAAGAGGTTAAAGTGTCTGAGTTCTCAATTATTTATCAGATTAGCACTGTCACTGCGGTCGTTGCCGCCATTGCCCTGCTTAATGAGAATTTTCTTTTCACTCAAGTTGTGGGATTGGTTTTGGTGCTTATAGCTGCCCTAATGGTGACATGGAAAAATACAAAGATAAAGTTTAGCAAGGGGGAGCTATATGCTTTATTGACTGCCATACTTTTTGGTTTGGCTTTTGTTAATGATGCTTACATATTAAGGTCATTTGATGCTCTTACATTTACTTTTTTGGCATTTTTGATCCCTGGACTTTTAACGGGAGTTATTTATAGGCGAAAAATAAATATCTCAACTTTTCTGGAGAGGCAGGCTCTAGCCAGGATCGGTCCAGCTGTGGTTTTTGATGTTGCTGCAACGTTATCAATATATATTGCTTATCAAATCGGGAGAAATGCAGCCCAGATATCTTCCATCAGCCCAACAACAACGATTGTGGTAGTTATTTTAGCTGCCATTTTCTTAAGAGAAAGAGAGCAAATACCAAAAAAAATAATTGCAGCCGCATTGAGTGTGGTAGGAGTAATACTTTTAGGATGAAAAAATATGCCTTTGTTTTAGGCAGAAACACAGCCTTATCTGTTGCTGAAATCTTGGAGGTTCTAAAAAGAGAACAACAAGAATTTCGGATTATATCCTTCTCTAAGGAAGTTTTGATTCTTGAGGCAACAGGCATTGGCGCTGATTTTATCCGGGGTTTGGGCGGGACTATAAAGATTGCCGAGATTTTTGGGGAGGCGGCAGGGCTAAGTGAGGTATTGCCGGCCATTTCAGATTATTTAAAGAAACAAGTCAGTGACAGAGATAAAAAGTATCATTTGGGACTGAGCATTTACAGGCTGGCCGGCGGGAAAAAGACCGGCGAGAAGCTCTTTCGGGGGCTGAAAAGCGTTTACATAAATTTGAAAAATGAATTTAAGGGAGAAGGCTATAAGTTGGCTTTCACTCAGATTAAGGGAAGGTCTTTAAACAGCGCGTCGGTACTCAAAAATAAATTAATTGGAGAAAGTGGCGCGGAGATTTGTCTGATTGCCGGCAAAAATAAAATTTTCCTTGCCAGAACCGTAAATGTTCAGGATGTGGACTTTTATAGCAAAATTGACTTTGGTAGGCCCGTTCGTGATGTGATTTCCGGGACCACGCCTCCAAAGCTGGCGATGATTATGGTGAACCTTGCGGGTAAAAGCAAGGATTCGGTCTTTCTGGATCCGTTTTGCGGCAGCGGTACATATTTGCAAGCGATGAAGCTACTGGGGTATGAGAAAATTTACGGCACTGACAAGAGTGAAAAGGCGATTTCAGACAGCGAGAAAAATATGGATTGGCTGGCTCATGAATTTGCCCTGGATATTTCAAGTGTGAATATTTTCCAAGCTGACACACGGGAATTATCAAGAAAAATTGATGGGAAGGTGGATGCAGTTGTGGCAGAGGGCTATCTCGGCCCGCCCCTAAGAAAAGAAGCCACCGAAACCGAAATACATGAAATTTCAACCGAATTGCTTAGTTTATACAAGGAGGCTTTAGCGGAGATCAAAAAGATCATAGCAGAGAACGCCAGAATAGTGCTGGCATTGCCGATCTTTTATTCAAAAGGGAAGAAGCACTTCTTGGACATTGAACCGATTCTTGACCGGGCTGGCTATAAAATTGTCGATCTGTTTGAGGGTGCCGGCGATTTTTCAGAAGAAGAAGTGTCGAGGCGAGGCACATTTATTTATTCCCGCCCGGACCAAAGAGTTTTCCGGGAGATTTTGGTTTTGGAAAAGATTTAGTGAATTCCAATTGACTTTTGGGCCAGATTTTCCTATAATTGTCACAAGTAAATCAATTAATACAGTAAAAACAGAAGGAGCAGGATTGGTAGTCATCAGATTAACCCGTGTCGGTAAGAAAAAGCAGGCACACTATAGGATCGTTGTAGCGGATTCGCACAGAGCAGTACAAGGCAAATTCATTTCAATTTTGGGTTGGTATAACCCCCACACAAAAGAGCTACAGGTGAAGAAAGATGAGCTAAAAGGCTGGTTCGATAAAGGAGCCAAGCCCTCTAATACTTTGGCAAAACTTCTCAAAAAAGAGAAAATCGATTTGCCCAAGTGGGTTAAAATTGTAGAGAAGAAAAAGGCGCCGAAGAAAAAAGAAGAAGCTGAGGTAAAACCAGCAGTGCCTAAAGCTGATGAGAAGGCAGAAGTGGGAACCGATGAAAAGGTCGAGGAAGCAGCAGCGGATGAGGTGAAAGACGAAACTCCAGCAGAAGAAGCTGCAGAAGAGCCCAAAGAAGAGTCTGGGTCTGTCAGAGCTTCTGAAGGCAAGCCCGAAGAAGAACCAGCTGCGGAATCCAATCCCGTTGAAGCTCCGCAGGACAAGTAAGTTCGATTATTATTAATTAATAATATAAAAGCCCCAGCGGGGCGAAGGAGAGAAGAAATGGCAAAGGAGAAGGATCAGGAATTTGTAGAATCAGTAGTAAAAGAAATCGTATCCAAGCCGGATGCAGTCAAGGTGAACAGAAGTATTGACGAGAAAGGGGTTTTGCTCGAGCTGACAGTTGACCCTGAAGATATGGGTGTTATTATCGGCAAAGAAGGCAAGACAGCCAAATCTATCCGAACATTACTCAGAGTTTTAGGAGCAAAGAATGACTCCAGGGTAAACCTAAAAATCGTTGAGCCAGAAGGATCGTCAAGACCTGCTAAAGAAGAAAAGGCTGAAGTCGAGACGGAAGTTGAAGAGATTCCAGCAGAAGAAGAGGTTGCTCCAGAAGAGTCGGATGAGGAGCCAATGGCAGATTTGGATTTGTAAAATCCAAATCGGTATAGGGTATACAATATTCAGTATTGAGCATAAAAAGCCACGAAATCGTGGCTTTTTAAGTGTAAAAGCTGGCGGAAACAAAGAGTTAATGTTTTACCGCAAAAGCAAGAGATCAGAAGAAGGACAGATCTTGATGCACTCATTTAGGCCTGTCCTTCCAAGCAGAATTTAGATTACCGCCAAGGACACACCTTGCAAAATGATAAAGCAAAGAATGTCCTTGCCGGCTCTACTCTCGTCGTCATCCTGAGTGAAGCGTAGCGGAATCGAAGGATCTCATAAACAAGATTCCGAGAGAAAGGGATTCCTCGGCTCGCCGCTATCGTGAAGCCGCTCGGAATGACAATTAATTGTGATAGAATAGAAAGCATGAAAGCAAAAATTAAATTCAACATTATAACTCTTTTTCCCGAAACCATAAAAGCTCTGACTGATTACAGCATAATAGGGCGGGCGGTTCAGGATAATAAAATAGAAATTGAAACCTGCAATCTTCGTGATTTTGGCGTGGGAAAATACAAGCAAGTTGATGACACTCCTTATGGCGGCGGGGCGGGCATGGTTTTGAAAGTTGATGTTATGGACAAAGCCATTCAAAAAGTGCGGCAAGAAAATCCCGGAACTGTGGTTATTTTGCTTACTCCAAAAGGGGAAAAGTATGGGCAGAAGAAAGCAAGGGAGCTTTCAAAAAAGAACAATATCACCTTGGTTTGCGGGCATTACGAAGGGTTTGACGAGCGGATCAGGGGCTTGGTTGATGAGGAAATTTCGATTGGCGATTATATATTAACGGGAGGTGAAATTGCCGCAGCGGCAATCATTGACTCGGTGAGCCGCTTGATATCGGGTGTTTTGGGCAGGAAAGAGTCGGCGCAGGAAGAATCATTTGAAAATTCACTGCTTGAATATCCGCAATACACAAAGCCCAGAGAATACAAGGGCATGGAAGTGCCGGAAATCCTGTCCGGCGGCAACCATGGCGAGATTGAGAGGTGGAGAAAGGATGAGGCGAAGAAAATAACGAAGGAAAAAAGGCCTGACCTTTCCGATTAAGTTTATCCTTTACATATTTTCAAATTGTATCTATCATTTAATCATTAATAGTAAGTGACTAAAGGAGTGTATTTTTAAATGGCAAAATTTGTAGTAGACGAAAACTTGTGCAGCGGGTGCGGAACCTGCGTAAATGTATGTCCGGATTGTTTTGAGCTCGGAGATGATTATAAGTCTCATGTCAAACAAGACAATTGCGACAATTGTGACGCCGATGAAGTAGTGCTCGAGTGCCCGATGGGGGCCATAAGTTATGAATGATTTTGATTCCATAAATCCGATGAATGCATATCCTTCGGGGCAAGGAGGTGGCTCGGGAAGCTCAGGTGTGCCGCCGAGCGGACCGGTTGATCCCACGCCTCCGCCGATTAATCCTATTAGCCCTCAAGGGCCGATGAGCGAAAAAACAAACTTTTCCAGGATATATCAAATCATAATTGGAGCGGTGGCTTTGTTTCTGATTATATCCCTGATTTTTGCAGCTATTTATTACCAGAAGGCAAACAAGACGCAGGCATATATAAATAGCGTTGCTTCGCAGGCGGCCGACCAAAAAGCCAAAGATGACAAGGTATCATGTGACGCGCAAATCAAAGACATCAAGGAAAATCCTTGGACGGAGTACACTGCCAGGCAGGAGTTTGGGGCCTTTAAATTTATAGTGCCGAGAAATTGGTCGCAGTATGAGTACTACGATATAAATGCCAATGATCCTTACAGTCTCTTTTTCAGCCCGGATACGGTTCGTTATGACTCAAACACCAGAGATAACCATTCCGCTCTTCAAGTTGTGGTCAGCAAAAGGCTTTATTCTGATGAAATAAGTGATCTCGAACAAAGTATAAAGATGAATATGGATACTAGTTCAAGCGAGGAAAAGGTTACCATTTCTAATTTTACCGGAACAAAGTTTGTTTACACTAACAAGGACTTAAACCGCAAGGTTGGCGTCATAGTTCTGCCGTACCGCGATAGGGCGCTTATGATTAAAACCGACGATTATGACAAGTGGGGCGACAAATATTTCACCAAGTTTTACCAGTCGTTTGCATTAACACCGTAAATGGGTTAATCGGTACTTGGGTCGATAGGGAATTAGGTTTTTCAGGAGTATCCTTGTTGGGCGGGTCTTTTGATGTCCTTATACTAGAATTGATCGCATACTCGTGATAGAATAGTTGCCTTATGGATAAATTTGTCTTAAAACATGCGCATAAGCCGACCGGCGACCAGCCTCAGGCGATAGAGAAGCTTGCGTCTGGCATAGAAAAGGGTCTCACGCGAGAGATTCTGCTTGGCGTGACCGGATCCGGCAAGACTTTCACGGCGGCAAATGTGATTCAAGAGATTAATAAGCCGACGCTGGTTATTTCCCATAACAAAACTTTGGCGGCACAACTGTATAGCGAATTCAAGGAATTCTTCCCCGACAACGCTGTCCGCTACTTTGTTTCATACTACGATTATTACCAGCCGGAGGCCTACATCCCGAGAACCGACACCTACATTGAGAAAGACGCAAAAATCAATGAAGAGATCGATCGCTTGAGAAATGCGGCCACGGCAGCCCTGCTGTCACGAAAAGACGTGTTAATAGTCGCCAGTGTCTCCTGCATCTATGGCCTTGGCTCTCCGGAAGACTATTTCCAGATGAGAGTGGACTTTGAGGCCGGCAGGGCAAAGAACCAGGAAAAGGCCATGCGCCAGCTGCTCGAGGTACAGTACGAGCGAAATGACAAGACATTTGAACGGGGGAATTTCCGGGTGCGGGGCGATGTACTCGATATATTTCCGATTTACGAGGAAATAGGCTATCGCATTCAATTTGATGGGAATGTTGTGGAAGCTATCCGAAGCATCAATCCGGTGACAGGCGAGCTCGGCAAAAAAATAGATAAATTGTCTGTCTTTCCGGCGCGCCACTTTGTCACGCCGAAGGAAAGGCTGCACTCTGCCATTCCGGAAATCAGGACAGAGCTGGCAGTAAGGCTTAAAGAGCTAAAAACGCAAGGGAAATTGCTTGAAGCGCAAAGGCTCGAGCAAAGGACGAACTTCGACCTGGAAATGATTGAAGAAACGGGCTTTACCTCCGGCATTGAGAACTATTCCCGTTATCTCTCCGGCAGGAAGGCGGGTGAGGCGCCGTCAACTTTGCTTGATTTCTTCCCGGACGATTATCTTCTTCTCATAGACGAATCGCACATGACTATTCCACAGATTCGGGGGATGTATAACGGCGACCGGTCCCGAAAAGAAACCTTAGTTGAGCATGGTTTCAGGCTTCCCTCAGCGCTCGACAACCGTCCGCTTCACTTTTCGGAATTCAAGAAATTAATGGGCCAAACCGTATTTATCTCTGCCACCCCGGGACCCTATGAGTTTAAGGTTGCAAGTGAGGGCGAGATAGAGTCAGCTGATGAATATTATGAGGCGGTAAGAAATAATGATCAATTTCCAGTTTCCAATTTCCAATCAATTTCCAATGAGCAAAATTCAAACAAAAAAGGTCATTCTGGGGACGATAGGACTCCAGAATCGGATTTGGACAAGGATTCTGGCCAAGCCAGAATGACGGGAAGGGGTTTCCCTTGGATTGCCGAGCAGATCATTCGCCCGACCGGGTTGCTTGAGCCTCTTGTCGATGTCAGGCCGACCAAAAACCAGATAGACGACCTTATCCACGAGATTCGCCAAACGGTCAAGAAAAAGCAGCGGGTTTTGGTGACGACCCTGACCAAAAGAATGGCAGAAGACCTAAGCGAATATCTGAAAGAGTTGGGTATCAAGGTTACATATTTGCACTCCGAAATTAAAACACTTGAGCGCCCGGAAATTTTGAGGGACCTTCGAAAGGGTGTTTATGATGTGGTAGTTGGAATCAATCTGCTCCGAGAAGGCTTGGACCTGCCGGAAGTGTCGCTGGTTGGCATTTTGGACGCAGATAAGGAAGGATTTTTGCGAAGCAACCAGTCGCTAATTCAGACGATGGGCCGGGCCGCCAGGCATCAAGAAGGCCGGGTCATAATGTACGCCGATAATATCACCGGGTCGATGAAGCAGGCGATAGGCGAGACACAGCGCAGGCGCAAGATTCAGGAAGAATACAACAAGAAACATGGCATCACGCCGAAAACCATTCAGAAAGCTATCCGAGATGACCTGGCACAAAAGGTGCCGGAAGAGAAGAAGATAGAAATCTCAGATATTCCAAAGGATGAGGTAGAGAGAATTGTGCGGGACATGAGAAAACAAATGGAAATAGCTTCGAAGAATTTAGAATTTGAAACAGCCGCCAAACTGCGCGACCAGATTCGTGACATAAGGGCAAAACTGGAATCGAAAAAGATTAAATAGGTTATTGGGTCGTTGGGTTTATGGGTGAATTGGGCAAAAATAGTTTCATCGATCGGACTACCTATTTAAAATCCCCCCCCCAAAGAAGCCGACGGCCGGCCTCCCGAAGGAGGCCGGCCTACAAAAAAGGTGTTGGAATCAGCCGTTAGGCTGGTGCTGCTGCCGGTAGCAGCATATCCGCTTGCCCTCGGCAGCGATTATAGCACTGCTGCCCTGACCGTACATCTTCTCCACTGCTCTGGAGAATTCCTCTCCGCAAAGCAGGTTAAAGTATGGCGCCTCGCAGTCAGGGTTGCTGGTCCCAGGGTCGTTCTCGATGACCAGTGTGCTGCTGTCGGGCAACTCGTAATCGCCCTCTTTGCCCTGGTTGTCGCGAATAACGCTCATCATTGCCTCAACGACAGTATTGGCATCGACGATGAGCCTATCCATGATCTCCGGTGGTTGCACTGCTATCTCCTTTCCGGTTGACTATTTCGGGAAGAACCGCGTACAGATAAGCCACCTCTCGCCGTTCCAGATGACGACAGGAATGCCCCTTTCCAGTGTGGCGGCTATATCGCCCTGATTCGTTCTGTTGATGATGTCGATCATATAGTATGACGACAGGTTTGCAGTAACTCTCAGGTCGTGCGGGTTGATAGAGATATGGCTGCCGTCGGGCAACTCTATATCCCCATCCAGATCACCATGTCGGATGGCGTCCAGCATGGCCTCGACCGCTTTTTCGAGAGACTCGACCTTAATTGCCTCCTTTTGCATGTCCATCTCCCTTCCGGTTGTGGTTGGCGTGAACAAAGTTTGGACACACATTATAACCTTTAAGTCAATTTAAATCAACATTTAGAGGCGAGCCAAAAACTCTTGCCACATCTCGCAAAAATCTGTATAATGGAGAGGTTTCAGCGGGATTCTTAGGAATAATTTTTAATTTTCAGTTAATAATTTTCATTGAATTTTCAATGGCTTAATTTTTAAACATTGGAAATTGTGACTTGATTGAAAATTGGAAATTGAGAATTGAAAATTTTAAAGTTTGGATTCTGGACAAGCCAGAATGACCCACGCACTATTAGCAAAGTGCGGGGCAGGCAAGGATGGGTAAATATGCAGGATAAAATCATCGTTCGCGGGGCTCGCGAACACAACTTAAAGAATATCGACGTCGAGATCCC